>SHYY01000001.1 GCA_009692555.1 Myxococcales bacterium
TGCGTCGCAGATCGCGACGAGCGCCCCCAGGGGGAACTCGTTTCTCACCGAAGAGCTCAAACGTGCGGCGCTCTCCATCCCCTGGAACATCGCCGAGGGAGCGGGCCGCTTCGGAGCGCCGGAGGGCGCCCGCTTCTACAGCATCGCCCGGGGCTCCGCGATGGAGTGCAAGGCGATCGTGGATGCCTTTGCGGTCCTGCAACTCGCCTTGGAAGACACCCGGCGACAGGCCATGGAGTTGCTGACCCGCATCCTGGAGATGCTCACGCGCAGGTGCCGGAGAGCTGATCCCCCGCGCGAGAGTGCCCCTGAATCGACTACGACTACGACTACGACTACGACTCCGTGAGCGGAGGGACCCCCTGCTCCGTTAAGCACCCGGCAGCGGCAACGGGGCTTGCCCGCCGCGCGCCGGTGCGGCATAGTCCGGCGCGAAATCCACGGACTGGCGAAGGGGTCCCCCCATGAAGATCACCGAGCGTGTGAAGCAGATCCTCTCCTGGTACTCCTCGGATTCCCCGGGCGTGCTGAACAACCTGGCGCGCTTGCTCGGGCACGGGACCCTGGGCGGCACCGGCAAGCTGGTGATCCTCCCCGTCGACCAGGGCTTCGAGCACGGCCCGGCACGGTCGTTCGCGCCCAACCCGGCGGGCTACGATCCCGACTACCACTTCCAGCTGGCGATCGACGCCGGGTGCAACGCCTACGCGGCGCCGCTGGGCTTTCTGGAGGCTGGCGCGGCGCGCTTCGCCGGCCAGGTGCCGATGATTCTCAAGCTCAACAACTCCGACAGCCTCTCCAAGATCGAGCCCTGCTCGGCGGTGACCGGCTCGGTGCGGGACGCGGCGCGCCTCGGCTGCACGGCGATCGGCTTCACGATCTACCCCGGCTCCTCGGACCGCAACACGATGTACCAGCAGATCCGCGAGCTGATCCTCGAGGCCAAGGACTACGGCCTCCCGACGGTGCTGTGGTCCTATCCGCGCGGCGCGGGGCTGGGCAAGGACGGGGAGCAGGCGGTCGACGTCACCGCCTACGCCGCGCAGATCGCCTGCCAGCTCGGCGCCCACGTCGTGAAGGTGAAGCCGCCGAAGGACATCGTCTATCAGGACGAGGCGAAGAAGGTCTTCGAGAAGTACCAGATCCCGACCAAGACCCTCGCCGACCGCATCCGCCACGTGGTGCAGTCGTCGTTCAACGGCAAGCGGATCGTGATCTTCTCGGGCGGCGAGGCCAAGGACACCGCGTCGATCCTCGCCGAGATCAAGGAGTTGCACGCGGGCGGCGCGTTCGGCTCGATCATGGGCCGGAACTCGTTCCAGCGAGCCCGCCCCGAGGCGCTCTCGCTCCTCGCCGACGTGATGGAGATCTACCAGGGCTGAAGAGCCTGTGAGCAAATCCCGGGATTCACTCCCAGGCTCTGACGCAAGTTCAGCCGGGCGTCAACGCGCGTCGAAGACCTTCACCGGGGCGTCGACGATGAAGCCGGCCCACAGCGCGCGCAGGAAACGCTTCAGGGCGGCGAGGCGGTCGTCGTCGCTGGGGTCGGTAGTGACGAGGCAGGTGGTGCGGGCGGCGCGCTGATCCAGGTGCTCGATCACTTCACCGTACTTCGCGCCTTCGTCGAGGGTGAGCAGCACCTCGCCGTCGACGGCGACCGCGCCGAGATGGGCCAGCACCGCCAGCGCGTGGGCGGGGTTGATGTCGCCCGCGCCGAGCAGCTCCTCGATCAGCTGCTCCGACGAGACGGTGAAGCGGCGAAAGAAGGGGCCGAAGTGGCGGGTGAACGGGCTGGGCGCCTCGAGGAGACCCTCGGCGCGGAGCTGCTTGCCGAAGTCGCCGGTGTAGTCGAAGTCGCCGATCGCTTTTCGCAGAAGGAAGCCGGGGAGGCTCTCGATGTCGTCGGGGAGGCGATCCACAAGCCAGCGCTCCACCGACGCGGGGAGGGGGGTCGGGATCACGCCGACGCAGGCGAACGGCTCGCCGAGCGCGCGGCAGGTCGGACAGCCCAGGGAGTGCGCGGCTTCGTCTTGCTCGCGCTCCGCGAGGCCCAGGGCGAACGGGCCGGCGCCGCCTGCCGCCGCCTTGTCGGGGGAGAGATCGTCGACCACGAAACCGAACGGCATCTATCGACCGCGCCGCGCCAGGAGAGCGCGGTTCACCCCCGGCGGAACGAGCGCGCTGACGTCGCCGCCAAAGGAGGCCACCTCCTTCACCAGCGACGAGGAGACGAAAAAATCGCGCTCGCCGGTCATCAGGAAGAGGGTCTCGATGTTCGGGGCGAGGCGGCGGTTCATGTGGGCGAGCTGGAACTCGAATTCGAAGTCGGCGAGCGCGCGCAGCCCGCGCACCACGACGTGGGCCTGGCGGCGCTGGACGTACTCGATCAGCAGGCCGGTGAAGGAGTCGACCTCGAGCCGCGGATCGGCGATCGCCTCGCGGAGGTGCGCCTTGCGCTCCTCGACGGTGAAGAGGGGGGTCTTGCGGAGGTTGTCGGCCACCGCGACCACCACGCGATCGAAGCAGGCCAGAGAGCGCGAGACGATGTCGAGGTGCCCGTTGGTGACCGGATCGAAGGAGCCCGGGTAGATCGCGACGCGCTCGCCCGCGGGGCTCATGGCGCGGGCTCCACGGCGGGCCGGTAGAAGGAGAGCGCGGTCTGGCCGTACCGGCGGAGATCGTCGCGCAGGAGGCGTCCGAAGCGGTCGCCCGGAGCGTCGCTGGCGGCGTGCTCGGCGATCACGGTTCCCTCGTCCGCGACCGTCTTCGAGCCGCCCAGGAGGCGGAGCGCGCGGTCGAGGAAGCCGCCTTCGTAGGGGGGATCGACGAACACCCAGTCGAAGGCGCCGTCGAGCCGGCGCAGCGCCATGCCGACGTCGCCGCGGATCACCCGCACCCGATCGCCGACCGCGAGGTCGCTGACGTTGCGCTCGGCCGCCAAGGCCGCCGCCTCGTCCTGCTCGATCAGCACCGCCTCGTCGGCGCCGCGGGAGATCGCCTCGAGGCCCAGCGCGCCCGAGCCGGCGTAGAGATCGAGCGCACGGAAGCGCCGCCCGTCGCGCGCCCGGGGCGCCCCGAGGATGTTGAAGAGCGCCTCCTTGACCCGATCGGCGGTCGGCCGCGTCGACTTCCCGCGCGGCGCGTGCAGCTTCCGGCCGCCAAGGGCGCCAGCGATGATCCGCATCGCAACGGCTATAGCGGCGCAGGCGCGCGGTGTCAAAGACAAATCCGAGGGCTACGCGGTCATGGGGCGCGCCGGACTGGGGGCAGGCGACCGCCGCGGCGGATCGGGCCGTCTACCGTCGGCGGCCGCAGGCCGAGGTGGGCGCAGACGGCGTCGAGGAGAGGACCGACCGATCGCTACGGTACGATAAATGGTAGTATCATCTGGATGAACACGAAGCGAAAGCTGAAGGTGAGCGTGACCCTTGCCCCGGATCTGGTCGCGCGCATCGATCGACGGGCCGCGCGGGAGCAGGGCACCCGGAGCCAGGTGATCGAGCGCTGGCTCCGTCGCGCCGCGCGCGATCAGGCGCGCCAGGAACTGGACAGCGAGATCGCCGCCTATTACGAGGCGCTGACGTCGGAGCAGCAAGCCGAGGACGCGGCGCTGGCGGTCTTCTCGGGCAAGGCCGCACGGGAGCTCGATCTCGACGGTCCTCCTCCTCCGCGCCGGCGTCGGCGAGGTTAGGGCCCGCGAATGAGCAAGTCGATCGATGATCGCGGTCGAGGCGCCCGGATGGCGAGGCGACGGCGAGGACCGGAGGGGAGCATCCTTGACGGATGTGACCCGAGGACCGGAGTCGGCAACGAAGCCAGCCGGGATGGATCGGCCGCGAGAACGACCGAGTTGCTCATTCGCGGGCCCTTAGCGATGCTCCGTCGGGGGCACCTCTACTGGGCAAGGATGGACAAGCGGCGACCGGTGCTGGTGCTGTCGCCCGAGAGCCGCAACGAGCGGGCGTCCGATGTGATCGTCGTGCCCTGCTCCACAGTGCTCCGGGCAGGGCCCTGGCACGTCCAGCTCGTGCGAGGAGAGGGCGGAATAGGTCAGCGATCGGTGCTCAAGTGCGAGGCGATCACGACGCTCCCGAAGCACTATCTGGAGACCGTCCCGCTCGGCCCGGCTCTGTCGGCCCTCCGGATCGTCGAAGTGGAGCGCGCAGTGCTGCGCGCCATCGGCGTACCGATCTCCTGAGGGTAGGCGCTGAGCTACGGAGGACCGGACCGACCGGACCGACGACGGCGGGCCGGCGCGCCGTGCTAATCTCCCGCCCATCATGCGGATCACCGACCGGCTGAAGACCGGAGCCCCCTGCTTCTCCTTCGAGTTCTTCCCGCCCAAGACCGAGGACGGTGTGACCCATCTCTTCGAGGCGCTGCGCGAGCTCGCGGAGCTCGAGCCCGGGTTCGTCTCGGTCACCTACGGCGCGGGCGGCTCGACCCGGCGCGGCACCCTCGACATCACCACCCGGATCAAGCGCGAGACCGGGATCGAGCCGATGGCCCACCTGGCGTGCATCGGCCACACGCGCGGCGAGATCGCCGAGGTGCTCGACACGATGCAGGGCGCCGGGATCGAGAACGTGCTCTGCCTGCGCGGCGACCCGCCCCGCGACCAGCCGCAGCAGTACGCCACCACCGACGGCTTCCGCTTCGCCTCCGAATTGACGGAATATGTCCGGGGTGGCCGGTGGGGATTCACCCTCGGCGGCGCCTGCTACCCCGAGGGGCACCTCGAGAACCCGAGCCGGGAGGACGATCTCCGGGTGCTCAAGAACAAGGTGGAGGGCGGCGCGCAGTTCCTCATCACCCAGCTCTTCTACGACAACGCCTTCTACTTCGACTTCGTCGCCCGCGCGCGCGCCGCCGGGATCACCGTGCCGATTCTCCCCGGGATCATGCCGATCACCACCTTCGAGCAGATCGAGCGCATCGCAAGGATGTGCGGCGCGACCATCCCGATGCGGATGCGCCTCGAGGTGGAGCGGCGCAAGGACGACCCGGAGTCGATCGTCCAGCTCGGGGTGGCCCATGCCACCGTCCAGTGCGTCGAGCTCCTCCAGCGCGGCGCGCCCGGGGTCCACTTCTACACGCTCAACCGATCGCGGGCGACGCGGATGATCCTCACCGCCCTGCGTACCAGGAGCCACCTGCCATGAGCGAAGAGCGGCCTCCACGGGCCAAGAAGAGCTGGCGCGAGATCGATTCCACCCGCGATCGTTCGGGCGGTGGACCGGCGCGGAAGGCCGACGGGGGAGGGAACCCGAGGCCGCACGACCAGGAGAAGTCCAAGCAGCACCGGGCGGCCCTCGATGTGCTGTTCGAGAAGGGCGGATTCGACAAAGTGGCGAAGTTGCTTGGGAAAGAGGACCCAGCGGCGGCTCCTGCAGCCCCGGCGAAGGCGGTCGATCAGGCCGCGATGCACGGTGCGGAGGCCTCCGCGGCGCGCGCTCCGGTACAAAAGGCGGTGGTCGACGATGGGCGGGCGGGCCTGCGGAAGAAGATCATCGAGGCGATCGGGCGCGAGGAGATCACCCGTGCCGTCGACAGGTACCTCGCGAAGTGGCCGCTCCCCGACGACTGGGAGGTGCTCGAGCAGGCGCTGGAGCACACCGACGGGGCGCGGATCGAGGAGGCGGTGGGCACGCTGGAGAGGCTGGCGGGGCGGGAGAAGCCGCGGCGGGCGCGCACGCTGCTCGGCAAGCTGCGCTACCTCGAGGAGACCTCCGGCGACGACGAGATTCGTGTCCGCGCGGCGGCCCTGCGCGCCAAGCTTGGGTGATTGACCTCTGATGGACAGCTGATGGACAGCAGCGTACGCTTCTGTCCATGAGCAAGACCCGCTCCTCCGAGCTGAAAGCGCACCTCGGCAAGTACCTCCGCGCGGTCCGCGCCGGCCGGGAGATCGTCGTGACGGATCGCGATGTCCCGATCGCGCGCATGATTCCCTACCGCGCCGAGGTCGCGCAGGGACTCCAGATCGTCGAGCCGCGCGATGCCGCGGCGCCGCCGCTCGGGAAGCTCACGGTACGGGCGGTCCGGGTCCCCGGGGTCGACTCGACCGCCCTCTTGCGCGAGGACCGGACCCGCCGGTGATCGCCTACATCGACGCGAGCGTCCTCCTCCGCAAGCTGTTCGGCGAGCCGGGGCGCCTCGCGGAGTGGCGCTCGATCGAGTCGGCGTGGTCGTCACGGCTGCTCCGGATCGAGGTGGCCCGTACGATCGATCGCTGTCGTCTGGAGGGTCGGATCGACGATGAGCAGGTCGCGGTCCTCCACTCCGAGCTGCGCCGGCTGCTGCGGTCGATCGAGGTGGTGGCGATCACCGATGCGGTGTTCCAGCGCGCCGCCGCCGCGATGCCCACCGTGGTCGGGACCCTTGACGCGATCCACCTCGCGACGGCGCTCGCGATCGGCGCCGAGATCGAGGGTCCGATCGTCCTGGCCACCCACGATGGACAGCTCGCTCGCGCGGCCCGGGCCTCGGGGCTGGATGTGGTCGGGGTCTAACCGGTCGTCGGTGGTTGGCGGGGGGAAGCCTTCGGCCTGGGGTTCGTCAGGGCGCCACGGGCGCCCCGGCCGGCAGTCCGGCCGTGAGTCGGGAGGGGGACCCCAGCGGCTCCGCCGATGGGGGAGGGCGGCACGCCCTCTGTAGATGGCTACAGCTAGAAAGGGATGAGCGCAGCGAGTTCCTTTCTAGAATGCGAGCGCGGGCGCGGCGGCTTCGATGCTGTCGCGGACCTTGTCGTCGAAGCCGGCCTCGCGCTTGGACTTCTTCGCGTCGGCCTTGAGGTGCAAGGAGCGCTGGCGGGAGATGCCGTTGATCTCCTCGATGATCTGCTTGCGCTCGGCGTCCTTCTCGGCGACGAAGCGGCCCTGCTCGGCGGGGGACATCGCCTGCATCGGCTTGGGCAGCGAGGCGACCGGGATGGCGCCGAGCTTGGCGCGGCCCTTGGCGAGGTCGTTCAGGAGCTCGCCCTCGCCGGAGACCGCCTCGTTGTTGCCGGCGGAATAACCGGCGCGATCGGCGGCGATGCTCGCGGGCGCGGCGGCGGCGGCGGCGGCCTTGGTCGCGATCTCGCCGCGGTGGACGCCCCAGCCGAGCGCGGTGCCGGCGAGACGGCGGTTCAGGTCGGCGAGCTTGGCGTCGTAGGGCGTGGTGACGGTGGCCATGCCGCCCGACTGGGCGATCGAGGCGAACGCGCCACCGCCGGCTCGCGAGATCTCGTTCCAGGCGACGCGAGCGTCGCTGTCGTGGCCGCAGAGGATGGTGTTGACGTGGATCCCCATGCGGGTGGCGCGGCGGCTGATCGCACGGTAGTCGTAGCCGTCCTGGTAGTCGGTGTGGGGGGCCGCGTCACCGACGAGGTAGACCAGCCTGACCACGTTCTCGCCCTTCGACCAGGAGCTGCGATCGATCGCGTCGTGGAGCGCCTTGGCGACGTGCTCGGGCGTGTCGCCGCCGCCCTCGGCGCGGAAGGAGTTGAGGTGGCGGAACACGGTGTCCATGTCGTCGGAGAGGTCGTAGAAGCGGGTGACGTAGGCGTCGCCGATGTCGCGGTAGCCGACGAGGCCGATGCGGACCTCCGGCTTGGGCTGCGCCTGCGAGATGAAGTTGGCGATATTCCAGACTTTTCGCTTGGCGCCCTCGATCAGGCCGTCCATCGACCCGGTGGTGTCGAGCGCGAACACCACCTCGACCCGCGGCGGCTTTGGCAGAGGGGGCGGCGCTTCAACAATCGGCGGCGGCGGGGGCAGCGTGTGGAGCACCACGGGCGGGCTGTCGATGATCAGCGGAACCGGCGGCGGCATCGGGGGCGCCCCGGGACGGTGCGGCATGGCACCGGCGGCGAGGGCGATCAGCAAAGAGGCGAGGGCGAACAGCCCGTAGGTCAGGGTGCGGCGGGTTTTCATGGCTTCCTCCTGGGCCGGTGATACGCACGGCCGGGAGGAATCGATCTACGTCGCGTGCTCCGACGGGGCGGCGCGCATCCCGGCCGCGGCGAGGAGCGCCTGGTCGTCGGCGAACTCGGGGTTCGGCGTGGTGAGCAGCTTGTCGCCGAAAAAAATCGAGTTCGCGCCGGCGAGGAAGCACAGGAGCTGTGCTTCGCGGGTGAGCGCGGTCCGGCCGGCGGAGAGCCGTACCCGCGCCTTCGGAATGAAGATCCGCGCCGAGGCGATCATCCGCACCAGCTCCAGCGGATCGATCGGCGGCAGCGACGCGAGGGGCGTTCCGGCGACGGCGACCAGCGCGTTCACCGGCACGCTCTCGGGCTGCGGATCGAGCGAGGCGAGCGTGCGCAGGAGCTCGCAGCGGTCGTCAATCGATTCGCCCATCCCGATGATCCCGCCCGAGCAGACGGTGATCCCGGCGTCCCGCACCGTCTGGAGCGTGCGCAGGCGGTCGTCGTAGGTGCGCGTGGAGATGATGTCGCCGTAGTGCTTGCGCGAGGTGTCGAGGTTGTGATTGTAGGCGGAGAGACCGGCCTCCTTGAGGCGCCGCGCCTGCTCCGGGCTGAGCATCCCGAGGGTGCAGCAGGCCTCGAGGCCGAGCGCGCGCACCTCGCGCACCATCGCCACCACCTGATCGAACGCCGGTCCGTCCTTCACCTCGCGCCAGGCCGCGCCCATGCAGAACCGCGTCGCCCCGTTTTCCCGCGCGCGGCGGGCTGCCAGGGCCACCTCCTCGACGGTGAGCGAGCGCTCCGCCGAGACCGGCGTGTCGTAGTGTGCGCTCTGCGGGCAGTACGAGCAGTCCTCGGGGCAGCCGCCGGTCTTGACGCTGAGCAGGGTGCAGAGCTGCACCTCGTCGACGGGAAAGTGCTGCCGGTGGACGGTCTGGGCGCGGAACAGCAGCTCGGGGAGGGGGAGATCGTGGACGGCGCGGATCTCGGCCAACGTCGGTGCCAGCATGGCGCCCCTTTTATCACATCGGCTGTTAGGGGCTAGAACTAGATAAGTTGCGCAAAGATGGGTGCCGAGGCGCCCGAGCCGGCGAGGCGCGACGTTGCTTTCAGAGCTTGCTGCACGTCGGCCATTGCCGACGAGGAAGAATACTCTCTGTATTTGACCGAGGAGCTTCCCCCCAGGAACATAGAACATAGAAGGGGGGCAAGCCCCCCGACGTCGGTCGGGATGGATCGGCGACCAGACTGCGCAGGTTATTTGGTTCCAGCCCCTTACTCGATGGCGCGATCGATCGCCAGCTCCTGCTTCGCCTTCACGTCCACCTCGACGGTGACCGTGCCGGTGCGGGCGCGCAGCTCGACGGTGTGATGCCCGGCGGGGGTGGTGTAGCGGGTGAGCGGGGTGGTGCGGCCGATGTCGCGGCCGTCGATGATCACCTTGGCCCACGGGTCGGTGGTGATGGTGAGGTAGCCGACGCTGGCGGCGACGGGCACGTCGTCATCGGTGATCCGCGCGCGCTTCTCCTCGCGCTTTTCCGGGGCCTGCGCGGGCGGCTCCGCGGGAACGGTGTCGCCACGATCGGCCACGGGCGCGCGACCTGCGGTGGGCTTCTCCGCGACCTCATCCTGCGCCTCGCTCGGTGGGCGTGGCAGCGCGGCACCCGCCCCCTCGGCTCGCGCGGCAGCGCTCGCCTTGCGCTCCGGCCGGTTGCTCTCCGAGCTTGCTGCACGTCGGCTATTGCCAACGACCTTTCCCGTGGCCGGCGCAGCGACGGGCGAAACCGCCTCCTTCCGATCGAGGATCGGCGCCGGGGCCGCGAGCGGCGTGATCACCGGGGGCACCTCCGGCGGCGCCCCCATCTCCACCACCGCCGGCGCCCGCCGCATCACGACCACCACCGCGAGCAGCACCACCACCGGCACCAGCGCAGCGGCCACGATCCAGGGCAGCTTCCCCGAGGCCCTCGCTGCTGGCCGCTCGTCGGTTTCCATCGTGTCGGTGAAGAGCGTGCTCTCGCCGCTGGCGCGACAGGAGGGGCAGTGGGCGAGGTGATCGAGGACCGCGGGTCCCTCGTCGCCGACCCTGATCGCCTCCTCAACCTCCGCGCACTCCATCGAGCGCAACCATACGATCCCCGCGCCGGCCCGACAAGCGCCCTTGGATTTCCGAGGAATCTTCGGACATTTCTGTCAGAGATTCGTCATCCGCACGGCGCCGGCCCTCGGAATGGCGGGTGGCGCCGATCGTGCTGGGGCGCTTGGACGCTTCCACGCCAGGCTGCTAGACTCGCTCACGAAATTGATGAAAAGGGGTTCGAGATGAACAAGTTCTGCGCGCTTCTCATGGCGCCACTCACGTTCGCCGCCTGCGGCCCCGCGATGATGATGCCGTCGGGCGATGTCACCCTCGAGAAGCCGGCGGTGGGGTTCCAGCTCTCCACCAACGCCTTCGAGGTTGGCCCGGGGGTCGAGACGCAGCGCTGCTTCTTCTTCGAGGTCCCCGCCGGCGCCGACCCGATCTACGTCAACCGGATCGTCGCCACCCAGAACACCGGCAGCCATCACTTCAACGTCTTCCGGATCAAGACGATCAAGGGCCTCGACCCCGCGAACGGCGACGTCAGCGACGGCGAGTGCTTCAAGTCGCCCAACTGGTCCGACTGGCCGCTGGTCACCAACCTCCAGAACTCGAACCCCGGCTTCAACAAGAACGACTGGACGCTCCCCGAGGGTGTGGCCCACAAGTTCATGCCCGGCGAGAAGCTGATGCTCCAGATTCACTACGTCAACGCCACCACCCAGAAGACGCCCGGGCGCGGCAAGGGGATCATCAACTTCCATCAGGTCGACAAGGCCACCGTCACCAAGGGCGAGCTCGGCACCGTGTTCGCGACCAACCAGGCGATCAAGGTCTGCCCGGGCGAGAAGGACCGGATGTTCGAGACCTCCTGCTCCTTCGCCAAGACGCCGGTGACCATCGTCGGCGCCAACGGCCACTTCCACTCGCGCGGCACGAAGTTCGAGATCGCCCCCTACGACAAGGCCAACGACAAGGTGGGCGAGGTCTTCTACACCTCGACCAACTGGGACGACCCCCCGTTCCAGCAGAACATCAGCATCCCCGTGTCTGCCAGCGGCGGCATCGACTGGCGCTGCACCTTCGCGATGGCGGCCGACCAGTGCGCCGACCCGGCCAACGCCTGCTGCGCCAGCTTCGGCGGCAAAGTCGAGATCAACGAGCACTGCAACGCGTTCGTCTACTACTACCCGAAGCTGGACAGCGTCACCTGCTTCTAGGGCGCTCCTCGTCTTGCTCGCACTCCGCCTGATCGCCGCCGCCTCCCTCGCCTGCCTGCTCTCCGGTTGCAAGGCGCCCGCTCCCTCGGGCTGCATGGAGCCGTTCGCCGGGGATCGGATGCTGCCGATGGAGGCGGTGCTGGGGCTCGAGGTGGTGGTCGATGGCGGGGCGCGGATGGTCGATGTCAGCGACGGTGACACGGTGTTTCTTCTGCCCCCGCCCCAGGGAGGGTTCGTGATCTACGCGGGCGTGCGCGCGAAAAACTTCGACCCTTGCGGTGCGATCGTGAAGGGGCAGCTGCGCCACCCGGCCGATCACACGCCCGCCTCGGATTTCGACCGGAGGAGCGCGGACTACGTGCCGGCGCCGCCCTCCTCGCCCTGGGGCGCGGGGTGGTTCGTGCCGCGCGCGCTGGGCTCGTTCTCGATGGTGCCGAACATCCCGGTGTGCCCTGACAACACCGGGGGCGGCGCGCTGGACGCGACGCTGCTGCTGGAGGTCACCCTCACCGACAAGAGCGGACGTTCAGCGACGGTGGCGCGCACGGTGAAGACCACCTGTCCGAAGGACGCCTGCCTCCCCGAGTGCGCCTGCACCTGCAGCCCGAACTACATGAGCGGCAAGTGCGGCGCCGACGCCGGCGTCCTCCCCACCGACGGAGGAGACCCATGCGGCCGCTGACGCTGCGCTCACCGCTTCCCGTCGCGCTCCTCGTTGCGCTCCTGGTCGTCCCGGCAATCGGCGGCTGCGAGGCGCCCCCGGCGTGGACCGCGCCCGTCGAGAAGCTCGATCGGATCGTGCTCAGCGCGTTCGGCACGGGGCCGCGCGATGTGTGGTTCGCCGGCGGCGGCCTCGGCAGCGGACCGCCCGGTCTGGCGATGCACTTCGACGGCGCCGCCTTCACCGACCTGCCCACCGGGACGACGGCGACCTTGTGGTGGGTGTTCGGCCTCGGGCCGAAGGATGTGTGGTTCTGCGGCGAGCAGGGGACGATCCTGCACTGGGACGGCAGCGCCTTCACGCCCTCGAAGAGCGGCACCACCGAGACGCTCTACGGGCTGTGGGGCTCCTCGGGGAGCGACCTGTGGGCGGTCGGTGGCAAGCCCAACAACCCCGGCGTGATGCTCCACTTCGACGGCAGCGCGTGGTCGCCCGCGATCGGCTTGCCGCCGCCGGCCGGCGCGTATTTCAAGGTGTGGGGGAGCGCCCGCGACGACGTGTTCGTCGTTGGTGACGGTGGTGCGATCCTTCACTTCGACGGCAGCGCCTGGACCGCGCAGCCAAGCGGGGTCGACCGGTCAATCACCCTGTTCACCGTCGCTGGCCGCGCGCGCGATGACGTGTACGCCGTCGGTGGCCGCGGCACTGGCGTGGCCCTGCATTACGACGGGAAGGCCTGGGCTCCCGTCCCGGGCCTCGTCACCGACGACGTGAACGGCCTCGCCGGGGTCGCGGTCTCGCCCGTCGGCGACGTGGCGATCGGCGGCTTCGCGGGGGCCAAGATCCGCGGCCGCGCCGCGGCCTGGCAGAACGACAGCAAGAGCGCGCCCCGCGACGCCGACTTCCACGGCGCCTGGCTATCCGGCCCCGAGGACATCTTTCTCGTCGGTGGCAACTTCAACGCGCCCGCGGGCGTGCCGCGCATCGGCACCATCGCCCACTACGGCGCGGCGCTCCCGACCGCCCGGAGGTAGGTCGTTGTGGACTAGCGGCCGTGCAGCGCGAGGTTGCTGCGGCGCTCGCCCTCGGACCACTCCACCGCCTGGGCGAGCGCGCGCGCCTCCTCGAAGCGCTCCCGGGCGCGATCGTTGGCGCCGGTCGTGAGGTCACCGCTCCCGAGGTCGAGCAGGAGCTTGGCGGTGCTGCGGCGGTCGCCGAGGTCGCGCATCAGCTCGATCGCGTCGAAGCGGTGCTGCGCCGCCTCGCCCTCGCGGTGCGCCGCCCGGTGGATCTCCGCCAGCAGCTCGTGGGCGCGCGCCTGGCCGATCCGCGAGCGCACTCGCTGGGCGTGCTTCAGCCCCCCGGCGCCGAAGCGCAGCGCAGCGACCGGCTCTCCGCGCGCGAGATGGATTTCGGCGATCTTGACCAGCATCCGCCACAGCGTCGGCGGAGCGTTGCGCGCGTCGATGCCGGTGCCGCCGGTGCAGATCATCAGCCCTTCGGCGAGCTTCTCGACGGCGCCGGTCAGATCGCCGCCGCGTTGCAAAAGGGTCCCCAGCTCGAGGTACAGCTCCGCCTGCAGCGCCGCGTTGGTGGCGAACGCCGAGAGCGCGATCGCGCCGCGGAGCAGATCCCGCGCCTGCGCGTGCTGGCCGCGCGCGTTGGCGAGGCGGGCCATCCCGCGCATCACCAGGGCGCGACAGCCGTAGTCCTTGCCGGCGTGATCCATCGCATCCTTCAGCACCGCCTCGATCTGCGGGACGTCGCTGCACCACAGCATCGCCTCGGCGAGGTGGAGCCCGAGCCGCGCGAGCAGGGTGTCACTTGCAGTGGCTCCGGCACCCCCGACCTTCGGCGCGGGGCCAGCGGCACCTTGCAGCCCGGCGGCGGCACGCGCGAGATCGAGCGCGCGGCCGTAGTGGGCGATCGCACCTTGATCGTCGAACGCGGCCTGGCAGTTCGCCCCCGCCTGCTCGAGCAGCGGGATGACGCGCTCGCCGCCACCCGCCGCGTGGCCGTGGTAGCCCATCACCGCCGGGTCGGCTGCTCCCTCGCCGAGGAGGCCGAACAGGAGGGAGTGGAACTCGCGCCGCGCAGCGAGCGGGATCGCGTTGTAGGCGACGCGGGTGAGGAAGTCGTGGCAGATCGCCACCGTGTCATGGGCGCGCGGGGTGACGATGCCGCGGTGGATCAGGACCGCGAGCGCGGCGTCGATGTCGTCGCCGTCACGCAGCATGCGGGCGATGGTCTCGCTCTCCGCCTCGCCTCCCGCCACCGCCGTCGCCTGCAGCGCGCGCCGCGCATCGGGCGGCAGCGCCTCGATCCGCGCCGCGATCAGGTCGGGCAGCACGCGCCCCTCGACCACCCCGCCCTCAAGGACCAGCCGGAGACCCTGCTCGACAAACAGCGGCAGGCGCGCGGTGGACGAGAGAACGGCCGCCTCCGCGTGCTGGTGCGGCCCGAGGATGTCCTCGACCAGCGACTTGATCACTCCCGCCGCCAGCGGCTCGAGCCCTATCCGCACCGCGCCGCCGAAGTTCGGCCGCGCTGCGCCCTCCTCGGTCGAGCAGGTGACGACCACCACCAGGGGCGCCGCGCCCGGGGCCTGGACCAGCCGCTCGAGCAGCGCCAGCGACGGGCGGTCGTAGCACCCCACGTCCTCGAAGACGAGCACCGTCGGGGGGCCGTCCACGCGCCCCCGGAGCGCCCGCAACGCCGCCGACGCGCACTCGCGCCTGCGCACCTCCAGCTCCAGCCCCGCGTTGGCAGTCTCGATGCGGAACAGCTCCGCCAGCCCCGGCTGGACATCGCCCGCCGCCAGCCCCGCGTCGCGCGCCCGCTGCTGCAGGTGGGCGAGGCTGATCCGGGCCGCGCCCGCGGAGTGCGGCGGCAGATCGAGCACGCCACCGACGGCGCGGCGGATTGGCCACCAGGACTGGGCGACCCCGCTCGGGTCGGGCCCGAGGCGCACGCAGCGATAGCCCTGCGCCCCCGCGCTCTGCAGCACTTCGTCGACCAGCCGGCTCTTTCCGGCGCCAGGTGCGCCCTCGATCACCACCGCGCGGCCCCCCGGCTGGCCGGTCAGGAGCGCCTGCAGTGTGGCCACCTCGTGCTCGCGGCCGACGAACGCCAGCGGGAAAAGGATCACCGGTCGCGGCCTCTGCGGTGCCGTCGACGGCAGATCGATCACCTGGAGGCGGCCGGCGAGCTGCGCGCCGCAGTAGGGACAGAAGGCCATCGCCTCGGCCGGCAGCGGCTCCTTGCACAGCGGACACGAGGCCGGCAGCGGCTCGGCCATCGCAACCAGGCAGCGCTCGAGCACCGCCCGCAGCGCCGCCGCCGACGGGTAGCGGTCCGAGGGCGACTTGGCGAGCGCCTGCAGCGCCACCGCCTCGAGCTCCGGCACGATCCGCAGGTCGGCGCGGCGCTTTCGCGGAGGCACCGGCGCCTCGCGCAGGTGGCGGGTGAGGATGTCGAAGGGCGTGCCGCCGGAGAAGGGCAGCTCGCCGGTGAGCATCTCATAGAGGATCACACCGACGGAGTAGAGGTCGGTGCGCCCATCGACCTCGCCGCCGTGGATCTGCTCGGGCGACATGAACTCGGGGGTGCCCCAGAGGAGGTTCTGCGTGGCCCGCTCCGCCACCCCCGGCTCGCGCAGCTTGGCGATCCCGAAGTCGCACACCTTGACCAGGTCGCCGCCGCCGGCGAGCTGCTGGAGCAGCACGTTCTCGGGCTTCAGGTCGCGGTGGACCACGCCGAGCGAGTGCGCCTCGTGGAGCCCGGCGAGCACCTGGTCGAGGATCTTGACGATCCGCGCCGCCGGCATCGGGAACTCCTGGGCGATCACCTGCGCGAGCGTGCGACCCCGGATGAACTCGGTGACGAGGTAGAGCGTGCCGTCGGCGGTCTGCCCGAAATCGATCACGCTGATCGTGTTCGGGTGGTTGATCCGGCTGGCGGCGCGCGCCTCCTGGTGGAAGCAGGCGCTCATGCGCGGGTCGCGGGCGAGGTCGGGGTTGATGATCTTGATGGCGACGGTGCGGCCGAGCGGCATCTGCTCCGCCCGGTAGACGGAGCCCATCGCGCCGCGTCCGAGCAGATCGCCCAGCACGAACTTGTCTGCGATGATCGTGCGTGGCGCGGGCGGGGCCAACCGGCCTCCTCGGGCTTGCGTTACCCCTACGCTACATCATCGGCCGCCCCGACGGGTAGCGTAGCCTTGATTCTCTCGACCAATCTGCTACTTGGCGCGCCTTCGCCGACCTGAAGGCGGCCAAAGAGTTGGTGCCCTGAGTCACCGGGTTGTTGTGCCGTCGGCGCGGTATGCCATGCTGACCGCGCACCCGTCACCATGTCCCCCACCGATTCACAGAGCGCCCCCGAGGTCCCTCCGCGGCGCGTGAAAGAGGGTAGCTCCGGCGCGGCGCTGCTGGTGGCGAGCGGCATCCTGCTGTCGCGGCTGGCGGGACTGGTGCGCCAGCGCATCTTCGGCCAGTACCTCGGCATCTCGGACGCTGCCGACGCCTTCACGGCGGCGCTGCGGATCCCGAACTTCCTGCAGAACCTGTTCGGCGAGGGGATCCTTTCGGGGTCGTTCATCCCGGTCTACGTGAAGCTGCTCGCCGAGGGGGACGAGGAGGAGGCCGGGCGGGTGGCGTCGGTGGTGGCGAGCCTGCTGGCGCTCGCGGTGGGCGTGCTCACGCTCGTCGGTGTGGTGGGGGCGCCGGTGATCGTGGCGGTGGTGGCGCCCGGCTTCAAGGGCGAGGTGCGCGAGCTGACGGTGACGCTGGTGCGGATCATGTTCCCCGGCGTCGGGCTGCTGGTGCTGGCGGCGTGGTGCCTGGGCGTGCTCAACAGCCATCGTCGCTTTTTCAACTCCTATGTCGCGCCGGTGCTCTGGAACGCGGCGATCATCGCCTCGCTCCTGATCTTCGGGCGCTCGCTGGCGGGGACGCGGGAGGGGCAGTTCCAGCTCGCGGTGTGGGTGGGATGGGGCACCGTCGTGGGGGCGGGGTTGCAGCTCGGGCTGCTCGCGCCGACGGCGATCCGGCTCGTCGGCTATCGCCGACGTGCAGAAAGCTCGGAGAGCAACGTTCATCGCGCGCGCAGCCGGCTCTCCCCGTCGCTGGACACGAAGAGCCCGGCGGTGCGCAGCGTGCTCGGCAACTTCGGCCCGGTGGTGGCGAGCCGCGGCGTGGTGCAGATCTCGGCCTTCATCGATCAGGCGCTGGCGACGCTGATCGGGAGCGGCGCCAACGCGGCGATGGCCTACGCGCAGACGATCTACCTGGTCCCGGTGTCGCTGTTCGGGATGTCGGTGTCGGCGGCGGAGCTGCCCGAGATGGCTGGCGCGCTCGGCACGCCGGCGGAGGTGGCGGCCAAGCTGCGCGATCGGCTCGGGGCGGCGCTGCTGCGGATTGCCTACTTCGTGGTGCCGTCGGTGGTGGCCTTCCTGGCGCTCGGCGACGTGGTGGTGGCGGCGCTCTTCCAGACCGGCGCGTTCGGCCGCCACGGCACGGTGTTCGTGTGGATGATTCTCGCCGGGTCGACGGTGGGGCTGCTCGCGACCACGCAGTCGCGGCTCTTCTCGTCGGCCTTCTACGCGCTCCGCGACACGCGCACGCCGCTTCGCTTCGCGATCGCGCGGGTGGCCTTGACCGGGGTGCTCGGCTGCGTCGCGGCGGCGGGAGCGATCAAGGGGTTCTGGGCGGTGGAGTTCGGCGCGGCGGGGCTGACCGCCTCGGCGGGGCTGGCGGGCTGGATCGAGTTCCTGCTGTTGCGTCGGGCGCTGGTGGCGAAGATCGGAGTGTTTCCCCTCGGCGGATCGACGCTGGTGCAGCTGTGGGGCGCGGCGGCGGTGGCGGGCGCGGCGGCGTTCGGGATCCGCCGGCTGCTGCCTTTTGAACAGCCGGTCCTCGTCGGTGCGATCGTGCTCGGGGTCTACGGCGCGATGTATCTGACGTTCACGATCGTGCTCGGGATCCCGGAGGCCAAGGGGCTGGTTCGTCGGTTGCGCCGCCGTCGCTGAGCGCGTCAGTGGTCCGTCTTTGGACCGACGTGAGGCGGCGGCACGCCGAGGTCGGTGCAACCACCCGCGTCGAAACCGCAGTCGCGGAAGAGGTCCGGCTTCGACAGGTCGATTGCGCCGGCCAGATCGCGCGGGGCGCGGAGATCGGCGGCGGGCCGCAGATCCCTTGTGTAATCCATCTCCTCCTCCTCATACGACTTGTTGTGCACGAGGAGCCCTTCGGCGAAGTAGTTCTCTTCCGGTCCGTCGACGGAGAGATTGAACACGTCGATCGCATCCCGTGTCTCGCTGGTGGCGATCGCCTCGATCGGCAGCGTGCGCGCCGTGCCCGATCCCAGCCACGCGAGCAGCCGGGCGTCGCGCGAGAGGCTCGCCGCGTGGAATCCAGGAGCGTGAGACGGTCTCCCAGAATGGGTGCTCGGCGGTCACTCCCGCGATGGTGAGCTCCCCCGCCGCGAGCCGCAGCGTGGTGTGAGCGCTCGCCCGCAGGACCTCGCTCACCCGGCGGGCAACCGGGGCCTCCGCCGCGAGGTCCCAGCTCCAGATCGGATCGCCCGGCCGCACCGTTTCGATCGGGCGCCGCCCGCCGGGTACCAGATGCGTGTCCCGCGCACGAAGCACCAGCAGCCTGCTCCCAGCACGCCGCTGATACCGAGCACGCGGAGAATCTGCAACGGCCGTCGCACGGGCCGATGGTAGCCCGAGAGAACGGCTACGGCTACGGCCACGGCCACGGGCGGTGGGGAGGGACCCCATCTCCGTTAGGCGCCCGTAGCGCGCCCGTAGCGCGGGGTGCTTAACAGCGGAGGGGGCCCTCTTGCTGGCTCTTGCTCGTCACGTAGTCGTAGTCGTAGTCGTAGTCGTCCCGTTCGCAGCGACGGCAATCGAACTTCCTCCCGCAACAAATTCCTCCTGCCAACCGACCACCCTGGCCACCCAGGAGGATGCCCCCTACATCGCCTAGGGAGCGGGCCGGTTCGGAGCGCCGGATGGCGCCCGCTTCTACAGCATCGCCCGGGGCTCCGCGATGGAGTGCACGGCGATCGTGGATGCCTTTGCGGTCCTAGCACGAAGCCGGGAGGGCAGACCGGGATGCCGACGCAGCGCTCGCGGCTCGCCGACCAGACCTGCCCGGCGAAACAGCAGCGGCCGGCGGTCTCGTTGGTGACGATCTGCCCGGGCGCGCACCCCGGGGCGCACAGCTCGCCGAGCGCGCCCATCCCGGGCGGGCAGCGCGGGATGCCGACGCACTCCCGGCGCTGCGCCGACCAGACCTGGCCGGGCCAGCAGCAGTGCCCCTCGGTCTCGTCGCCGATCATCTGCCCGCCGCTGCAGGAGGGCAAACAGCGCTCGCCGCTGGCGGTCAGGCCGGCCGGGCAACGCGGCGCACCGACACAGATTTCGGGATACTTCGACCAGCGCTGGCCGGGCCAGCAGCAGTCGTCCGGGCTCTTCAGGAGCCGGGTATCACAGCGGCCGAAGGGAGGCTCGGGCCACTGGGCCGTCGCGGTGCCCGCCCCCGCCACGATGAGCAGCACCAAGAGAGCCATCGCGGGGCGAATCACCCGTCGATAACCGCGCTGACGCTCCGGTCGTATCAAGCGGAATCGGGGCCCAGCACAGGCTAGCTGGCGTGCGCGGCGGCGATCTTCTTCGCCTCGTGCTCGCTGGCGCGAATGGTGAGCACCGGGCAGGGCGCGCGCCGGACCACCCGCTCCGCGACCGACCCGAGGAAGAGGTGCTTGAGGCCCGTGTGACCGTGTGTGCCGATCACGATCAGGTCGTGGTCGCCCTCGCTCGCGCGGAGAACGATCTCGTGCCAGGGGATGCCCTGGTCCGTCGCTGTGTCGACCCGCGCCGCGCCCAGCCGCTCCGCATCCACTTTCCAAGCGGCGAGCATCCGATCGATTCGCTCGAACAGATCGTTCAGCACCGTCGGCGACGGGAAGACCGCCCCGTCGGGCAGCGTGTACCCGGGCGTCTGGTAGACGTGGAACAGCGTCAGCGACGCGTGGAGCTGCTTCGCGAGATCGGCCGCCGCGCTCATCGCCTCGCGCGATGTGGCGGAGAAATCGATCGGGCAGAGAATTCGCTGGATCCGCATGGCATCACCCTCCTGTCGGTGTCTGGCTTGTCACCCGCTCTCCAGTGCATTCGATGCGCCATCTTCACCGAGGGTGGCGTGTTCGCGACCGCCGCAAGAAATGCAGGGCCGGTGGCGCGCCCGCCCGGGCTGGACGCGCCGGGTGAGGCGGTTTTGCTGCCACACCCCGGCCTTCTTGCCGGACGCAAGGCAGACGCACGATTTGCGCGCCGCTGTGGCATCCTTTGCGCGCAGCGGAGGAGTGGCAATGACCTGGATCCGGACCGTCACCCCGGAAGAGGCGGAGGGCGACCTTCGCGAGGTCTATCGCGCGATCGCGGCGGATCGCGGCGGCATCGCTGCGGTCCATCAGGCGCAGTCGCTGAACCTGCGCGCGCTGCGCGGTCACCTCGAGCTCTACCGCGCCGTGATGTTCCAGCGATCGAGCCTCTCCCGCACCGCGCGCGAGCGGATCGGCGTGGTGGTGTCGGCGGCGAACCGATGCGACTACTGCGTGGCCCATCACGCCGAGGCGCTGCGGCAGCTCGGCGACGAGCCGGAGGTGCACGACGCGCTCGCGCGGGGGGAGCTGCCAGAGACGCTCCCGGGCGGCGAGCGGCTGCTGCTCGAGTGGGCGCGGCTGGCGGCGCTCGATCCGGCGGGCTGCTCGCAGGCCGATACGGCGGCGCTTCGCGACGCGGGCCTCGATGACCGTGCGATCCTCGATGCAGCGCTGACGGTGGCCTACTTCTCGTTCGTCAACCGCCTGGTGTTCCTCCTCGGCGTGACGCTCGAGGAGGACTTCGCCAGCACCTGCGGAGAGGTGCCGTGAACGCGATCAGGCGCGCCCGCTCCGGCGGGGCGTCGATCGCCGCTTTGTTCGAGGTCCTCTCCGACTGCACCGAGAAATTTGACCGGGGGAGGAAGTTCGAGCAGTACCGGACGATCCCGTCGCTGGCGGAGTACGTGCAGGTGTCGCAGAAGGAGCCGCTGGTCGAGCACTTCGCACGGCAGGCGGACGGCTCGTGGCTGATGCGGGAGCAGCGGGCCGGTGAGCCGATCGGCCTGCTTTCGCTCGGGTGCGAGATTGCCGTCGACGAGATCTACCTGCGGGTGTTCGCCGAGGCGCCGCCCGCCGCCACCTGATCGGGGGTCGGCCTCGGTTCAACCGGTCATACCACGGGGCTGCCGAGGCGGCGGAGGGCGTGGGTCTTCAGCGCGATCCAGACGGGTTTACCGTCGCTGAGGTCGAGGTCGCGGACCGCAGCGGAGGTCAGCTTGGCGCGCCACTCGATCCCGCCCGCGAGCACCCGCACCAGCGCGTCGCGGCCGAACGGCTCGATCCCGCTGACGCGCCCGGCGAGGACGTTGCGGGCCGAGATGCCGTCGAGCGGGTGGATCGCGAGCAGCAGATCCTCGGCCGGGATGGAAAAGGTGGCGTGGGCTCCACTCCCGTCTGGTACGTGCAGCGCGGTGCCGTCCGGGAGGGTGAGCGTGGCGGTGGCCTCGGGGCCATCGGCGGCTGAGAGCGGGCCGCTGACGAGGTTGTCGAAGGTCGCGCGGGGGTCGATGGTGGCGAGGCGCCCGGCCTCGATCACCTCGCCCGGTGCGCCCTGCGCCGCCACCTCGCCGTCGCGGAGGAGCAGCACCTCGCGCGCCAGGGCGAGCGCCTCGCCGACGCTGTGGGTGACGTGCAGCATGCGCGTGCCGGCCTGATCGCGAATCCTGAGGAGGTACGGGAAGATCCGCTCGCGGAGCGCGAGGTCGAGGGCGGCCAGCGGCTCGTCGAGGAGGAGCAGCCGGGGCGCGGTGGCGAGGGCGCGGGCGAGGGCGACCCGCTGGCGCTCGCCGCCCGAGAGCGTGGCGGGGAAGCGGCGGAGGAGCGGCGCCAGCTCGAGCATCGCGATGGCCTCGTCGAAGCGCCGTTCACCGTCGCTGCCGCGGACGCCAAAGCGGACGTTGCCGCGCACGTCGAGGTGCGGGAACAGGGCGGCGTCCTGCGGCACGTAGCCGATCCGGCGGCGCTCGGGTGCGAGGCGGGTCCCGGCGGCGGTATCGAGGAGCACCTCACCGTCGATGGCGATGCGCCCGACCGCGCCGCGGCGGAGGCCGGCGATCGCCTCGAGCAGCGAGGTCTTGCCGGAGCCCGAGGGGCCGAGGATCGCCACCGCGTCGGCGGTGAGCTGCACCTCGACGCGCAGCGCGAAGCGATCGAGCGGCATCCGGATCGCGAGCTCGATCACGCCGATCTCCTCGCGCGCCGGCGGATCAAGAGCTCGGTCGTCCCCACCGCGGCGAAGGCGAGCAGCACGGTGATCGCGACCAGGCGCAGCGCGGCGCCGTCGTGCGCCAGCTCGGCGCGCTGGAAGATCGCCAGGGCGAGGGTCTGCGTGCGGCCCGGGATGTTCCCGGCGACCATGATCGTTGCCCCGAACTCGCCGAGCGCGCGCGAGAAGGCGAGCAGCGCACCCGCGGTGACCCCGCGCCAGGCGAGCGGCAGCGCGACGCGGGCGAACACCGAGATCGGTCCGTGCCCGAGAGTGCGCGCCACGCCGAGCAGGCGTGGATCGATCTCCTCGAACGCGGTGCGCGCGGAGCGGACCAGCAGCGGAAACGACATCACCGCGGTGGCGAGCACCACCGCCTTGGCCGAGAAGAGCACCTCGATCCCGAGGCGATCGAGCAGCCGCGAGGCGAGCGTGCCGCGCCCGAGCAGCTCGAGGAGGAGGAGGCCGACCGCGGTCGGCGGCAGGACCAGCGGGAGGGACACCAGCGTCTCGACGAGGCCCTTCCCCGGGATGTTCCAGCGCGCGAGGGCCCAGGCGAGGGCGATCCCCGGCGGCAGGATGGCGAGCGTCGCGAGGGCGGCGACCTTCACGGTGAAGCCGAGGAGGGCGAAGTCTTCGGGGGTGAGGTCGGAGGGGGTGAGCATCAGAGACGCGCCGCGGGATGCCGGTTGTACCCGAAACGGCAGCGCGGCGGCGGCTCACGAAACAGAAATGGGAGGAACCCGCCGGACGTGGCATAGTCGCGCGCCGTTCCCCCATCGCAACCCACCCCGTCCTTCGGCGGGGGCCCATCGCAATCCACCCCGTCCTTCGACGGGGGCCCATCGCGGAGCGCCATGCGCCACTTCCTCACCACCCAGGACTACAGCCGCCCCGAGATCGAGTCGCTGCTCGACGCGGCGGCCGAGCTGAAGCGGGCACCTTGCCAGCCGCTGCTGGCGAATCGATCGATCGCCCTGGTGTTCTTCAACCCGTCGCTGCGCACCCGCACCTCGTTCGATGTCGGGATCCGGCAGCTCGGCGGGCACGCGGTGGTGCTCGAGCCGGGCAAGGGGGCGTGGCCGATCTCCTTCGACGCGCTGGAGGACCACCCGGTGATGGAGGGCGACGAGGAGGAGCATGTCGCCGAGGTGGCGCGGGTGCTCTCGCGCTACTGCGACCTGATCGCGGTGCGCGCCTTCCCGAAGTTCAAGTCGTGGGAGGTCGATCGCCTGGACCTGGTGATCCGCGCCTTCGCGCGCTACGCGACGGTGCCGGTGATCAACCTGGAGACGATCACCCACCCCTGTCAGGAGCTGGCGCTGGCGCTGACGCTGCGCGAGAAGCTCGGCCGGCTCGACGGCAGGAAGTTCCTCCTCACCTGGACCTACCACCCGCGCCCGCTCAATACGGCGGTGGCCAACTCGGCGGCGCTGATCGCCAGCAAGCTCGGGATGGACGTGACCCTCCTCTGCCCGACCGAGGAGTACCGCCTCGACGAACGCTATCTTGCTGCAGCGCAGCAAAACGCGGCGGACAACGGGCGCACCTTCACCGTCACCCACGATATCGCGGCGGCCTACCGCGGGGCGGACATGGTCTACGCCAAGAGCTGGGGCGCGCTGCCCTACTTCGGACGCTGGGACGCCGAGAAGCCGATCCGCGAGGCGCACCGCCATTTCATGGTCGACCGCGCGAAGATGGATCTCACCCCGGACGCCTACTTCAGCCACTGCCTCCCGGTGCGCCGCAACGTCAAGGTCAGCGACGAGGTGATCGACTCGCCGCGCAGCCTGGTGATCGACGAGGCCGAGAATCGCCTGCACGTCCAGAAGGCGGTGATGACCTACCTGCTCGGACAACGATAGGAAAAACGCGCCATGAATCGCCCCGAAGTCGTGCTCGCATTCTCCGGTGGATTAGATACCTCGTTCTGCGTGCCCTATTTGAGGGAAAAGGGCTACGACGTGGTGACGCTGTTCGTCGATTCGGGCGGCACCGACCCGGCGGAGATGCGCTACATCGAGGAGCGGGCGCGTTCGCTGGGCGTGGTCGATCACCTCGTCGCCGACGCGGGAGAGGCGCTGTGGCGCGAGGTGGTGGTGCCGCTGGTGCGCGGCGGGGCGCTCTATCAGGATCAATACCCGCTCCTGTGCTCGGATCGCTACGTGATCGTCCGGCGGTCGCTGGAGCTTTGCAAGGCGCGCGGGACGAAGCTGTTCGCCCACGGCTGCACGGGAATGGGCAATGACCAGGTGCGCTTCGATTGCACCGCGCACGCGCTCGGTGATTTCACCGTGATCGCGCCGATCCGCGATATCCAGGCGCAGCACAAGGCGGTGCGGGCCTACGAGCAGGCCTATCTGGAGGAGCGCGGCTTCGCGGTGCGGGCCAAGACCTCGCGCTATTCGATCAATGCCAATCTCCTCGGAGTGACCACGTCCGGCGGGGAGATCGACCAGTTCGGGGCTCCCGGCGACGAGACCTACACCCTCACCCGGCCCTCGTCGGATTGGCCGCGCGAGCCGGCGCGGGTGGTGCTCGGCTTTGCGCGCGGCGCCGCGGTCACCCTCGACGGGGAGGCGGTGGCGGGACCGCTGCTGCTGGCGCGGCTGAACACGCTCTTTGGCGCCTACGGGGTCGGCCGCGGGATCTACACCGGCGATACCACCATCGGTCTCAAGGGGCGGATTGTCTTCGAGTGCCCGGGGCTGACCGCGCTGCTCGTCGCCCACCGCGCGCTCGAACAGGCGATCCTGACCCACCCGCAGAACAGCTTCAAGCCGCTGGCTGCGCAGAAATGGGTCGAGCTGGTCTACAAGGGCCTCTTCTACGAGCCGCTGAAGTACGACATCGAGGCGCTGCTGGAGAGCTCGCAGCGCTTCGTCGCGGGCACCGTCACCCTCGAGACGAGCGGCGGGATCTGCCATGCGGTGGCGATCGATTCGCCCCACATCCTGAAGAACGCTCATGCGGTCTACGCGCAGTCGGCCGACTGGGGCGCGGCGCAGGCGGAAGGGTTCATCCAGCTGTTCGGCCAGAGCACCACGCTCTCGTCGCGGGTGAACCCGATCGAGAAGCTGTAGCGGCATGGAGGCGGCGCTCCGGCATCTGGAGGCACTGGTCGGCTGCGATACGCGCAATCCGCCGCGGGCGATCGATCCGGGCGGACCGCTCTTTCAGTACCTCGGTGAATTTCTCTTTCGGCAGGGATTCTCCGTCGAGGTGAGCGATCACGGCGAGGGCTGCGTGAGCCTGTTCGCGCGGCGCGGCGCGCCCCGGCTGCTGTGGAATTTTCACGTCGACACCGTTCCCGTTGCCGGGGGCTGGACGAGCGATCCGCACCGGCTCGAAGTACGCGACGGGCGCGCGATTGGCCTCGGCGCGTGCGACGTGAAGGGCGCCGCGGCCTGCATGCTCTCGGCGCTCGAGCGGGCGCAAGGCGACGCGGCGCTGCTCTTCACCTCCGACGAGGAGGCGGGCGACGATCGCTGCGTGCGTCTCTTTCTCGCGCGCGGACTCCCTTTCGAGGGCGCGGTGATCGGCGAGCCGACCGGCTGCCGCGCCGTGCTGGCCCACCGCGGGATGGCGGCGGTGAGCGGGATCTTCCATGGCACCGGCGGGCACGCCTCGGCGCCGCGCGCGCTCGTCGACAGCGCGATCCACGAGGCGGTGCGCTGGGGCGCGCTCGCCCTCGCGATCGCCAGGGAAGAGGAGGCGCGGGAGGTCGGGGGACTCGCGGGGATCCGCTTCAACCTCGGGATCCTCCAGGGTGGGCAGAAGTCGAATATGATCGCCGATCGCGCCGATCTCCGCTTCGCGGTCCGCTCGCGCCCGGGCGAAGATCCACTGACGGTGACCGCGCGCCTCCAGGCCTGCGCCGACGACGGGCGCGTCACCTGGCTCCCCGGCTTCGTCGGCCCGCCGCTTCCCGCTCCCGGGCAGCCCGCGGCGACCGCACTGGCCGATCAGCTCGGCCTCGAGTGCGGCCCGCCGGTCGATTTCTGGAGCGAGGCGTCGCTTTTTTCCGCTGCCGGCCTGCCGTCGCTGGTGTACGGCCCCGGCGGGATCGCGCAGGCGCACGCGCCGGACGAGTGGGTGGCCCTCGATCAGCTCGGCCAGGCAATCGCCGCCTACCAGCGCATTCTCTCCGCCGAGGAACAGGCGGGCTGATCACTGGATCACGCAGCTCGCCGCCGTCTCGGTGTTGTCGGGCCCGGGTTGGCTGTTGCGGTCGATGGTGAGGCCGAGCCCCTGGGGCGAGCCGGCGCATTGATCGCTCTTCTCAACGCGCCAGCAGGGGTAGTACTTCGAGGAATTGGGCGCGGTGCACCGCACGATCTCGAGGACGATGGTGTGTCCGTCCGCCGAATGGGTCACGTCCTCGACGGTGCAGACGGGATTGTTCGGATCGGGCAGCGCGGCCGGGATGCACCCGGTCCCGAGGTTCGACACAATGAGCTGCGCGAGTCCGTCCAGCGCCGGCGTGAAGTCCTGGTCGCAGATCGACGAGATGCGGTGGTTCGCTGCGGCGTTGATCACTGCGTTGATGCGCACCGCCGGGTCGCCGAAGAACTCCGGCTGCGCGTTGTTCTGGCAGCTAGGCTGCACCACCGGCACGCAGGGCGGACTCGACGCGTCGTTGACCTGCCCGCACTCCTTGGCGGACGAGCCGGGATTCGAGAGAATCACCCGCACCGGCTCGGCCGGCGCATCGAGGCCTACCAGGAGGACATCCGAGGGATTGAGCTTCACGCCGCCTTGGGTGAACGGCCTGGTGAAGAAGTTGATGTAGCGCGAGATGTCGTAGAGCTTGCCGGGGCCGGCGCCGCCGGGGTTGGGTGCGGCGGCGCAGCCCGAAAGCGGCCCGCCGGAGTCGCCGTAGGGAGGCGGCATCGCCGGCTTGCCGCACACCTGGCCGAAGCGATTGCAGCGGTACGACGAGAGGAAGCCGTACTGTGCCACCCTGCTCTTGTCATAGAGATAGCTGTCCGGCGGCCCCGAGCAGTCGTCCTCGTTGGTCACGAAGACCACGGTGAGCAGGGCGCTCTCACGGAGGAAGCCGGCGTTCTCCGGCAGGTTGTTGTGCAGTGCAGCATAGACCGACTCCAGCGGGTGCTCGAAGCCGCAGCCGCTGTCGCCCACCGACGCCATGCAGGTGAAGGTCTGCACCAGGTTCTGGTGCAGCGGCAGGTTGTTCGCGCCCATCCCTGCCTGGTCGAAGGCGTACTTGATGAAGCGCGCGCCGAGCGGCGGCTTGCACGTGTTGGGGGCCGCGGCGCCAACGGCGATCAGCTTGCCCTGCTGGCCGCCCGGAGAGGGCTGGCAGCCGGGGCGCCCGTCGAGCCCGCGCCGTAGTCCGACGAGGCGACGCCGATCTGGAGGTCGGCGTAGGTGCCCTTGTCGGCGAGGTCCTTGAAGACCTTGAAGAACTGTCCGAAGCGGTCCTTGAGCTGGTTCGACATCGCCGACATGGAGTTCGAGTTGTCGACCATGAACAGGACGTCCACCTTGTTCTTCAGGTGATGCTTGACGCGAATCTCGACGGTGGGCTGGAGCTTCATGTCGCCGCCCGCTCCCCCGTCCCCCAGCGGCTCGTCCCCCAGCGGACGGCTGGCTCCCGAACAGCCGAAAAGCGCGGCGGTGGCGAGCGCGAGAACGATCCGGATGGCGCGCACGGGCTCCCCCTTTTTTCAGGACGCGCCGACAGCGTACCACCGGACGTGGAATCGGGTATCGTGCGGCGGCCATGGTCGAAAACTCCGGGCCCAATGTCGCTCGCGAACCGTCGCCGAAGCACAAGGTGGAGCCGCCCGGCGTGCTGCGGCGCTTCCTGGTCCCGCAGGGGGAGCGCCACGAGGCCGGCCACGCCACCTACCCCTGGTACAACGTCCTCTGGCTGACCGGCGTCGACTACTTCTCGACGCTCGGCTACCAGCCCGGCATCGCCTTCCTCGCCGCGGGCGTGCTCTCGCCGCTGGCGACGGCGGTGCTGGTGGTGGTCACCCTCGCCGGCGCGCTGCCGGTCTACGCCCAGGTGGCGAAGCGCTCCTTCGCGGGGCAGGGCTCGATCGCGATGCTCGAGCGGCTGCTCCCGGGCTGGGGCGGCAAGTTCTTCGTGCTCGCGCTGCTTGGCTTCGCCGCCACCGACTTCGTCATCACGATGACCCTCTCCGCCGCCGACGCCGCCCAGCACGCCGTCGAGAACCCGTTCCTCCACCGGGTGATCGGGCCGCACGCGATGGCGGTCACCTTCGTGCTGCTGATCCTCCTCGCGATCGTCTTCCTGCGCGGCTTCACCGAGGCGATCGGCCTCGCCGCGCTGGTCGGGATCCCCTACATCGCGCTCAACGTGGTGGTGGTCGGGCGCGGCTTCATCGAGCTCCTCCACCACCCGGAGGCGATCACCTCGTGGAAGCTCTCGCTCGCCGCCCGGGGCGATCCGGTGATGCTCCTCCTCGGCGCGGGGCTGATCTTTCCGAAGCTGGCGCTCGGCATGTCGGGCTTCGAGACCGGCGTCTCGGTGATGCCGCTGGTGCGCGGCAAGGCGGGCGAAGGCATGCCGCCGGCGGCGCGGATCCGCAACACGCAGCGGCTGCTGGTGGTGGCAGCGGTGATCATGAGCGTGATGCTGCTGTGCTCGAGCGTGATCACCACAACGCTCATTCCGGCCAGCGAGTTCGCCGCGGGCGGCAAGGCCTCGGGACGCGCGCTCGCCTTCCTGGCCCACGAGCTGCTCGGCGAGCTGTTCGGCACGGTCTACGACGTGAGCACGATCGTCATCCTGTGGTTCGCCGGCGCGTCGGCGATGGCGGGGCTCCTGAACCTCATCCCGCGCTACCTTCCGCGCTTCGGGATGGCCCCGGAGTGGGCGCTGCACTCGCGGCCCCTGGTGCTGATCCTCCTCGGGATCAACCTCTTCGTGACCTGGATCTTCAAGGCCAATGTCGAGGCCCAGGGCGGCGCCTACGCCACCGGCGTGCTGGTGCTGATGCTCTCGGCGTCGGTGGCGGTGGCGCTCTCGCTGTGGCGCGAGGCGACGACGGCCGGGCGGAGCCATAGCGGGAGCATCTACTTCTGGGGGGTGACGCTGGTGCTCGCCTACACCCTCATCGACAACGTCTTCGAGCGGCCCGACGGCGTGATCATCGCCGGCTTCTTCATCCTCGGAATCATGGTCGCGAGCGGCATCAGCCGCTATCGGCGCGCCACCGAGCTGCGGGTCGAGAACATCACCTTCATCGACGAGGAATCGCGCCTGCTGTGGCACTCGATGATGGGGAAGGAGGTCAACCTCATCCCGATCCGCACCCTCGATCCCGACCGCCGCAAGGTCA
Organism: Myxococcales bacterium; assembly: GCA_009692555.1. Classification (GTDB taxonomy): domain Bacteria; phylum Myxococcota_A; class Polyangia; order Palsa-1104; family SHYY01; genus SHYY01. The sequence goes on from SHYY01000001.1 coordinate 29,583, forward strand.
AGACGGCGCAGCTCCGCGAGCACTACAACGCCACCGGGCCGATGGTGTATCTCCACGTCGACCTGGCCGACGACCGGAGCGACTTCAACGCCGCGGTGACGGCCTCGGTCACCTGCCAGGGCGAGGAGGACGAGTTCGTGATCGACATTCGCGGCGCGGTGGCGGTGGCCAACACCATCGCCTGGTGCTCGGAGCAGCTCGATCCGATCGCGCTCTACCTGGAGCTGTCGCTGCGCAACCCGTTCACCCAGGCGCTCACCTACCTCCTGTGGGGCGAGGGCGAGACCGGGATTCTCGTCTACCAGATCCTGGTGCGCTACTGGCACAGCACGTCGGAGGACGACGTGCGGCCGCTGATCTTCCTGGTCAGTCCGTAAGGCAGGGATCGGATCAGATCGGAGTCAGAAGGTGACGCGGAGGCCGGCCGGCGAGAGCGCGATGCGCGCCGGCGCCTTGGACCGCCCTTTCAGCACGAAGGCGATCACCGTCGCTGTGGCGGCCACGGCGGCGGTCGCGAAGAGGACGTAGCCGATGGTGGCCGGGGTGCGGATCTCGTCCAGGGTTGCGTCGTCGCAGTCGTGGCGCTGTCCGCACGGGCTCGCGGTCGCGTCGGATAGCGCGCGCCTGCCACGCCGAGGGCGGAGGCGCCGCCGGCGAGGAGCGCCACTGTGCCGGCCGCCAGCACCCAGGTCGCGATGCGACGGCGCGGTGGCGCTTCCGTCCGGGGCGCGACCACCACCGGCGGCGCCACGATCCGTGCGGCGTCGAGCTGCCGCTGGAGCGCAACGATCCGGAGGCGCACCTCCGCGCCGTCGACGGCCTCCGGATCCGCTTGCAGATAGGTGCGGTAGGAGACCACGGCGTCCTCCGGGCGCCCCTCGTGCTCGTAGCAGCGCGCGATGTTGTAGTGGAACGCGGCCAGCGGCTTCACGCGCAGCGCGGCCTCGAACTCCCGGCGCGCCTCCTCCCAGCGCTCGGCGCGGAAGAGCTCGCTGCCGCGACGGTAGTTGGCCTTGGCGATCTGCGTGGCGGGGTCGTCCTCGCCGCGCGCCGCACCGGCCAAGAGGAGGAGCCCGAAGGCCACCGACAGCGGGCGGAGCGGCCTCATGGCAGCGTCGTGTTGAGGAGCACGGTGACGCTGTTGCCACCGAGGTTCGCCACCACCAGATCGCCGCGCCCGTCCTGGTTGAAGTCCGCGGTGGCGATGTGGATCGGCCCCGCACCGACGAGCTGCTGCTGCGCAGGCAAGGGCGTGAAGAGGCCCTGCCCGTCGCCCAGAAGCGGAATCACCGTGTTCGCGGCGCGATCGGTCACCACCAGATCGAGCTTGCCGTCCTTGTTCAGATTCACCGCCACCACGGACGTCAGGTCCACTCCGGTGGCGAACGCGATCAGGTTGCCGGTGCCGTACTTCAAGGACACCGCGATGTTCTTTCCGCCGACCACCACCACCTCGAGCGCCTTGTCGCCGTCGAGCGCAGCGACGGTGAGGCCGACGACCGGGAAGCCGACCGGGTGGGCGGTGTTGAGGAGCAGCATGTCGGCCACCTGCAAGGCGGTCGCGAAGCCGCCCGCGTTGGTGGTGCCGACGACGAGGTCGAGCAGGTTGTCGGCGTTCAGATCGGACACCAGCAGCGTGTTGGCGATGGGGAGGTTGCCCTGCGGCATCCCCACGGTCTGCCAGGAGATGAAGTCGCCCGCGATCGGCTTCCGCTTGATGTGGATCCCGCTGCCGGCCGAAAGCGCGCCCGCGATATCGCCGGTGCCGTCCCCGTCGAGGTCGCCGATCCCGACGCCGTTGATCGCGCCGCTCCAGACCCCCGTGTCGGCGGCCGTGACGGTGCCCTGGCCGGCGCCGAACAGCGCGCTCACCAACTGTTTGGCGCCCAGGTTGTTGGCGGTTGCGACATCGGCGACCTTCGGGTTGCCGAAGCTGCCCCGCGCCAGAGCGATCGGAGCCCCGCCCCCGATGCCCACGTTGGGCACGATCGAGCAGGGCGTCCCCGGCCCGGGCACGAACGCGAGGCCCAGCTTGGAGTTCAGGAACACGCTCACCGACGCGGTCCCCTGGTTCGCGACGGCGATGTCCGGCACCACGTCGCCGTCGAAAAATCCGGTCACCAGCGACGAGGGCGTGCTGGACCGCAAAGGCATCCCCGATCGCCTTGCACTCCATCGCGGAGCCGCGGGCGATGCTGTAGAAGCGGGCGCCATCCGGCGCTCCGAAGCGGCCCGCTCCCTCGGCGATGTTCCAGGGGATGGAGAGCGCCGCACGTTTGAGCTGATCAGTGAGAAACGAGTTCCCCCTGGGGGCGCTCGTCGCGATCTGCGACGCAAGGGCGAGGAGCTCGATGGCGCGGCGATAGACGTCGAGCTTCTGGTCGGCCAGCAGGGGCATCCTCCTGTGTGGCCAGGGGGGGCGGTTGGCAGGAGGAATTTGTCGCGGGAGGAAGTTCGATTGCCGTCGCTGCGGACGGGACGACTACGACTACGACTACGACTACGACTACGTGACGAGCAAGAGCCAGCAAGAGGGCCCCTCCGCTGTGAAGCACCCGGCCGCGCCGCGGCGGAGCCATGCCGCCAGGATCACTCCGCGGAGGTGGGGGCCCAGCGACGGTTCTGGCGGACCGTTGCGAGCAACACCTCCCCGGCCGCGCGCACGGCCGCGTCGCCCGAAAGCGCGATCGCTCGCGTCAGGTGCGGCTCGGCAAATCGACCGAGGGCGAGGAAGCGGGCACGGGCGGCCTCACGCTTTTCCGGGCTGCGGCCGGGAGCGCCGAGGTCGTCGAGCCAGGTGCCGAGCGCGCTCTCGTGATCGGGGGAGACCAGCTCCAGGCGGATCACCATGGTGCGAATCACCTGGTCGGGCCGGGGCGTGAGCTCGAGCGGGATCACCTGCTCGGTGCGCGCCTGCGGAAGGAGGTAGAGGAGCCGCACCCCGGGCGTGAGGAAGTAGGAGCGCTCCCACGTGTCGACCATCGCCTGCGCTTCGTCGCGGAAGAGGCCGTCCTCGACGAGGCGGTTGGAGAGCGCGTCCTTGAGCGTCTGCACGAACAGCGGGTGGGAGAGGGTCGGCTCGGGCAGCTTTGCGGCGAGGGTGGCGCCCGCCGGGAGATCGCCGAGCAGCGCAAAGCCGGCGCTGGTCGGGGTGACCACCAGGAGGACGAGACCCCCCATCTTCAGCGCGTGGTCGGCGTTCGCGAACTTCGGCTGGCTGCGTCCCGAGGCGGCATCGAAGTTCCAGCTCGGGTGGACCGGCAGGTCGAAGTTGCCGAGGCCGCGGTAGAAGAGGAACTTCTCCGTCTGGGTCTCGGAGGAGTTCGGCCGGGTGACGCGGATCGGGTTGGAGGCGGTGTTGCGTGCGAACGCCCAGGTGGTCTGGCCGAGCGGGCTCGCGAGATCCCTGGCGTTGTGGGGCGGGAGCACGTCGACGGTGCCCCAGTCGAGCATGCCCCCGTGCAGCGGTCCGGAAAAGGTCGCCTTGCACGCCTCGGAGCGCAGATCGGTGCGCAGCCACGGGTCGACCAGGCCGCCCCCACCCGCGATGACCATCGGCGCGGTCGCCTTCACGTAGGGGAACCACTGGGTGAACAGACCGTCGGTGAAGTGGACCCGCGCCTTCACCGAGAGCGCGCTCGGGAAGTAGAAGTAGGTGACCGGTGTCTCCATCTTCTGGTGGACCGGTGGGATGTTGTTGCCGGCGGCGCGGTCGGCGACGAAGCCCGGGAGGTCCTCCTCTTCGTGGTGCAGGCCGGGGAGGAGGGTGCCGTCGCTGCCGACCACCGAGGTGAGGGTGCCCCATTCGTGGACCACGAACCCTTCGCTGGCCTGATAGACCGGTTTCAGCGGGATCGGCCGATCGGACGGCGGTGGATCGTCGGCGAAGGGGGCCTGGGCGGTGCAGGCGGCGAGGAGAAGCAGGGCAAGCGCGAGAGTTCGAGGGGTCATGGTGGCCTCCTGTCAAAGGGCCGTCCTGCCTGCCTAGTGACGGGATCGGCGCGGACCTTACGATGTGGTAGAAATCGGCCGCCATGCGGACCACCCAGGACATCATCACGCGCCTCCTGCGCAACATTGGCACGCGCAAGGAGGTCGAGCAGTACCTGAAGCAGTTCTCGAGCGTCGATTCGCGGAAGTTCGCGGTGATCAAGGTCGGCGGGAACATCATCGCGCGCGAGCTCGACAGCCTCGCCTCGTCGCTGACCTTCCTCCATCACGTCGGCCTCTACCCGATCGTCCTCCATGGGGCGGGGCCGCAGCTCGACGAGACGCTGGCCGCGGCGGGGATCGTGACCTCGCGGGTCGATGGCCTCCGCGTGACGCCGCCCGAGGCGCTCGACGTGGCGCGCAGGGTGTTCCAGCGCGAGAACCTCCGGCTGGTCGACGCGCTCGAGGAGCTCGGCACCCGCGCGCGGCCGATCCTCTCGGGGGTGTTCGAGGCCGAGCCGATCGATCGCGAGCGCCTCGGCCTGGTCGGGCGGGTGACGCGGATCCACCTCGAATCGATCGAGGCGAGCATCCGCAGCGGCCACCTCCCGATCCTCGCCAGCCTCGGCGAAACCGCCGCCGGGCAAATATTGAACATCAACGCCGATGTCGCCGCGCGCGCCCTCGCCCTCGCGCTGGAGCCGTTCAAGATCATCTTCCTCACCGAGACCGGCGGCCTCCTCGACGGCGACGGGCAGCTGATCTCCGCGATCAACCTCGCGGAGGACTACGACGTGCTGATGGAGCAGCCGTGGCTGCACTCGGGGATGCGCCTCAAGATCCAGGAGATCAAGCAGCTCCTCGACGCGCTGCCGCACACCTCGTCGGTGTCGATCACCTCGCCCGATCACCTCGCCAAGGAGCTCTTCACCCACCGCGGCTCGGGCACGCTGCTCCGCCAGGGCGAGCGCGTCGATCGCTTCGATGACACCGGCAGCTTCGAATCGGTCGACCGCGCGCGGCTGCGCAAGCTCCTCGAGGACTGCTTCCAGCGCCGCCTCGCGCCGGGCTACTTCGACGAGAAGAAGTTCTTCCGCATCTACCTCTCCGACGCCTACCGCGCCACCGCGATCCTCACCCGCGAGGGAGCGATTCCGTACCTCGACAAGTTCGCGGTGACCCAGGAGGCGCAGGGCGCCGGCGTCGGTGGGTCGATGTGGGCACGCATGCAGCGCGACAACCCGCGCCTGTTCTGGCGCTCGCGCCACGACAACGCGATCAACGGCTGGTACTTCGAGCACGCCCAGGGGAGCCACAAGAGCGGGCAGTGGACCGTGTTCTGGTACGGCCTCGACGGCTTCGAGGAGATCCGGGGCTGCGTCGAGCGGGCGCTCGCGCTACCGCCCACCCTTGAAGAGCCCCAGGCGTGAACCGCCGCACCGTCGGCGTGCTCGGCGCGCGCGGCCACGTCGGCACCGCCCTCCTGCCGCTCCTCGCCGCACACCCGTCGCTGCGCCTCGCGGCGGTCGGATCGCGCGCGCTCGCTGGTCGCGCCGTCGCTGACGAGATCCCGGATTTTCCACTGCCACTGGTTTTCGAAGATCTCTCGACGGAGGAGGTCGGCGCGCGCGCCCTCGATGGCTGGGTGCTCGCGCTCCCGAACGGCGAGGCGGCCCCCTACGTCGCCGCGATCGCCGCCCATCGCCCCGACGCGGTGGTGGTCGATCTCAGCGCCGATTACCGCTTCGATCCCGCGTGGGCCTACGGCCTCGTGGAGAGGAACCGCGCCGCGCTCGCCCGGGCGCGACGGATCGCCAACCCCGGCTGCTACGCCACCGGGATGCAGCTCGCGATCGCGCCGCTCGCCGACCTCCTCGACGGCGCGGCGTACGTGTTCGGCGTCTCGGGCTACAGCGGCGCCGGCACCACCCCGTCGCCGAAGAACGATCCCGCGGCGCTGGCGGACAACGTCATGCCCTACGGACTCGCCGCGCACCTCCACCAGCGCGAGGTCAGCCATCACACCCACAAGGTGCGCTTCCTGCCGCATGTGGCGCCCTTCTTCCGCGGGATCACCCTCACCATCGCGCTCCCGCTGCGCGAGCCCTCGACGGCGGAGGCGCTCCGGGCGCGGGTCGCCGCGGCGTGGGCCGGCGAGCCGCTGGTGCGCGTGATCCACGAGATCCCGCTGGTGCGCGACGCGGTGGGCCGCCACGACGTGACCCTCGGCGGCTTCGCCGTCGGCCCGGACGGCCACAGCGCGGTGATGGTCGCCACCCTCGATAATCTCCTCAAGGGGGCGGCCACCCAGGCGCTGCAGAACCTGAACCTCGCGCTCGGTTTCGCCGAGCTGGCGGGCATTCCAGCGTGAGCGATCTGCTGTGGGACAAGGGCGGTTCCGGCGCTGCCACCGTCGACGAACGGATCCAGCGCTTCCTGGCGGGCGACGATGTCCTCCTCGACCGTGCGCTCTTCCTGCACGACCTCCGCGCGTCGCGGGCGCACGTCGCCGGGCTCGCCCGGATCGGCCTCCTCGACGAGCAGGAGCGAGCCGCGCTCTCTGCCAGCCTCGCCGCGCTGGCCGACGAATACCGCGCCGGCACCTTCGTGCTCGACGCGCGCTACGAGGACGGCCACTCCGCGATCGAGGTCTACCTCACCGCGAAGCTCGGCGAGGTCGGCAAGAAGGTCCACACCGGGCGCAGCCGCAACGATCAGGTCCTGGTGGCGCAGCGCCTCTTCCTGCGCGACGCGCTCGACGGGATCGCAGCCCATTGCCGCGACGCAGCAAACGCGCTGCTCGATCGCGCCGAGGCCGACGCGCTCACCCCGATGCCCGGCTACACCCACCTCCAGCGCGCCGTCCCCTCGTCGGTGGGGCTGTGGCTCGCCGGCTTCTGCGAGGCGTTCCTCGACGACGCCGATCTCGCACGCTCCACCCGCTCCTGGATCGACCGCTCCCCGCTCGGCACCGCCGCCGGCTACGGGGTGAACCTGCCGCTCGATCGCGCCGGCGTGGCGCGCGACCTCGGCTTTGCTGCAGTGCAGCTGAACCCGCTCTACGCCCAGAACAGCCGCGGCAAGTTCGAGCTGCAGGCGCTGATGGCGCTCGCCCAGGCCCTCCTCGATGTGCGCCGCCTCGCCTGGGATCTCAGCCTCTACACCAGCGCCGAGTTCGCCTTCGTGCGCCTGCCCGATCGCTACACCACCGGCTCGTCGATCATGCCGCAGAAGCGCAACCCCGACGTGGTCGAGCTGCTGCGCGCCTCCTACGCCGTCGTCGAGGGGGCGATGGCCGAAGTGCAGTCGGTGCTCGGCCTCCCGAGCGGCTACCACCGCGATCTCCAGGCCACCAAGGCGCCGGTGCTGCGCGCGGTGGAGCGTGGCCTGTGCGCCCTCGTGCTGCTGCCCGATCTGGTGCGCAGCCTCGAATTCGATCGTCCCCGCATGCGCGCGGCGATCACCCCCGACCTGTTCGCCACCGATCGCGCCGTCGACCTCGCTCGCGCCGGAGTGCCGTTCCGCGACGCCTACCGCCAGGTGGCGCACGAGCTCGCCAGCCTCACGATGGCGTCGCCCGAGGAGAGCCTGCGCGCCCGCGTCTCCCCCGGCGCCCCCGGCGACCTCCGCCTCGACGAGCTGCGCGCCCGCCTCACCGCGCTCGACGCGGCTCTGACCACGGATTCCGCCGGTCAACGAACCTGAAGCGGCGGAGGTCTCGGTTCCGTTGCCGTTTCCCGTCCCGACGAGGAGCAGCAGCAAGGGGCGACTCCAGCTCCAGGTGCCGCTCGCCCGCTGGCTGACCGAGGCGAGCCTGCCCGATGTCGTCCAGATCATCCCGCTGACCGCCAGCGTGGTCCTGAAGCTCGACGCACTCCCCGCACGATTTCACGGCGATCCCGCCGATCGGATCACCGTCGCTTCCGCGCGGGCGGCGGGCGCGATGCTTCACACGCACGACCGGGCCATCCGTCGCAGCCGGGCCGTCACGCTGTGGCGCCCCTGATTCAACCCGTTTCGCCTCCCCCGCCCGGAGTGTCCGACTACAAAGTACTTTGCAACCCGGAGCGCGCCGCCCGCGACGCTTCCTGTTATCCTTCGCCGCATGAGCGCCCCCGAAGGAGAGCCGAAGCCGGACGACCCGGCCGCCGAGTACAAGCCATTCGTCCCGGCCTCCACCCTCGGGATGCGCGAGCTCACTCTCCGCGGGGTGGTGATCGGCGCGCTGCTCGGCGTGGTGTTCGCACTCGCCTCGGTCTACCTCGGCCTCAAGGTCGGGCTCACCGTGTCGGCCTCGATCCCCGTCGCGGTCATGTCGATCACCCTGTTTCGCTGGCTCGGCCGCCTGCCCGGGGTCGGCAAGCTCTTCGGCGGCTCCACCATCCTCGAGAATAACATCGTCCAGACCACCGGGTCGGCCGGCGAATCGCTCGCGGCCGGCGTCGCCTTCACCCTCCCGTCGCTGCTGCTGATGGGCTTCGAGCTCGAGCTGATGCGGATCATGCTGGTCGCGCTGCTCGGCGGCCTGATCGGCGTCCTGATGATGATCCCGCTCCGCCACGGGCTGATCGTCAAGGAGCACGGCAAGCTGATCTACCCCGAGGGCACCGCCTGCGCCGACGTGCTGATCGTCGGTGAGCAGGGCGGCACCAACGCCAAGGCGGTCTTCTTCGGCTTCTTCGTCGGCTTCGGCTACGCCGTGCTGAACCTGATCCTCAAGCTGTGGGGCGACGCGGCCACCTTCGCGATCGGCTTTTGGGGCAAGCTGAAGGGCGCCACGCTCTCGTTCGAGGTCTCGCCGCCGATGCTGGGCGTCGGCTACATCATCGGCTTTCGCGTCGCAGCGACGATGATGGCCGGCGGCCTGCTCGCCTACGTGATCCTCATCCCGCTGGTCCATCAGTTCGGCGACGCGCTGCCGACCCCGCTCTACCCGGCCACCGCGCTCCCGATCGCCAAGATGTCCGCCGGCCAGATCCGCAACGCCTACATCCTCTACATCGGTGCGGGCGCGGTCGCGATGGGAGGCTTCATCGCGCTCGCCAAGGCCATCCCCACCATCGGCAGCGCCTTTGCCGGCGGGATGCGCTCGCTCCGCGCGACCCAGGCCGAGAAGGGCGCCAAGAAGCGCACCGAGCGCGACCTCCCGATGAGCGTGGTGCTGGGCGGCTCCCTCGCCCTCGTCGCCGCGATCTGGCTCGCCCCGATCCTCCAGATCAACGCCGTCTCCGCCCTGCTGATCCTTCTCTTTGGCTTCTTCTTCGTCACCGTCTCGAGCCGGATCTGCGGCGAGATCGGATCGTCCTCGAACCCGATCTCCGGGATGACCGTCGCCACGCTGCTCCTCACCTGCGGCCTGTTCGTCCTCGTCGGCTGGACCGGCGTCGGCTACAAGGCGATGGCGCTCACCACCGCCGCGCTGGTGTGCGTTGCAGCATCCAACGGCGGCACGATCTCGCAGGACCTCAAGACCGGCTTCCTCGTCGGTGCGACGCCGCGCCATCAGCAGGTGGCGATCCTCGTCGGTGTGGTGACCAGCGCGGTGGTGATCGGCTTCACGCTGCTCCTCCTCAACGAGTCACACGCCACCTTCAAAGCGCTCGATATTCCCGAATACACCGCGACGCTCGCCGCCGATGCGGCGCACGCGAAGGGCCCCGACGGCAAGCAGTACCGGGTGCTCTACGTCGCCGAGGAGACACCGTTGGTGACCCGCGGCAAGTACCTGGTCGACGACGCCGGGAAGATCCAGTTTCTCGTCGACCCGGGGGTGTGCGGCACCTACCCCTACCGCCTCGAGGCGCGCTCCTACCCCGGGGCGGTGCTGCGGGTGGCCGCCGACGCGCCGACCGAGCGCGGCATCGATCGCAAGGTCTACCGGGTGGTCGAGCTGAAGGAGGCCAGCGCCAGCGTGCCGCCGGGGCGCTACCTGCTCGACGAGCGCGGGCAGGTCGCCTACGCCTCGACCGCGCTGTGGAAGTTCGACGCGCCGAAAGCGCAGCTTTTCCGATTGATCATCGACGGCACCCTCGGCGGCAAGCTCCCCTGGGGCCTCGTTCTCGCCGGGATGTTCCTGGCGATCATGATGGAGCTGCTCGGCGTCTCGTCGCTGCCGTTCGCGGTCGGGCTCTATCTCCCGATCGCCACCTCGGCCGGGATCTTCGTCGGCGGGATCGTCCGCCGCCTGGTCGATCGACGGAGGAAGGGGCAGAGCGACGCGGAGGCGGAGTTCTCCCCCGGGATGCTGATGGCGTCGGGGCTGATCGCCGGCGGGGCGATCGCCGGCGTCCTCCAGTCGGGGATCGTGTTCGCCGAGTTCGACGCCCGGTTCGACCTCGCCGCGAAGCTCGGCGCGCACTCCGGAGAGTCCGGTCTGCTCGGGGGCCTCGCCGGCCTGATCGCCAACGACACCTGGTGGCCGATGATGCCGTTCCTGGCGATGGCAGCGACGGTGTGGTGGGTCGGGACCCGGGATGCGAAGAGCCCGCTCTAGGCGGTCGATGCGCCGCCTCTGTCCGCTCGCGCTGCTCCTCTCCCTTTCATCGCCCGGCTGCGCCACTTCCCACCTCGCCTCCGCCGTCAAGCTCGATGCGTGGGGCGATCACCGCACCGCCGCCGAGGAGTACGCCACCTGCATCCGCGACGAGCAGGGGCTGCTCGACTGCTACCTCGGCCTCGGCGAGCTCCATCGCCCCGACGGTGCGCTCGCCGATTGCAAGAAGTTTTCCGCCCTCGCCGTCGAGGTCAAGGCGCGCCACGGCGGCGACGAGGCCTTCACCGGACCGCACGCGCGCGAGCGGATCGCGAAGTCCGCGCTCCACTACCGCGACGTCGACTCGATCGCCGACTGGTTCGAGCGCGCCTCCGCCGACTGCAAGCTGCGCCAGGAGGAGCAGGGAGAGCTCCGCGTCGGCCGCAAGGAGCGCGTGCTCGCCCACCCCTGCGCGCGCCGCCGCAAGGAGCCGATCGAGGGGATGGCTCCGGCGCAGGCCGCCGAGCTGGCGAGCGACTGCGACGACTTCCGCCGCAGCCACCTCACCGACGCGGGGATCGATCCCGAGACCGACCTGGTGATCGCCGAGGCGCTGGTCCAGGGCGCCCTCACCTCGCTCGACGAGGCGTTCGTGAAGGCGTGCGGCGAGGGGGTTCTCGCCACCGCATGCCCACCCGCCGCCGAGCTGCGCGGCCGCATGAGAAAGCGCGTTCGCACCCTGGCCACCGACGGGCCCGCCGCCGAGCGGCTCGACTGGGCGAAGGTCTACCTCAAGCGCTGGCCCGACGAGTATGACCTCGAGAAGATCCGCGCCGCACGCGAGCGCGCCACCCTCGATCTCGCCCTCGCGCAGCCGGGCGGAACGCGCACCACGCCGCTCGAAGAGTTTCTCCGCGCCTACCCGGAGAGCCTGCTCCGCGACGAGGCGCTGAAGGCGCTCTGGATCGAGGCGCGGGTGGTCGACAGCGAGGTGCTCTACCGCGAGCTGATCGCGGGCTATCCCGAGGCGCCGTTCGTGAAGAAGGCGAAGGCGCGGCTCGCCGACCTGGAGGCGGAGGCGAAGCGGAAGGGCGGCCATTGACCCGGGCGGCACCGCGGGCCGATGCCCCCGCCAGCAACGATGAGCGCACCTACGACTACATCGTGGTCGGCGCCGGATCGTCCGGCTGCGTGGTCGCCGGCGAGCTGTCTGCCGACCCCACCTTGGAGGTGCTGATCCTCGAGTGCGGCGACGCCGCCGAGGCGCACCCCGAGACGCTGGCGGCCGATCAGTACAAGAAGGCCTTCATCAACGACGCGTTGATGCACGACCGTTTCTCGACGCCGCAGCGCCCGTGCAGGAACCACCGCCTCTACCTGGGCTCGGGGCGCGGCGTCGGCGGGAGCGGCTCGGTCAACGCGATGGTCTACACCCGCGGCAGCGCGTTCGATTTCTCCGAGTGGGGCGAGGGCTGGGGCTGGAGCGACGTGGTGCCGGCGTTCGAGCGGGTCGAGGAGCGGCTGCGGATCGCGCGCCGCCCACCGACGGAATTCACCGAGGTGTGCATCCGCGCCGCCGTGGAGGCCGGCTTCGCGCGCAAGGACGATCTCAACGACGGGACGCTCTCCGGCTTCCTCGGCTACGAATGGATGAACATCGACGGCAACGACCGCCGCAGCTCCTACGTCGCCTTCCTCCAGCCGCATCGCGATCGCCCGAACCTGCTCCTCGAGACCAACGCCGTCGCCATGCGCGTGCTCTTCGACAGCACCCGGCGCGCGGTGGGCGTCGAGTACGAGCGCGAAGGGAGGATCCTCGTCGCCCGCGCCCGCCGCGAGGTGATCCTCTCCGCCGGTGCGCTCGAGACCCCGAAGCTCCTCCAGCTGTCCGGAATCGGCCCGGCCGCCGCGCTCGCCGCCCTCGGGATCCCGCTGGTGTACGACCAGCCCGCCGTCGGTGAGGGGCTGATGGATCACCCCAACGTGCAGGTCTTCTTCCGCGGCGCCGCGCCCACCGATTGCCACTGGGCGCAGCTCTACGGATTCCACCGCGCCAACCCCGACACCTCCCTCTCCCCCGGCGAGGCCGACACCTGCTACGTCTTCTACAGCGCGCGCTCCTCCTTCCGCGAGGGCGCGATCCGCCTCCTCCCGGGGATGCTCCTGCCCCAGCCGCTCTACCGCATCGGCTGGCTCCGCTCGTCGCTGCGCGCCCTCATCCGCGCCGCCTTCGCCCTGCCGTTCGTGCGCCGCCTCGTCGAGCGGATGTACGGCATCGTGGTCATTCTCGGCAAGCCGCAGAGCCGCGGCACGGTGCGCCTCCGCTCGCGCGACCCGCGCGATCCGGCGCTGATCGACCCGGGCTACTTCAGCGCCCCCGAGGACCTCGAGACGCTGGTGCGGGGTGTGCGCCTCGCCCGTCGCATCGCCGCGTCTCCGGCGCTTGCCGAGTGGGGCAATCACGAGCTCATCCCCGGCGTGAAGGTGGCATCGCAGGAAAAGATCGAGGCGTTCGTGCGCAAGAGCGCGATGACCACCTACCACTACGCCGGGACCTGCCGCATGGGCACCGGGCCCGGATCGGTCGTCGACGCCCGGCTCCGGGTGCGCGGGGTGTCGGGCCTCCGGATCGCCGACGCCTCGGTGATCCCGTCGGTGCCGGTGTCGGCGATGAACGCGCCGAGCATGATGATCGGCTGGCGCGCATCGCAGTTCCTCCGTAGCGAGAGTGAGCGTGAGCGCTGACCGGTCCGCCGCCAACCCACCTGTGCTACCGTCGCTGGCCGCCAAACCATCCAGAGGACCGCACCGATGACGCTGAATCCGCGCTCTCCCTTCACGCCCTATCCCCGAGGCTGGTACATGGCCTGCCTCGCCAGCGAGCTCCCCGTCGGCGCGGTGCTCCCGCTCCACTACTTCGGCCGCGAGATCGTCGCCTTCCGCACCGAGGACGGCGCGCCGCACGTGGTCGACGCCCACTGCCCGCACCTCGGCTCTCACCTCGGCCACGGAGGGACCGTCGAGGGCAACTGCATCCGCTGCCCGTTCCACGGCTGGCAGTTCGAGGGCGAGACGGGCCGCTGCGTGCGCATCCCCTACGCCGAGAAGGTGCCGCCGAACGCGCGCGCGCGGGTCTGGCCGGTGCGCGAGATCGACGGGAACGTGCTGGTCTATTTCCACGAGAAGGGCGCGCTGCCCGACTGGGAGGTCACGCCGATCCCCGTCGAGGAGGGCGACTGGAGCCCGTGGCAGGAGACGCGCTGGAAGATCAAGGCGTGCATCCAGGACGTCAGCGAGAACGACGTCGACAACGCGCACCTGCCGAACCTGCACCAGTTCACCGCGCACGCCCCCGAGGGCACGCTCGAGGCCAAGGGCCCGGTCCTGGAGCTGCGGCTGCAGCTCGAGACCAATCTCGAATCGCTCGGCATGTCCGGCGTCGCCAAGGGCCCGTTGAACACCACCAAGTGGGGCCTGTCGATCGGCTACATCGCCCACTTCCTCGACCTCGGCGGCATCCAGATCAGCACCCGCACCCTCGGTCACACCATCCCGATCGACGAGCACTACGTCGACGTACGCCTCTTCCACAGCATCCGCAGGACGCCCTTCGAGCACGTCAACGAGCAGCTCGAGGCGCAGTACTTCAAGATCTTCAAGGCCACCGTCGAGCAGGACATCGTGATCTGGGAGAACAAGCTCCATCTCGCGCGGCCGCTCCTGTGCGAGGGCGACGGGCCGATCGCGGCGTTCCGCAAGTGGGCGCGGCAGTTCTACTCGGAGGACGAGGTGGCGCGGGCGATGGCCCAGTGACGAGCGCGGGCCGGGGACCGAGCCTGTCTCAGGGCGCACTCCCGCCGCTCGTGTCGGCAGAACCGCGATGCGCGTGTCAGCCCCGCCGCACCGTCGCGGAGTGAGCGCAGAAGTGCTCGAATCGGCGAGAGATTTCGTGCCTTGCGCGGCGGCCGGGCGGTTGCATTTTGCGCCGGGCCAGGAGGCTTCGCCATGCGCCCCGGCACCGCACTCGCCCCGCTCTTCGCACCTCTGCTCTTGCTGGTCGCCGCCCCCGCGACCTCCGCGATGGTCCTCCCCGACGGCGGTGGTGCCCCGCTCGCGCTTCGCCGCGAGGTGGTGTCGGTCCAGGTCGACGACCAGATCGCGCGCACCACCATCGACCAGGTGTTCGAGAACCTCTCCGATCGCACCGTAGACGGCACCTACACCTTCCCGCTCCCCGACGGCGCGGCGGTCACCGGGTTCGCCACCTTCGTCGATGGCAAGCGCGTCGAGAGCCGGATGCGCGAGAAGCACGCCGCGACGGACAGCTACGCGGCCGCGCGTCGGGCCGGTCGCTCCGCCGCGCTGCTCGAGATCGGCGGACCGAACCGCTTCACCTCGCGCGTCGCCAACGTCGCCCCCGGCGCCACAAGGCGCGTCGAGCTGCGCTACGACGAGGTGCTGCGCTACGACTCGGGCCGCGTCAGCTGGCTGCTGCCCCTGAGCCTCCCGGGCGGTGGCGCGGCCGAGGTCGGCGAGCTGATCGTCGAGGCGACCGTTCGCGACCAGAAGGAGATCGGCGCGCTGACCACGCCCACCCGCGGCGTCGCCATCACCCGCGTCTCGCCCCACGAGGTGCGCCTCCGGTATCGCGCCTTGCGCCTCGCCCCGGTTGCCGATCTGCGCGTCGAGTACGAGGTGCGCTCGCGTGACATCGGGGTGCACTTCGCCGCCCATCGCCCCGGCGGTCCCGGGCCCGGCGATGGCTACTTCCTGCTCTCCTTCGCACCCCAGGAGGAGACGGAAAAGGACGACCGCGTGACGCGCGACGTGGTGTTCGTGTTCGACGTCTCCGGCTCGATGGCGGGGAAGAAGATCGAGCAGGCGCGGCGGGCGCTCCTGCTCTGCCTCGCCAACCTCCACGACGGCGATCGCTTCAACGTCATCGCCTTCGACGACCGCGTGCAGGCGTTCCGTCCCGAGGTGGTCCCGGTCACCGCCGAGACGCTCCAGGCGGCGCGCACCTTCGCCTCCGAGCTCTCCGATCGCGGCGGCACCGATATCGGCCAGGCGCTCGCCCGCGCGCTCGAGAGCTTCCCGAAGGGCGGCGCGAGGCCCCGCTCGATCCTCTTCCTCACCGACGGGCAGGCCACCTCGGGCCAGACCGACACGATGCAGATCGTGAACGACGTCATGTCGCGGAACGGCGGCGACGCGCGGATCTTCACCTTCGGGGTCGGCGCCGAGGTCAACCGCGAGCTGCTCGAGCGGCTGGCGACGATGAACCGCGGCGCTGCCTCGTACATCGCCGACAGCGAGGGGATCGACGCGCGGGTGGGTGCCTTCTACGCGCGGGTCGCCGAGCCGCTGCTCGCGAACATCGCGATCGACTTCGGCGGGCGCGAGGTGAAGCTCGTCTACCCGCACACCCTGCCCGACCTCCACAAGGGGCTCGAGCTGGTGATCGCCGGGCGCTACGCCGGCGCCGGCCCCGCGAACGCCGAGGCGCAGGAGGTGGTGCTGCGCGGCGATCGCAACGGCGTCCGCAAGGAGTACCGCGCCCGGGTTCGCTTTCCCGTCAGCGACGAGAGGAACCCATTCGTGGCCCGCCTTTGGGCGCGCCGGCGCGTCGAGGCGCTGCTCGGCCAGGTGAGGCTCGAGGGCGAGACACCGGAGCGGCGCGCGGAGATCATCGCCCTCGCCGAGGAGTGGAACATCGCCACGCCCTACACCTCCTTCGTCGCTGACGCGCGCCAAGACCTGGCGTCGCTGACCCCGGATCGCGTGCAGCCGGGCGACCCCGAGATCGATGTCCACGCGCCGGCGAACGCCCTTGGAGTGACGCTGATCTTCCCCTTCGGCCTCACCAAGGCAGCGGAGTGGGAGCCCCGGCGCGCAGCCTGGACCTGCCGCTTCCTCGTCCCGCGCGACACGCCCGACGGGGTCTACGCGGTGACGGTGGTGGTGACGCTCCCGCGCCGGCGCGTCGAAAAACTCAGCTTGACCTACGTGGTCGACACGACGGCCCCGGTGATGACCCTCCAGGTACGCGGCGCGCGGCGACCCGGTCACACCGTCGAGCTGGTGGCGCGGCAGGTGATCACCCTGGCCGAGCTGCGTACCGCGCGGGGAGTGGTGCGCCGCCGGGCCGATGTGCGCCCCGACGTGAAGCGCCTCCTGGCGGTCGCTCCCGACGGTCAGGTGGTGACCTTCACCGAGGATCGCACCGGTCTCTGGCACGCGCGCTACCGGATCCCCGCCACCACCGAAGGGCCGCTCGAGCTCAAGCTCCGGGTGGTCGACATCGCCGACAACGCCCGCGAGCAGCTCGCGACGATCGACCCCGGCCCAGCCCGCCTCGGGAGCCTCTGATGCGCCCCCTCGGCCCCTTCTCTGTCTCCATCTCCCGCTTGCTGGAGAGGGTCGGGGTGAGGGTACCGCCGCCCACCCCGCTCTGCTCCACCTCCGCCACGGCTTCCCGTTCCCGTCCCCGTTCCCGTTCCCGTCCCCGTTCCCGTTCCCGGACTCCGCACGCGCTCCTGGCCTTGCTCCTCCTCGCCGGCTGCTCGCGCCCGGGCCGGATCCCCCAGGGCGGCGAGTTCCTCGACGGTGGAGGCCCTGTCATCGAGCGCTCCATCACGCCCGTTGTCGAGCGCCGTCCCCGGGTGATCGAGGTGATCACCTCCGCGGGGGACGTGCGCGGCGCGGCGAAGATCGAGGGCGGGATCTGGCTCGCCACCTCGGGCGGCGTGGTGCGCGCGGCGGCCGATCTGGTCGAGGAGGCGCGCTTCACCACCCTCGACGGGCTGCCCTCGAACGACACCTGGGCGATCACCCTGCACGGCGATCGGGTCTTCGTCGCCACCGCGGACGGCGTGGCCCGCGCGCGTCTCGACGCGGGCCGCCTGGTCGACATCGAGCGCCTCGGCGAGCGCGAGGGCCTCCGCGGTCGCCGGATCCGGGATCTGGCGATCGTCGAAGGTGTCCTCCACGCGGGGGCCTTTGGCGGCGGCGTGGCGCGCTACTCCGGAGGGCGCTTCGAAGCGCTCGACCTCGGCCCGGCGGCCGACCGCGTCACCCGCCTGCGCAGCGACGGACCTCGCCTCTGGGTGGCGACCGCCGGGGGCGGTGTGGCGCGCGTCTTCGCAGGCGTGCCACGCTGGTTCTCCACCCGCGACGGCCTCGACAGCGACCTCGTTTGGGACGTCCTCACCGACGGGGAAGGCGCCCTGGTCGCGACCACCGGAGGGCTCTCGGCGATCCGCGGCGAGAAGGTGGATCCGCTGCCGATCGAGGGAGACCTCCGCGCGCTCGGTCGCACCACGTCGGGGCTGCTCGCCGGCACCTTCGGAAATGGCCTCCTCACCGGCGACGACGGCCGCGGCGAACTTCCGGTCGGTCTCCTTCGCCTGCGGGCACTGATCGCGCTCGACGGCGAACTGCTCGCCTGCGCCGAGGATGGCGCGGCGCTGCTCGACCACGAGGGGCGGGTGATCGCCAGGTGGGCGGTGCGCGATCTCCCGTCGCCCGACGTGACCGCGCTCGCCGCCGGACGCGACGCCCTCTACGCCGGCACCTTCGATCGCGGCGTGGCCCGCATGCGGATCCGCCCGGACACCGGCGCGCGGGTGATCGACCGCATCACCGCCCCGGAGATCGACTCGCGGGTGAACGCCCTCGCGGTGCGCCTGCGCGGCGAGAGTGTCGGCGATCGCCGACGTGCAGCAAGCTCGGAGAGCAACGTCGGCGATCGCCGACGTGCAGCAAGCTCGGAGAGCAACGAGGAGCTGTGGATCGGCACCGCCCGCGGGGTGGTCCGCTGGCAGGACGGCCGCGCCACCCGCTTCACGGTCGCCCAGGGGCTGCCCGACGATCACGTGAATGCGCTGCTCGCCGAGCCCGAGGCGGTGTGGGTCGCGACCACGCGCGGGCTGGCCCGGATCAGCGACGCAGGCGTCGAGCGGATCAGCCCCGAGAACGGCCTCCCGGTGACCCGCCTCTCGTCGCTGGCCCGCGGCAGCGACGGGGCGCTCTGGATCGGCGCGGCGCATGGGGTCGCCCGGCTCGCTGCCGACGGCCGCACCTGGACCCGCGCCCACGCCCACCTGGGCGACCTCCCCGACGACTTCGTCACCGCGGTGGCCAGCGACGGTGGAACGCTCTGGGTCGGCACGTTTTCGTCCGGGATCGCGCGCTTCGCGAGCGGTGCGTGGAGCATCTCCGGCGAGAGCGACGGGCTCCCCTGCGGCTGGATCAACCCGGGGGCGATCGCCTCCCACGGAGGCAGGATCTGGTTTGGCACCGTCGAGCGCGGGCTGCAGTCCACCTCCGGCGACGGGCGCTGGCGGGTGCTCGGCGTGGGCGACGGTCTGCCCTCGCCCGACGTGACCGCGCTCGCGGCCGACGACGGCGGGCTGTGGGTGGCCACCCGCGGCGGGATCGCGCGGGTGCCGCTGCCGCAACCGTAGCCTTGTCCCGCCCCTTTCGGCTACCCTGCACCGATGGTTCGCCTCCTCCTCCCGTCGCTGCTCGCGCTCGCGCTCGGTTGCTCCCAGGGCGCTCCCCCGATCGAGGATGCGGGGCCCGACGCCGCCGTGGCGACCGATCTCGCGGCTCCGGTGGACCTGCCTGCGATCGATCTCGTCGCGCCCGCCGACGCCGCGGTCGACCCCTTCCTCGGCACGCTCTCCGGCGCCTGCGGGGCGGTCAAGGCACTGCTGCACGATCCCGCCCCGTCGCTGGTGGAGAACGCGGTGGTCTTCCTGCCGGCCGAGATGTACGTGCGCGCCGCGCTCTCCCCGGGTGGGCAGAGGATCTTCGACACGCCCAACGCCGGCGGCAGCTCCACCGAGTCGGAGGTGATGAGCTTCGAGGTCCTCGCCAGCTGCGACGGCGCGACGCTGCAAAAGACCGAGACCGAGATCCTCTACGCGCCCCCCGACGACGGCGGCGCGAACTCGATCACCGACCTCCTCGTTTCCATCGGTGGCGAGCGGGTCGGGGTGAGCGTCACCCGCGCCTACAAGCCGTCGGGCCAGGGGCCGCTCAGCGACGGTGAAGTGCGCGCCCTCCTGGAGAAGAAGCTGGCGGGCGTCAACCGCAGCTCGATGCGCGTCCTGGCGGGCGACCGGTGGGTGAAGCAGATCCTCCACGTCTTCGTCGCCGACCCCCAGGCGGTCAAGGCGCTCGAGCGGGTAGTGCCGCTGATCGACGCCAAGCTCCGCGCCGACACCATCGTCCTCGCCACGGCAACCCGCGGCGGCGGCTTCATCTACTGCAACCCCGACCCGCCGCTGGGCAGCGAGTGCCCGCCGTGACCACCGAGGCTTCGCGAGCTACTGGGTGAGCACGACGTGCGTCGAGGGGAGACCGAACAACCCGCCCCCGACCACCTCGTTGCTGACGTGATCGCAAACGATGGAGGCGGAGACCGACTTCGGCGGTCCCTGCGTCGCCGAGAGGATCCTTATCTTCACGTAGCCGGCGATCCTGAAATCGCGATTGAGCGACACCGAGCCGCAGTCGGCGAAGGCCACGCCGGGGGTGGCGATGACGGGCAGCGTCACGAACAGGCCATCGGCTCCCGCGGCGATCACCGCCTCGTTGATCGCGTCCACGGAGCCCTTCGAGAAGTTGTTCCCGTTCGAGACGCGGATCGGTCCGCCGTCGATCCGGCTGTTCGCCGGGCAGCCGTCCACCAGCGACTGGGCGATCGCCGCGTCGATCGTCGGTGTCGTCGGATTGCTGGTGTTGAGCAGCGTGAAGCCGACATTGTCCGTCGTCGCGTTGCCGAAGGTCAAAAGCGCGTTGCAGCGCAGGTGATCGCCCGCGTCGATCAGGCTGCAGGCCGGGATGGCGAACGGGAAGGCGCACGCGGAGCCGGGGCTGCCCCCGACCGCGATCGACCGGACGGTGAGGCCCTTGTCCCCGGCGCCGAAGACCCCCGCGAAGAAGGGCGCAACCGCTCCGCCGTCGCCGGCGGTGCGGTGGGCGGTCACCCGGACGGCCTGGATATCATGGACCGAGGTGCCGACCGTGGCGGGCGCGAAGAGCCGCTTGCCGAAGTCCCAGGTCCCCAGCTCCACATCGGCGGGTCGGACCTGGAGCTTGCTTCCGTTGGCGCGGTGCTGGCCCGCGTAGATCACCGCGTTGGCCCGGGCGATCGGGAGCTGGAGCACGGTTCCGTTCAGGTCGCGTACGCCCGCCAGCGCTGCCGCATCGGCGCCGGTCTGGAGCTTGCTCTGGACCTGCTGGTAGTGCCCGAGGTCGACCACCAGCGCCACGACGGCGATCAGGAACGGCAGGGCGAGCGCGAAGGTGATGCTCGCGTTGCCGCCCTGCCTGTGTGCGGAAACGCGTCCTGTCTTTTCCATGTCCATGCTCCTGTCGATGGCTCCCGCCACCTGCAACTCTGCGCTCGCTCCGGCCCTGCCGCAAGGGCTCCGCGGCGCGGCCAAGCAACGCGGCTTCAACCCGGGCGCTGTGCGTGGTAACCTCTCCGCCGCCGCCATGCCGACAATCACCTACTACGACTCCGACGGCGTCGACAAGTCGTTCGAGCTTGGCACCGACGAGGTGCGCATCGGACGCGCCTTCGAGTGCCAGATCCGCACCGATGACGCCCGCGTCTCGCGCCGCCACGCGCGCATCCTCTTCGACGGGGCGTTCTGGGTCGAGGATCTCGGCAGCTCGAACGGGGTCTACGTCGGGACCGAGAAGGTGCAGCGCGCGCAGCTCAAGGCGGGCGACGTCGTCACCTGCGGAAGTCTGGTCATCAAGCTGCCGCCGGACGCGCAGATGGAGCCCCCGTCGCTGATCGCGGACGATCTGCTCGAGGAGCCCGGGACCGATCCAGGGGTCGTCCTGCCGGTCGAGGAGGAGGCGCCGCTCTCGGCCGCGACCGTGGTGCCGCCCCTCGACGACGACGGGGTCGGCAGCGACGGCGGGAGGCTGGATCTGTTCTCGGCGGCCGCGGAGGCGCGGACCGCGGAGCTCGAGGCGGAGGCGGCGCAGTTGCGCGCGCGCGTGGAGGACCTTGGCGGCGAGCTCCGGCACGCCCAGGCCGAGGCGGAGCGCGCCACCACCGCCTGCGCTTCGGCCGGCGCACAGCAGGAGCGCCTCCAGCAGCGGGTCACCGATCTCGAAGCCGAGCTCGAGACCCTCCGCGCCGCTTCTGCGGCCGCCGCCGACGATCCCGAGAAGCTCCATCTCCGCGAGGAGGTGCGGCAGCTCGACAGCGAGCTCGACCGGATGAGCGATGTCGCCGCGGCCGCGGCCGACGAGGCGAGCGCGCGGCTGG
The DNA here is from genome assembly GCA_009692555.1 of Myxococcales bacterium. GTDB lineage: Bacteria > Myxococcota_A > Polyangia > Palsa-1104 > SHYY01 > SHYY01. The sequence continues at coordinate 51,281 of SHYY01000001.1, forward strand.
CCGCGACGTTGCTGGAGAAGACGGCGGCCGAGGAGCGGGCCGCGCAGCTTGAGACCGAGCTCGATCGGGTGCGCGGCGAGACCGCCCGGAGCGGCGACGAGAGCCGCGGGCGTGTGGGATCCCTGGAGGCGGAGCGCGGAGCGCTGCGCAAGCAGATCGCCCAGCTCAGCAGCGATCTCGATCGGGTGCGCGACGACGCCAGCCACACCGCCGAGGACACCCGCGGTCGGCTGGCGGCGATGGACACCGAGCGCGCCGGGCTCCTCACCAACATGCAACGCCTCGAGGCGAGCCAGGGGCGCGTCTCCGCGATGGAGAGCGAGAACGACGGGCTCCGCGAGCGGGTCGGCCAGCTCCAGATGGAGGTCGGCGTGCTGCGTGCGGGCGCCTCCCAGAGCAGCGACGATGGCCGGCTCCGCATCGAGCTCCTCGATCGGGAGAACGGAGCCCTCGAGAAGCAGGTGGCGGACCTGCGCGCCGAGGGGGAGCGCCTGCACGGTGCGGCGGGCGCGAGCGAGCAGCACGCCGCGCGGCTCGCCACCGCCTTGCAGGAGCGCGACGGCTTCCGTACGCGGGTGGCAGAGCTGGCCGCGGAGGCGGAGCAGCTGCGGGCCGAGGCGGCGAGCGTTTCGCAGGAGAAGGGCTCGATCGAGGCGACGCTGCGCGAGCAGGCGGGTCAGGTTGGCGCCGCCGCGGAGGCGGACGCCGCGCGGCGGGTCGCCGCAGAATCGGAGCGCGACGCGCTGCGCGATCGGGTGGCCGAGCTCGGCTCCGACGTGGAGCGGCTGCAGGGCGAGGCGGCCCGTGCCGTCGAGGAGGAGGGGGCGCGGCGGTTGGCGGCCGTGCAGGAGCGGGCGGAGCTCGCGCGCCGTGTGGAGGAGCTCGCCGCGGAGGCTTCGCGCCTGCGTGGCGACGCGGCGCGCGCTGCCGACGACGGAAACGCAGCGATGGAGGCGGCGCGCGCGCGGCTGGCGGGGGAGGTCGCGCGCCTTTCGGCCGAGCTCGAGCCGATGCGCGCCGCGGCGCGGGCGGGCGAGGAGAGCCAGGTGCGCCTCGCCGCGATCGAGAACGACGACGAGGCCCTGCGCGGCGAGGTGGCGCGGCTCTCCGAGGAGCTGGCGCTGATCCGCGCCGACGCGGCCGAGAAGGGCCCGCCAGCGACGGTGGAAGATCCCCGCGTGCCCGCCCTGGAGGCCGAAAGAGCATCGCTCCGGGAGCGTGCCATGGAGCAGGCTTCGGAGCTCGATCGCCTGCGCGGCGAGCTTCGGCAGCGCGACGCCGCCCCGCAAGCAGCGACGGGCGCGCCCGATCCGGCCCTGGTGGAGACCGCGGCCCAGCTCGGCGACGCGCTGGCCGAGCTGCGCTCCAGCCTCCGCTCCGCCAACGATGAGGCGGCGGTGCTCTCCGAGCCGGCCTCGTCGGCCCAGGTGGTCGCCGACGCGCTCAGCCAGGCCACCGAGCAGCTCGAGACGGCGCGCTCCCACGCCCGCGCACTCGCCAGACTCCTCGGCGCCGACTAGCCCGCGGACGCTCCGTCCTACCCGTCGCTCTCGAGCTCCGTCGCCAGCACCTGCAGCACCGCCTGCGCGATCAAGATCTTCTCCGCCGGCACCCTCGCGAGCGCGCGCCGCACCGCCGCCTCGACGGTGCCCGCCCGCTGCGCGTCGAGCTCGCGACCCCGCGCCGTGAGATCGAAGACCGCCCGCCGTCCGTCGGTGGAGTCGTGCTTGCGCTCGAGCACCCCGCGCTCCTCCAGCCGCCGCAGCACGCCGGTGAGCGTGCTCTTGTGGACGTGCAGGATGTCGGCGAGCCGCCCCGCCGAGATGCCGGGGAACTTTCCCACGATCCGGATCACCAGCCGCTGCGGCCCGGTCACTCCCAGCGCCGCGCTCATCCGCTTGGAGGTCGAATGCAGGCCGTGGTCGACGGCCCACACCACGCGCATGAAGCCGAGGATCTCCCCCAGCTGGAGGAGGTCGTCCTCGACGGTCGCGCCCTTTTGCCTCTCCGTGGTGGCCGAATCTTTCATCGCGCGATCTCCCGGCCCGATTCTGCACCCCCGGGGTCCGCACACGAAACTACTTCGTCGCGCCCCGCCATCGGTGCGGGTAAACTGGTCGAAACGTTAGCCTCTGGAGCTTCGATGCCCATGCGCACCTGCCACCTTGCGATCGTCTTCTGCGGGCTCTTCGCGGCGTGCGACAACGGGGGCCTCGGCACCGGCACCACCGACGGTGCCATACCGTCCGACCTGGCCGTCGCCGCCGCCGAAGATCTCCCGCCGCCACCCGATCTCGCGCCCGCGCCCGACTTGACGCCGCCGTCCTCGATCGGCCAGGCCTGCCCCGTCGGCAACGAGTGCCCGATGGGGATGGTCTGCCTTGACGAGACCTTCAACCCCCTGTTCGCCCCCACCGGCTACTGCACCAAGAGCTGCGCCGCCGACGCCGACTGCGGCGGTGGCGCGTTTTGCTCGCCCAGCCTCGGTGGCGGGCCGCGCTTCTGCCTGCTCGCCTGCGGCCCCGGCGACGCCTGCCCCGTCGGCCGCGTCTGCACCAAACGCCTCGCCGGCTTCATCCCGCTCCCGAGGCCGGCCTGCCTGAACGGCAACGCGATGGCCAAGGACGGCAGCGCCTGCACGACCTACGGCGACTGCAACAAGAATCAGGGCTGCCTGAGCAATCCCTTCAGCCTCCCCGGCGGGTTGTGCGTCACCTTTGGCTGCACCGTCGGCAACAACGCCACCTGCCTCGCCGGCGGCGACGGCGTGTGCATCCAGGCCGACCAGGAGACGCTGTGCATCGACGGCTGCAACCTCACCGCCGACTGCCGCGTCAACGAGGGCTACACCTGCACCCCCTTCCCGAACCTCCTGATCAAGGCCTGCCTCTTCCCCAACGCCGGCGCGGGCACCGCCTGCAAGAGCGACGTCGACTGCGGTCCGAAGGGCTCCCTCTGGCGCTGCCTGACCGGCGATGCGAAAAACTTCCCCGGCGGCTACTGCGGCGCCGCGAAGGGCAGCTGCGACCCGAAGAACGAGAGCGCCTGCCCCTTCGACAGCCTCTGCTACGATCCCACGCCCGCGATGCCGAAGAGCGGTGACGACTTCTGCGCGCGCACCTGCGGTAGCGATAACGACTGCCGCAAGGCCGAGGGCTACAAGTGCCTGCTCGTCGATCCGAAGAACGCGATGAGCCCCAAGACCTGCCGGATGCCCTGAGCTGAGGTAGAGTCAGTCCATGATTCTGGACTACCCCGCCTCCGATCAGCCCACCTCCCACGTCGTCGCGCGCGAGCTGGCAGGCCTCGCCGCCTCGGCGCTGCTCTACCCCTTCGGCCTCGGCAAGAAGACCCGGCGCACCGCGCGCAAGGCCGCGCAGAGGACGGTCGTGCTGGTCCACGGCTACCTGGCCAACCGCGCGACGCTGCTCCCGCTCTCCGGCTACCTCCGCCTGCGCGGAATCCGCCAGCTCCGCTCGTTCAACTACGAGTCCTCGCAGGGCATCGAGCGCTCCGCGATCGCCCTCCGCGAATGGCTCCAGGAGCACGTGCGCGGCGGCCGCATCGACCTCGTCTGCCACAGCATGGGCGGCCTGGTCGCGCGGGTCTATCTCCAGGAGCTCGGCGGCGCGCGCCGCGTCGATCGCTGCATCACCCTCGGGACGCCCCATCGCGGCACCTACAACGCCTACTGGGTCGCCTCGCGCGTCGGCCGCGAACTGCGCCCCGACTCCCCGCTTCTGGCGCGCCTCCAGACCTCGCGCCCCGTCGCTGCCGCGGTCCGCTTCACCTCGATCGTCGCGGGCTCGGACAACATCGTCATCCCGCGCGTGTTCGCCGCCGACGAGGACGTGGTCCACGTCCCGCACCTCGGGCACGTCGGAATGCTCTTCTCACCGACGGTGTTTCGCGCCGTCACCGAGCGCCTCGTCGCCCCCATCGGCTGATCGCGCCAACCGGGCTCGGTTTCGCCCTGCCTGTACCTAAATTAATTGTAAGCGAAGAAAACACTTGATCCTTCCGAGTAACGCGTCCTATAGTGCGCTTCAGGAGGTGCCGCAATGAAGAGCGCACTAATGACCGGATTTCTCTCGATGGGAGTGGCCCTGACGGGCTGCGGGCAGGTTGGTTCGGAGGGCGTCGGCAGCATTGAGGAGGAGCTGCCCGTCCCCGTTCTGTGGAAGTGCAACGCGACGTGCACGGGTGGCAAGACCAAGGTGAAGTACATCAGCTGCTCGACCAACAACGTCGTTGCCGTCAACGATGCCCCGGGCCAGTGCAAGCTGGCCTATGGCAACGGGAGCACCGTCGTCAGGGTCAACTGCAGCATGGTGAAGCCGCTCACCCAGTGCAAGCTGCCGAGCTGCGGCGGCAACGGCGACCCGCACATGTTCACCTTCGACGGCCTGCGCTACGAGTACCAGCCGGCCGGTGAGTTCGTCCTCGCCACCGACAACGCGACCTATGCCATCCAGGCCCGCATGCAGCAGTGGGGCGGCTCGCGCGCCAGCGTCCAGACCGCGCTTTCGGTCGACGTGGGCAACGTCAAGGTGGGCATCTACGCCCGTGAGCAGCCGACCCTGCGCATCAACGGGCAGCCCGGCGTGCTCCCCTGCGCCGACGCCCCGCTGGCGAACGGCGCGCTCTGCAGCGGCCGGATGGACTTCGAGAACGGCGGCTACCTGACCTTCGATCAGAACTCCAAGAAGTTCTCGGTCTACCTGACGGACGAGGTCTCGCACCTCGATGTCTGGCTGAACAAGGACTACGTGAACAGCCAGTTCTTCGCCGGCCCGGAGATCCAGCTGAATACGGTTGGCCTCGGCGGCAGCATCAACGGCAACCCCGCCGACGACATCACCACCCGTGACGGCGAGATCATGGTCCAGCCGGTCAAGTTCGCCGACTTCTACGGCAACTACGCCAACAGCTGGCGGATCGACAACGCGGAGTCGCTGTTCGACTACGCGCATGGCAAGAGCACCGCGAACTACGTCGACCTGAAGTTCCCCGCGGCGACGATGAGCGCGAAGGATCTGCCCCCGGCGGATCACGACGCGGCGGTCGCGGCCTGCAAGGCGGCGGGCGTGCCCGATGGCCAGCTCGAGGAGTGCGCGCTCGACGCGGCCCTGATGGGCCCCGAGGCCGCGCTCGACTTCCTCCACTTCGGCAAGTTCTAGAGCACCTCGTCTTCCACCAGACCCCGGGGCGGCCCAGCCGCTCCGGGGTTTTTCTTTTTGGCGCCCGCGGGGGACGTTCCCCGGCGATCGCCGCGACGCCTCGCGCTCCGCGCGCAAGGCGGGCAGCCCGTCCTCCCTCGACGAGCAAGCTCGTCGGCAATCGCCGACGTGCAGCAAGCTCGGAAAGCAACGTCGAGCCTCCCCCCAACCGCGCGCTTCCCGCGCGAGTTCGCGGCCACCGTCGCTGTGTTACTTCCCGAGAAAGATCGAGACGCTCGAGGTCGGAGCCGAAGGCAGCGTCGCCACCGCGACGTCGAGCCGCTGGTCCCGGTTGAAGTCCGCGATCACCAGCGCGCCGGGAAGGCGCTCCGACGCCACGCTGGACAGGGCGAAGCTGCCGTCGCCGCCACTGGTCAGGAGCTTGACGCGGTGCCGACCGCCCGCGGTGAAGTCGGGCACGCTGGCCACGAGATCGATCCGGCTGTCGCCACCGAAGTCGGCGGTGGCGAGCGCGTAGGGCGCTTCGCCCGTCAGGAAACCTGGAAGCGGTTTCAGCGACCCGTCCCCCTTGCCGAGCAGCACGAAGATCCCACCCACCGCGCCCACCTCGAGCGGGCGCAGCTCCGAGAGCGCCACATCCATCACCCCGTCGCCGTTCCAGTCGGCCGCCACGACGGCATTCGGCGCGCTGCCGCCGGTGGTCAATGCGGGCGCGCTGAACGTCCCGTCGCCCCGCCCGAGCAGCACCGCCACCCCGCTGCCCGGGACCGGCGTCCCGTCACGCGCCGCGCTCGCGTAGCTCCCTTCCAGCGCAACGATCACGTCGAGCTTGTCGTCGCGGTCGAGATCGGCGATCGCCAGCGCGCTCGGCGTGCGACCGATCGCGATGTGCTGCGCCGCAGCAAAGCTCCCCTTCCCGTCGCCGAGGAGGACGCTGAGGTCGCCGCCCTCGCGCGTCGCCGCCACCAGGTCGGGCGATCCATTCCTGTCGAGATCCGCGACCGCGATCGCCGCCGGCCACAGCGCCACCGGAGAGGGCGCCGGCTTGACGAAGCTCCCATCGCCCTTGCCCAGGAGGACCAGGACATGGTCGGGCCCCGTCCCGCGGGTCGCCGCCGCCACCGCCACGTCGAGCTTCCCGTCGCGGTCGAAGTCGGCGACCGCGATCGCCTCGCAGAACACCTCGCCGAGCGGGGTCCCGATGTTCTGCACGAAGGTCCCGTCGCCCTGGCCGATCAGGAGCACCGCCCGCGCCCCGCCGATCCCCGCTCCGGTGTTGACCGCGAGATCGATCTTCCCGTCGCCGTTGAAGTCCCCGAGCGCGATCCGCGACGCCTTGCTGATCGGGTAGACCGCGCCGCGCGCGAAGGGCGCGACGGGCTCCTCGGCCATGTCCCCGCCGGCGTCGAGCGCACCCCCGTCGCGCGCCCCGCCATCGGTCGGTGGTACGCTGCCGCAGCCGCTGGCGAAGAGTTCGGCCACCGAGACGAGAAGCGCCAGAAGTCCGGGCTGGAGGACGTGGATCATCCCCGATTCTTGCGGCCGCGCGGGACGGTCCGTCAAGCCGTCCGGGCAGGCGCGAAAAAACTTTTATACGGACGGCCGCCATGATATCATCTTGAACCGCGTAACTTAACGCTTTTCTTTCGTCGGGAGGTCTGCCGCGGTGAGCACATTTCGGGGCATCGGTCGGTGCTTCTCTCGCGTCGCCTCTCTGGTCGTCCCGGCGCTGCTCCTCTTTGGCTGCGGCGGCAGCGGTGCGCCGGAAGACATGTCGCTCCCCGGGGGCGCCGATCTCGCGGTGCCTGATCTCGCGGAGCCGCCGGACGGAGGCCGGGACGCCGCGGCCTCGATTGACTTGACCTTGTCTCCCGACCTCCTGGCGGTCGATGGGCCGCCCGTCGAGGCGGGGCCGACTCCGTGCAAGGGCACCGCCGGCGACTGCGGTCAGCTCGGCGCCTGCGCCAGCTGCGCGAACAGCACCTTTGGCCATCAGTGCGTGAACACGGCCTGCGGCTGCCTCGCCGCCCTCGACTGCGATCCCGGCAAGGTGTGCGCGGGCGGGAAGTGCAGCGCCCAGGGCTGCGATGCCAACCGGCCGTGCAACGGGGGTTGCTGCGATAACGGGAATTGCGTCGCAGGCACCGAAAGCGGGAAGTGCGGCATCAATGGGAAGATCTGCAGCCTCTGTGGCGCCGGAACGCCCACCTGCGCCGGCGGGGTCTGCGCCTCCGCCTGCGTCGCCGGTCAGCCGGGCGCGGCGGGGGTGTGCGGCCCGGGCTTCTGCTGCGGCGCGAACGACCAGTGCACCAAGCTCAGCGACGGCACCTGCGGCCTCCAAGGGGCGATCTGCGCCGACTGCGCGCAGAGCGGCGTCGGGCCGAGGTGCGTCCCGAGTGGCGCGTGCGGCTGCGGCGGCCCGGCGGACTGTCCGAAGGGCGAGGCGTGCAAGGCCGGAGTGTGCGGCGCGGCGTGCGACGTCAACGCCGCCTGCAACGGCGGCTGCTGCTCGGGCGGGATGTGCCAGGTCGGCAACACCGCGAGCGCCTGCGCCGTCGGCGGCGCGCAGTGCGCCGTCTGCGCCAACGATCCCGCCGGCACCGCCTGCGTCACCCCGCAGAACCAGACCTTCTGCGGCTGCAAGTCGCAGGTCGACTGCCCGCCCGGACTGGCCTGCGACGCCGTCGCATCCAAATGCACCAAGAGCTGCGACGCCAATCGCCCGTGCAGCGGCGGCTGCTGCAGCGACGCGCAGAACGGCCTGTGTGTCGCCGGCACCGCCAGCGGCGCGTGCGGAGCCAACGGCGGAGTGTGCGGCGACTGCACCAAGCTGGTCCAGGGCGGAAAAGTCTGCTTTCCGACGGTGGGCGGCGGCTTCTGCGGTTGCAACAACCTCAACGAATGCGCGCCCGGCGCCAGCAGCTGCGATGTCCAGAAGCACCTCTGCGACTACGCCTGCAGCGTCAACAAGCCGTGCCTGACCGGCTGCTGCAGCGGCGTCTCGTGTGTCCTCGGACAGGCCCAGAACGCATGCGGGAAGAGCGGCGCCTGCGTCGACTGCGCGGGGAGCGTCGGCGGCAAGGCCTGCCGTGTCACCCAGACCTGCGGCTGCGACCAGGCGGCCGACTGCCCGGCGGGCCAGGCCTGCGATCTCGTCGCCCACACCTGCACGACCAAATGCTCGGTCGCTCAGCCGTGCAACGGCGGCTGCTGCGCGAACGGCGTGTGCGCGGCCGGCAAGGACCCGAAGGCCTGCGGCGGCGTCGGCGGCCTGTGCGTCGATTGCGGCTCCTCGGTTATTGGAAAGGCCTGCCAGGGCGGCCTCTCGTGCGGCTGCACCACCAACGCGGAGTGCGATCCCTTCCAGGCGTGCGACCCGGTGAAGAAGCTGTGCACCAGCGGCTGCAATCCCAATCAGATCTGCAAGGGCGGCTGCTGCTCGAACGGCCAGTGCGTCGACGGCACCGCGAATTCGGGCTGCGGCACCGACGGCAAGGCCTGCCTCGGCTGCGCGGGCCAAAAGCCGACCTGCGAGAAGGGCGCCTGCACCGCCACGTGTGGCGCGCTGGGCAATGGCACCTGCAGTGGCGGCAACTGCTGCGCGGCCCAGAAGTGCGTCGCCGGCAACGCCAAGAGCACCTGCGGCGGATCGGGCGCCTGCCAGGACTGCACGGGGCTCTCGGTGGGCCAGAAGTGCATCGCCCCACCCAACACGCAGAACTGGACCTGCGGCTGCGACGCCAAGACCGATTGCATCGCCGCCGATCCGCTCTCCAGCCTCCCGGGCCAGGCGTGCGACACGACCAATCGCAACTGCACCAGCGTCTGCGGCGTCGGGACGGTGACGCTGTGCAACGACGGCTGCTGCCAGGGCAATCTCTGCCGCCCCGGCACCAAGGACGGCGCCTGCGGAAAGGGCGGCGGCCTCTGCAACAGCTGCTCGAGCGCCTGCCAGCCGGGCCCCCGCTGCGACCCCGGCACCGGCCTGTGCGGCTGCTTCCGCGCGTTCTCCATCCACGGGGATCTGTCGTGCAATGCCTTCTCCTCGTGCCTCGACAACGGCGCCAATCGCTACGGTTGCAACCTGAGCACGAATGCCTGCTGCGTCCCCGGCATCAGCAGCTTCAAGGACAACGGGAATCCCGTGAACTGTTGCACCGGCGAGTCGCAAAACGGCGTCTGCACCTGCCGACTCGCGGGCGAGAGCGCGGGAATGCCCCAGGACGAATGGAACTGCTGCGCGCTGCTGGTCGATGCGATGGGCAACTGCTCCTGCCGGAAGACCGGCGTCAACGTGAACTTCGGCGCCGGCGTCGAGCCGCGCGCCTGCTGCTCCCTGAAGGCCGCGAACAACCTGTGCGTGGCCGCAGCGAAGAACGAGCCCTGCCAGACCAGCGACGGCTGCGCCCAGGGCCTCACCTGTCAGATGGGAAAATGCGCTTGAAATACCCTATCTTCGGAGAATCAACGCGAGCGATCCTGCTGCTCGGCGTCGCGTGGGCGCTCGGCTGCGGCGAGACGCCGCCCGCCACCCCCGATCTCTCGTCGGATGACGCCGCTCCGCAAGACCTTGCCGCGACGGCTCCCGACCGGCCGGACCTCGCGCAGGCGGAGGTCGACGGGATCTTCGATCCCGATCTGGCGCTACCGGCGTGCAAGGACACCCCCGCGGAGTGCGGCCTGCCGGGCGCGTGCCAGAGCTGCGTCCTCAGCAGCGTGGGTCACCGCTGCGTGAGCAAGGCCTGCGGCTGCGAGGCGCCCGCCGATTGCGACCCGGGCAAGGCGTGCGTGAAAGGCCTCTGCGCCGCCGCTGGCTGCGATGCGAACAGCCCCTGCAACGGCGGCTGCTGCGACGCGGGCGCGTGCACGCTCGGCAACCTGGTCGGCAAGTGCGGCAGCGACGGGAAGGCCTGCACGGCCTGCGGCGCCGGCACACCCACCTGCTCGGACAGCATCTGCAGCGCGGCCTGCGTCGCCGGCAAGCCGGGCGATCCCGGCGTGTGCGGGATGGGCTTCTGCTGCGGCAAGAACGATCAGTGCCAGGCGCTCGCCGATGGCGCCTGCGGCGTGCCGGGCGCGCTCTGCGCCGACTGCTCGAAGAGCGCCTCGGGACCGAAGTGCACCATGGCCGGCGCGTGCGGCTGCCAGGCGGCGATGGACTGCCAGAAGGGTCAGGGCTGCAAGGCGGGGGCGTGCATCACCGGGTGCGATGCCAACGCGCCCTGCAACAGCGGGTGCTGCTCGAACGGCCAGTGCGAAGCGGGCAACGTCGCCGCCGCCTGCGCCGTCGGTGGCGCGCTGTGCGTCTCGTGCGCCGGCAACGTCAAGGGCGCGGGCTGCGTGATCGTGAACAACCTGACCGTTTGCGGGTGCGCGTCGCAGGCCGACTGCCCCGCCAACCTGGCCTGCGATCCGGCCGCGAAGAGCTGCGGCACCAAGTGCGATCTCAACAATCCGTGCAAGGGCGGCTGCTGCCAGGCCGGCCAGTGCGTGAAGGGCAATGTCCAGGGCGCGTGCGGCGAGAACGGCGGCACCTGCGGCAACTGCGCCGGCAACCCGCTCGGCACCGCCTGCGCGCTCACGGCGGCGGGCGGCCACTGCGGCTGCAGCGACGGGAGCCAGTGCCCGATGGGCGCGCCCACCTGCGATGCGACCGACAAGATCTGCAAGAACGCCTGCTCGGCGAACGTGAAGTGCCCGGTCGGCTGCTGCAGCAACGCCGCCGGCGGGGTGTGCGTCAACGGCACCGCAAACGACTTTTGCGGGCTCACCGGGATCTGCACGAATTGCATGGGAGCCGCCGCGGGCAAGGCGTGCCGCGCCAACTTCCTGTGCGGCTGCGACAAGGCCGCCGACTGCCCCACCGGCTGGGCGTGCGACACCGCCCTCCACGCCTGCACCACCCAGTGCACGGTCAACCAGATCTGCAACGGCGGGTGCTGCTCGAACGGCACCTGCCAGACCGGAAAGGATGGCGCGCTCTGCGGCGTCACCGGCAACGCCTGCCTCGACTGCAGCCAGAACAAGCTCGGCCATGGGTGCGCCGCCGGGGCGTGCGGTTGCACCACCGCGGCCGACTGCGGTCCGCTCCAGGCGTGCGACGTGGCGAAGAAGCAGTGCACCAGCGTCTGCAACGTCAACCAGCCGTGCAGCGGCGGCTGCTGCCAGGGCGGAATGTGCGCCGACGGCACGGCCAACTCGGCGTGCGGCGGGCTCGGCGCCGCCTGCGTGGTCTGCAAGGACGGCACCCCGACCTGCGAGCTGAACAAGTGCACCGCGAAGTGCGGCGACCTGGGCGACGGCACCTGTGGAAACGCGAATTGCTGCAGCAGCGGGAAATGCGTCACAGGCACCACCAAGGGCGCATGCGGGTTCAGCGACGATTGCCTCGACTGCACCGGCTCCTCGGCGGGCCTGAAGTGCATCCAGCCAAAGGGGGGCCCCTACCACTGCGGCTGCGACGTCCAGACCGACTGCCTGAAGGCCGACGCGGTGCAGAACCTGCCCGGCCTGACCTGCGACCTGACGTCGAAGAGCTGCACCACGACGTGCGGGATGGGCGGCCTCACCTCCTGCAACGGCGGCTGCTGCTCCGGCGCGGGCGGTCAGTGCCGCGGCGGCGGTCAGGATGCGCTGTGCGGGGTGAACGGCGGCTTCTGCAACAGCTGCTCGGCAGGCTGCAATCCCGGACCGAAGTGCAACGGCGTGACCGGCGCGTGCGGCTGCGCGCAGATCAACGACTGCTTCTTCGCCCCGAAGTGCCTGCTGAACGGCGCCCAGCGCGAGGCCTGTAGCCTGCCCAAGGGCGTGTGCTGCATCCCGTCGTGGTTCAACGGCAACGACTGGGACGACAACGGCAAGCCGTCGAACTGCTGCACCGGGATGTCGGTGAACGGCATCTGCACCTGCGTCCCCACCGGGCAGGCCTCGGCCGGCGATCCCGCGCGGTGCTGCTCGCAGCACGACACGGCGGGAATGTGCAGCTGCCTCCCCAACGGTGCCGCCTGCCTCGCCGAGTCGGATGCCAACGGCGAGTGCTGCTCCGGCCTGTGCCTCGACACCGGCACCTTCAACTTCAAGTGCGTGACGGCGAAGGTGGGCCAGGTGTGCCAGGGCGACTCGGGCTGCACCCTCCCGCTGAAGTGCGTCAACGGCAAGTGCGGGTGATCGACCGTTCCCGTTCCCGTTCCCGTTCCCGTTCCCGTCTGATGATTCATCCTGTCCGTGCACGTGCTCGTGCCGCGTGCGCTGCGCGTGCGCGTGCGCGCTTCTGCCGCGGGGGGCCGATCGGGTAGACGTCCGTGCCGTTCGTGGTCGAGCCTGGCGGCGGCTATCGGCCGAAGTGGACGGAGGGTTGCGCGTGGCGGAGAAGGAGGCGCGCACGCGGCACGAGCACCTGGACGAGGACGTGAAAGCGAGCAACGTATACGCGCGACGACGTGGAGGTGGAGGAGCCGTCCCGATCCACATCACCGTCCTGGTCGTCTAAAAACCTGATCAAGAATCAGCCGTTTCTGTCGCCGGTTCTGTTCCCGTCGCCATTCGCGTTGCCGTTGCCGTTGCCGCTCCCGCTCCCCTCACCCCTCACCCCGCGAACGGACGCGCCCCGGGCAAAAAAAAACGGGCCCCGCGTTGGCGGGACCCGTTTTCTGGTCGGCTGACCTGACTAGAGGCGCGTCACGTTGGCGGCCTGGAGACCCTTCGGCCCCTTGACCACCTCGAACTGCACCTTGTCGCCCTCGGACAGGCTGCGGAAGCCCTCCGCGGCGATCGCCGTGTGGTGGACGAAGACGTCCGGGCCGCTCTCGCGCGTGATGAACCCGAAGCCCTTCGCATCATTGAACCACTTGACCGTTCCGTTTTCCATCTGCTTGCCTCTACTGTGCGGCCGTGCGTCGGCGACCGCCCGAATGTTCGTTGCTGTACTGGAGAGGTCAGGGGTTCCGACGGAAGACCGATCGAACGACTCGACCGGGCTGCCAGACAATCAGTCCGCCCTCCAGCTGTGACGCGCGGCGAACAATGCACGCCCCGCCTCCCGTTGTCGAGAACTATTCGCAGGCCACCGAAGAAAAAAGCAAAAAAAGCGCGCCCCCGCCAGCCCCCGCCTTGCGGGGTATAAACGCCCGGCGATGCTTCCCTGGGAGATCCTCGGCCGGGCCCGCGCAGACGGCGGTGGCGAGCTGGTCCTGCACCACCGGGACGGCGAGTTCGTGATCCGCGTCGGCGGGCGCGAGCTCATGTCGAGCCGGGGCAGCCACTCCGAGGAGGAGTTGGCGCGCGAGGCGATCGCCCGCCTCCCGCCGCACGGAGGAGCGGGCGGACCACGCCTCCTGATCGGCGGCCTCGGGATGGGGTTCACCACCCGCGCCGCGCTCGACGCGCTGCCAGCGTGCGCCGAGGTGGTGGTCGCGGAGATCGTGCCCGCGGTGGTGCTGTGGAACCGCGGTCCGATCGCACATCTCGCCGGACGGCCGCTCGAGGACGCTCGCACGCGGGTGGAGCTCGCCGATGTGGCCCGGGTGATCGCCGGGACGCGGGTGCGCTTCGACGCCATCCTCCTCGACGTGGACAACGGCCCGCACGGGCTGACGCGGAAGGCCAACCACCTCCTCTACTCCGAGGCCGGGCTGGCGAGCGCACGGCGCGCCCTCCGGCCGGGCGGCCTCCTCGCGGTGTGGTCCGCGTCGCCCGACGAGGCCTTCGCGAGGCGCCTCCGCAGGGCCGGCTACCAGACCGACACCGTCGCTGTCGCGGCGCGCGGCGGGGCGGGCGGGCCGAAGCACACGATCTTCTTCGGCCGCCTTCCCGGGCCCCCGCCGAAGCCCGGGGCGTTGACGTGAGCGCGCCCTTTCGGCGGCTCGAGCTCGGCGCGCTCCGCATCGACGACGAGCGCCCGCTCCGTCACATCGCGCTCTACCCGCGGCTGAAGGCGCTCCTGATCCGCGATCAATACACGTTCCGCGTGCCCGGGCCGGCCACCTCCAGCGACTGGAATCGCGCCCTGTTCCTGAACCTCGGCTTCTTTCGTCCCGGTGACGCCGCCGATGTGCTGGTCGACGAGCGCATCCCGGCCGACGTGGTGGCGCACGTCGCCTGGCATCACCTCGCGGGCCGCGCGCTCGGCCCCGCCGGGAAGACCGCCGACGGGCTGCTCCTCGCCGAGTCGATCGCCAGCGCCTTCGATCTCCATCTCGTCGGGCGGCTGCTCCCGCACGCGCCGCGATCGACCTTCCTCGCCACCCAGGTGACGGCGATGGCGGAGGTGGCCAGCAGCGCGGGCCTCGGCGCAGCGGACTTCGCTGCGCTGCTCGCGGCGGTCGCCGGGGATCCCGAGCAGGCGTTCGCCGATCTCCGCCGGCTGCTCTTCACCGCCTTGACGCGCCTCCTCCGCGCGCCCGGCACCGACGCTGCGGCGCGCATTCTCGCGGGTCTCGCCGGCCACCGATTCCACGCGCTCCTGCACCACTACAACCTCGCGAACTGGATCCTCTTCGCCCGCGCCCACGCCGTGGTCTCGCCGCGCGTCGATCCGAGGATCGCGACGATCGACCGCGCCCTCGCCCGCGCCCCGGTGGCGCTCGGCTGGCTGGAGCGAAGCTGGCTGCGCCCCGTCGAGGGGGGGTAGAATGGCGGTCCACTTATTTCAGGAGGGGCGGATGCGGTGCGCGCGAACGGTTTTCGCGGGTTTCCTGGCGATTGGATTCTCCGGGACGGCGCGCGCCGATCCGCCGTCAAAGCTCCAGCAGGACGACGATCCCGATCCGCCCCCGCCCCCACCGCCCCCCCCGCTCCCCGTCGCTGAGCCGCCGCTCATGACCGAGCCGCCGCCTCCACCGCCGCCGCGGCCGCGCCCGATCGTCCGCGGGCAGATGGCGAGCGGCTTCGCGGTCGAACTGCACCTCGGGACCCAGGTCGCATCGCTCGGGTCGGACGCCAGCGGCTCGCTGGTCCAGCTCGGCGTTCTCCAGGGCGGGATCTTCGCCGGCTACAAGATCCAGCGGGTGATCGTCGGCCTCGGCTTCGACATCCAGCGCGGCGCCTCGGGCACCTCGATGACCGGGACCGCCGACACCTCCCGCTCGGCGACGGCGATCCTCCTCTCCCCGGGCGTCCGGATCGCGATCCTTCGTTCGGCCGATCAGCGCGTGGAGCTGTTCGGCCAGGTCGACCTCGGCTTCGGCCGCACCTTCGACGACCAGACGCCGCCCCCGATGGGGCTGCAGCCCGAGCGCTCCAACTTCCAGTTCGCCTACGACGTCGGCCCCGGGTTGCGCTACTGGCTTCACCCCCAGTTCGCCCTCGGCGCCCTCACCGGCCTGCGCGGCGATTTCGGCTGGCTCACGACCACCACCACCGCCGGCACGACCACCTCCACCCGCACCACCTCGAGCGGGATCACCAGCGTCTTCGCGGCGCTCCTGTTCACCGGAGTCTTCTAAGAGAACTCCGGCGCCTCACTTCGCCGCTTCGGCGAGCTGCCTGACCACCGCGTCGACCAGCGCGAAGTAGTCGCTGGCGTCCGGGCGCGCTCCGACGTCCGACGGCAGGACCACCAGGCGCGCTCCCGCGAGCTGCGCCACCTGCTGCGCCGTGGAGCGGCTGTAGAACGACTCCATGAGCACCATCTTGGCGTGCTGGGCGCGCATCCGTCGCACCAGGTCGCCGACGTGCGACAGCGGCGGCGTGACCCCCGGCTTCGGCTCGACGGAGCCGACCTCGACCAGGCCGAGCCACTGGCAGAGGTAGGACCAGCTCTTGTGGCAGGTGGCGACGCGCACCCCGCGCACCGGCGCCGCGGTCCGCTCCCACGCTGCGCGGCGGGTCTTGAGCTCGCTCTCGAACTTCGTCAGGTCGGCGTCGTAGACGGGGGCGCCGGCGGGATCGAGCTGCCCGAGCCGCGCGGCGATGGCGGCCGCGACGCGATGCGCATTGTCAGGCACCAGCCAGTAGTGCGGGTTGCCGCTCGGGTGGATGTCGCCGAGGCTGCGGTCGATCCTGGTCTGCGCCACGTCGAGCACCGGGATGCCCTGCGAGGCGTCGAGGTTGCCCGGTGTCCCGGGCTGGCTCCGCGGATTACGGCACGACAGCACCAGCGGCGGCAGCTACCCGATCTCGAGCTCGAGCCCGACGTGGATCAGGAGATCGGCGCGGTTGAGGAGGATCTGCAGGTTCGGCTTGGCCTCGACGTAGTGGGGGTCCATCGAGCCGCGGGAGAGCGCGGCGACCTCCACGCGATCGCCGCCGACGCGGCGTGCGAGATCGGCGAACGTCTCGATGGTGGTGGCCACCCGCACCTTGGCCTGTGCCGGTCGGGCGAGCCCGCCAGCGACGAGGAGCACTGCGAGTAGATGCTTCATGCCCATGGGACGATCTCCTCCTGCTTCCTGTTCAATCCCCGCTCGGCTCAGTACGCATGCGCGCCGTGAGCGCCGATCGACGCCTCGAGTTGCAGGAACGCGGCGAAGTTCACCTTGTCCTGGTCGGGGAGACGCGCCTCGCCGTGGAGGCGGACGCGCGCGAACTCAGAGAGCTGGAAGGTGAACGATCCGGTGGCGGCGTAGTCGCGCCGCACCGACGGGCCGGCGGGCAGCCCGTCGATCTCGCCGCGCGCCCCGAGAAAGACGCGCCGGCTACACCTGCCAGACCAGCTGGGAGGAGAGCGCGCCCTCGATTCGGTGATCGAGGGAGGGGATCTCGCGCAGCACGAACTCGGTGGTCC
This sequence comes from Myxococcales bacterium, assembly GCA_009692555.1. Classification (GTDB taxonomy): domain Bacteria; phylum Myxococcota_A; class Polyangia; order Palsa-1104; family SHYY01; genus SHYY01. The sequence goes on from SHYY01000001.1 coordinate 68,183, forward strand.
AGGCGAGGCTCATGAAGGTCGCCGAGACGTTGGGCGGCTTCCATTTCAAGTAGAGGTCGGCGCCGTAGAGGCGGCTCCTCAGGCCGTCGAGGTCGGGCTCCACCAGCAGCGGCGCCACGAAGTCGATCTGCTGCGACGTCAACCCGGTGGCGAAGGAGAGCCCGAGGAGCGCCGAGGTGTTGTCGGTGAACGGGACGAAGGTCTTCAGGTTGGCGAGCCATGTGAAGTCGGTGCGCTTGCCGCCGCCGAAGGTCTGCACCGCCGTTGGATCGTCCACCACCGGCACGGGCGCCACCGAGAGCATCTCGCCGCTGATCAGCAGGTAGAACGGCAGGGGTACGAGCCAGGACAGCTCCACCGCCGGGGCGCGCAGCCCGTCGGGGCCAAGGAGGAGCGCGTTCCACTGCGGACGGCGGGTGAAGTCCTGGGCGTGCAGGTGCTGCGTGTTCTGCCGCCCAAAGGCGGCGCGGAGCATGCCGGCCCGGAGCTGGAACGACCATGGCAGCGACGTGGTGGTGACGAACCCCTCCTCCACCTCGATCCCCTCGGCGTTGGGGATGGCGAGATAGAGCTCGGCGCGGAAGCAGGGGTCGACCGCCGCCGAGAACGCCAGCTCGACCTCCTGGAGGTTCAGCCCCGTCGCTGCGCGGTCGTCGCCGGAGGTCACCACGCGGCTCTCGGGCGCCGCTTCTCGCGCGGGTCCCGGGAGTAGTAGCCGCCGGCGAGGTCGATGATCACCGCGAGGTCGGGGTTGAGCGACTGGATCGCCCGCGCGATCGGCGAAGGGGGAGGGGCGGCGCGCCAGGTCGTGTCTGTTGCGTCGCAGCATCGGCCGCGGCATCGGTGGAGAGCGCCTTCTCGAGCGCCTTCTGCTCGTCGGTGGTGAGCGGTGGCGGCTCCTCGGCGGCGGCGGCGAGCGAGAGCAGCAGGCCAAAGACCACGGCGCGGGCGCTCACCTCCGCACCCAGGCCAGGCGGCACAGGCCCGGCACGAGAAACAGGGCCGCCACCACCACCATCGAGGCGCCGGTCGGGAGCGACCAGCGGAACGAGGCGTAGTAGCCGAGCACCGCCGAGCTGATCGCGAATGCCACCGAGAGCGTGAACACCTGCCACAGGCGTCGTCCGACCAGCAGCGCGGCGGCCGCCGGCAGGACCATGAAGCCGAACACCGGCAGGGCCCGATCGCCCGCGTCGAGGCCGACACCACCATCGCGAAGCTCTCGAACAGGAGCAGGTTCCATGCCCAGGTGCGGTAGCCGAGGGTGCGCGCCATCTCGCCGTCGAAGGAGACGAACACGAAGTCGCGGTAGAGGGCGAGGTGGAGCGCCAGCACGCCGACGGTCATCGAGGCCATGATCCAGAGCTGCTCGGGCGGCACGGCGACGGCGTTTCCGTAGAGGAGGTCGTTCACCTCGTGCGCCTCCTGGGTCACCCGCGGGCTGTTGAGGATGATGATCATCGCCGCCCCGGCGATCAGGTAGCCGAGCCCCACCACCGTCTCGGCGGCGAGGCGGCGGCGCATGAAGTGGAGCGAGAAGAGCGCGGCCCCCGCGGCGGCGAAGGCGAAGGCGAGCCAGATCGGATGGAGGTACCAGGGCGCCTCGTGCGGGTCGACGCCCGCCACCGACGCGAGGTAGTCGTAGTCGATTCAGGGGCACTCTCGCGCGGGGGATCACCTCTCCGGCACATGCGCGTGAGCATCTCCACGATGCGGGTCAGCAACTCCATGGCCTGTGACGTCGAGCTTCTGGTAGGCCAGCATGGGCATCCTCCTGGGAGGCCAGGGTTGTCGGTTGGCAGGAGGAATTTTTTGCGGGAGGAATTTCGATTGCCGTCGCTGCGGACGGGACGACTACGACCACGACTACGACTACGTGACGAGCAAGAGCCAGCAAGAGGGCCCCCTCCGCCGTCAAACACCCCCGGAGTGACGGACCAGGATGGTGCATTGCAGCATGACTGCCAGCGCGGAGCGGGGCAGGGAGAATGCGCTACGAGGAGCAGCTCACCACGATGTCGCGGCTCCAGTCGGGCGGCGGCGCGGCGTAGTCGGCGAACTCGGGCCGCTCGGTGAAGGGATCGGCGAGCGCCCGTCGCAGCCGCTCGATCTCCGTGTAGTCGCGGCGGAGCGCCCGGTCGATCGCGATCTGCGCGAGGTGATTGCGGAGGACGTGGGCTGGGTTCACCCGGTCCATTCGCGCGCGGCGCGCCTCGTCGTCGCTGCCCTCGTCCCGGAGGCGCGCCCGGTAGCTCGGGAGCCAGGCGTCGAGGGCGGCCGAGGCGCCGGCCAGGGTGCCCCGCAGCGCCGCGTCGCCCGCGTCGTCCTCCAGCCGAAGGCGGCCGAGCGCGCGGAAGAGCCGCGTGTAATCGGCCCGCCCCGCTTTCATCGCCCGGAGCAGGTCCAGGAGCAGCTCGCCGTCACCGTCGCGCGCCTCGGCGAGCCCGAGCTTGCCGCGCATGAGCAGGAGGTGGCGCTCGAGGAAGGCGGGTTCGTAGGCGGCGAGCGCGGCGCGCGCCTCGTCGACGGTCATCAGCGACAGCAGCGCCTCTCCGAGGCAGCTCGCGTTCCAGAACCCGACGCTGGGCTGGCGGTGGAAGGCGTACCGCCCACGATGATCCGAGTGATTGGAGACCCACGCCGGATCGTATTCGTCGAGAAATCCGAAGGGCCCGTAGTCGAGGGTCAGCCCGAGGATCGACATGTTGTCGGTGTTCATCACCCCATGCTCGAATCCCACCGCCTGCCAGGAGGCGATCAGCCCGGCGGTGCGGCGCACCACCTCCTCGTAGAAGGCGACGAAGGCGATCGGGCGATCCGGGGTTTTTGCGAGGTGGGGAAAGTCGCGTTCGATCACGTACTCGCAGAGCCGCCGCACCTGCTCCGGCTCGCCGCGGTGGTGGAACAGCTCGAAGCTGCCGAAGCGCACGTGCGAAGGAGCGAGGCGCACCAGCAGCGCACCCGATTCGACGGTCTCGCGGTACACGTCGTCCGCGCCGCCGAGGATGCACAGCGCCCGCGTGGTGGGGATGCCGAGCCCGTGCATCGCCTCGCTGCAGAGGTACTCGCGGAGGGTCGAGCGCAGCACCGCTCGCCCGTCGCCGTCGCGGGAAAACGGCGTCTTCCCGGCTCCCTTGACCTGCACGTCCCAGCGCTCTCCGCGGGCGTTCTTCACCTCGCCGAGCAGGATCGCCCGCCCATCGCCCAGCTGGGAAACGAAGTGGCCGAACTGGTGGCCGGCGTAGATCGCCGCGAGCGGCTCCATCCCGGGCAGCAGACGGTCGCCATTGAAGGCGGCGATCACCTCAGGGCGCTGTGCCTCGGCGGGGTCGAGATCGAGCAGCGCCGCGGCGTCGGGGCTCCAGGCGATCAGCTCGGGGCGCTGCAGCGGCGTCGGGGCGAGGAGGGAATAGAAAACCGACGGCAGGCGCGCAAAGGTGTTGTCCCAGTGCAGCTCTTCGAGGCGCTTCATCGCCCGCCATCATGCAGTCTCTCCGACGGGGGCGCCATCCAGTTCGCCGGCCCGTCGCCGATCGCAGCCGATGTGGCGCCGGGCGGCGATCGGTCCATCCAGGGGGACGTTCCCCGGCGATCGCCGGGACGCCTCGCGCTGCGCGCGCAAGGAAGGCAGCCCGTCCCCCCTCCGTCGAGGTCGATGAGAGCCTGCGGCGCTGGTCGCCGGAGCCTCCCCCCACCGCGCGCGAACCGCGCGAGTCTTGGATCGCGATCCGCGAGATCCTGGTTATTCTCTCCGCATGAAGATCTTCGCCGCGCTCCTGTTCGTTCTCGCTTCCGGCTGCACCTCCGCCCCGGCCGACCGCACGCTGCCGGAAGGCGAGGCGCGCGCGCTGCTGATCGATCGCAACTGGATCGATCGCCTCCCCGAGGGCCACGGCGATCGGCTCCACGTCTTCCGCTTCGTGCCGCGGATGGGCGGCGGCGTCTACCAGGACCGCACCCTCTTCGCCGGCCAGTTCGAGCTCTTCACCTTCGAGCACACCGGCGACGAGATCCGCTTCCGGCTCCCCCATGCCGGCGAGCGGAAGACGGTGCGCTACCGGATCGAGACGCTCGCGCCGGACCAGGCGCACGGGCCGCTCGATCTCCGCCTCACGCTCGAAGGGAGCCCGCGCGGACCGTCGGTGTACTACGGCGGGCGCACCGAGAAGGGCGATCTCGATGCGTCGCTCGAGGCGCTCTCCCGTGGCTGAGGAGCGCGGTCAGGGAGCGGTATCCGGACTGATCCGCGGGCGGGCGCCGTCGCGGTCGGCGCGGAACCCGACCTCGAAATCGAGCACTGCGCGATCGGGCAGCGGCGTGGCGGAGTCGCCCTTCTCGCGGGCGTGCGCGATCACCTCGGCGCGCTGCCCCTCGGCGACCGCGAACACCTGGGTCGAGCGCAGCTTGAAGCGGTAGTCGTCGACGTTGGTGAAGCGGCCCGATCCATTCCCGCGGTACTCGAGGACCACCGAGAGCGTGTGCCGGCCGGGGCGGATCCGTCCCTCGAACACCCGGAAGCCGGCGGCGGGTGGCCTCGTCTGATCGAACAGCTGGAGGAACAGCGGCGCTCCGTCGAGGAGGTAGACCGCGCGCACCAGGCGGAAGGCGGCGCCCATCGCGTGGCGGTGGTGGACGACCAGCTCGGGATCGGTGATGCGATCGGAGAGCACGCCCTCGGGCTGGTGGGCCTCGCTGCCGAGGCTCCACAGCTCGTGATCGGGATCGGGCGGCCGGAGCGTGGGCGCGCAGGCGAAGAGCAGCGCGGTGGGCGCGATCAGCAGCCTTCGCAGGGGTCCTGGCATCGGTCGATTGTACTGCCCCGTGGGCGTCCGTCCCCGAAGACCCAGGGGACGCTGTGGTGCCGCCTGCGGCGGGTCGATGAGGCTCAGTTCTCGCGGACCCAGGGGACGCTGTGGAGCCGCCTGCGGCGGGTCGATGAGGCTCAGGGAGCCGCCTTCACCGACGCCAGCGCCACTTCTCGACCCGGCACCACCTCGCGGCCGCGGAGGGTGAAGGTGCGCAAGGCCACGCCGGGGCCGAAGCGGAGCGGGATGCGGGTGAGCTTCTCGTCGCTGCCGGCCTCGCCCCACAGCACCCACAGATCGGCCTCGAAGGTGCGCAGGCGATCGGCTCCGGCCGCGGGCCGGCGCACCGCGATCTGCTGGTCCCTGGCGCCCTGGCGAGCCAGCCGGATCGCCTCGATCCCGACGCTGCCACCCTGCAGGGGAGCGCGCCGCGCCACCTTCTCGTCGGGGGCGGTGATGGAGAGCTCGAGCCGCGCGTCGGGGTGCGAGGCGGTGAGGCCGATGAAGGTCTCGCTGGCCCAGGTGAGGAGGCCGTCCGAGCGGCCGCGCGCGGCCAGTCGTTCGAGGAGCGGACCGTCGCTGCGCGAGCGAGCCTCGGCACGGAGGGCGGCGAGGCGCACCGTGTTCCAGGCGCGCGCCCAGGACGGGACGTCGTTGCTACCTTCGGCGGCCGCGGTGGCCTCGGCGAGCCGCTCCTGGAGGCGGAGCGCCTCGTCGATCCTTCCCGCGCCCGCCGCCGCCTGCGCCAGGAGCAGCAGCGCCGCGCCATCGTCGGGGGTGAGCCAGGCGAGGGTGGCGTACTCGCGGTAGGCGTCCTCGAAGCGGCCGTGCGCGCGGTAGAGATCGCCGAGCCGCCTGCGGGCCCACGGATCGAACGGCGCGAACTCGACGATCTCCGAAAATGCGCGCGCCGCCTCGTCGGGCTGCGCGTGGCGAGCGAAGAACTCCCCGACCGCCTGGCGCGCCTGAAGGTCGGCCGCCGGATCGCCGCGGAGGGACCACGCCACGCGCCGCGCCTCGTCGAGCAGCTTCGCACCCTGGGGCAGGGAAGCGGCCTCCTCGAGCAGCGCGAGCAGGCGCAGGCGGAGGGCGATGCCGTCGGGAGCGAGCGCGAGGAACTGGCGCACCACGCGGATGCGCGCCGCCGGATCGAGGGCGCGCGCGAGCTGGGAGGTGAGCAGCTCCACCGAGACACCACCGTCGAGGGCGAGGCCGCCGCGGATCGCCCGCACGTCCTCGGCGGTGCGGACCGCGCGCAGGATCTCCCGCCGCAGGTGGTCCTGGATATCGGAGCGCGCGGCGAAGCGATGGTAGAGGTCGACCTGGTAGACCGTCGTGCCGACGTGGGGACGGAGGAGGTCGAGCAGGGCGCGGCGATCGAGCCAGGTCTTGAGCTCGCAGGCCCGCTCCGCCCGTCGCCACGTCGCCATCGCGCCCTCCACGCCCGGGTTGCCGGCGAGGCGCTCGCGCCACAGCGCCCGGCGGCTGGCGAGGTATTGATGCGATGCAGCAGAGCAGCGCTCCGTGGAGCCCAGGCGGCCGTCCTCGGCCTCGAACTGCCACGCGCGCACCACCTCGAGCGGCTTGGTATCGGGCGGTGGCGGGAGGCGCAGCGCGAGGATCGCGCGCACCATGCAGGCCTCCACCTCGGCGTTGCGCAGCGACGAGGAGATCACCTGCGCGGAGGCGACCTCGCCGGCCAGGCCGACCCGGATCCGCACCTCGACGCGGCCCGACAGCTCGGGGTGGCCGGCAGCCTTGCGGTCGTAGCAGACGCGCACGCCCTCGTCGCGACCGCCTAGGTAGCGGCGGTAGAGATCGGGCAGGCTCTGCGAACCCGAGGGCGCGGAGGTGACCCCCTCCTCGAGGGCGATCGCGCTGTCGTCCGGCGCATCGTCGCGCAGCGACGCCGGGACGTAGGTCCCCGCCTCCTCCACGCCGACCAGCGGGCGATACGAGGTGCCGCCGCCGACCACCAGCGCCGACCACGGGGTGACCAGGCCGAAGCGCGATCCGATCTCGGTCACCGCCTCGCGACCGGCGCCGCGCGCGAGCAGGTTGTCGAGCCGCCCTTGCGCCCAGCGCCGCCGGAGATCGCCGCCCTCGTCGATCGGGGCGGGGGTGAGGGCGATCTCCTCGCGGAACGGCTCGCCGTCGCGCAGGCCGCGCAGGGCGAGCTTCTTGGGAGCCTCGGTGCCGCGGACCCGGCCGATCACGCGCAGCGGCTCGCCGGCGGAGAGGGCCGCCGGGCCCGTCGGGTAGAGGACGTCGACCTCGGGGCCGAGATCGAACGACACCTCGCGCAGCGTCGGGAGCGCGGCGGCGGCGAGCACGCGGTAGGCGGCGTGGGCGGCCTGCGGGCGATCCTCCACCAGCACGGTGAGGCCGCCCGATCCGGCGATCGCGGAGAGGAGATCGAGCTTCGCATCGGCGCCGACACCGACGGAGAAGACGCGCGGCGGGTGGGCGAGGCGGGCGAGGCGATCGGCCACCCCGCCCGGAGAGAGCGCGCCCACCGTGGGGCGCCCGTCGCCGATGTAGACCACCACGCCGCGGCCACCCGGGAGCAGCGCCGCGGCCTGCGCGAGCGAGGCGCCGAGGTCGGTCGCTCCTGCGGCGGGCTGGCGCGCCAGGGCATCGAGCAGCTCCTCGGCGCGCTCGCGGGTGAGCGGGGCGAGCGGCGGTCCCGCGCCCAGAGGCCGCGCGTCGACGGAGGCGGCGAGGAGCGCCACGCGATCGCCCGGGGTGAGCTGGCGCAAGATCCCGTCGACCACCGCTTTTTCGAGATCGAGGCGCGTTGGATCGGTGCCGGCGGAGGTGTCGGCGACCAGGACGAGATCGAGCGTCGCGGGCGGCTTCCCGACGGGCGTCTCGGCGTTCACCAGCACGTAGCTCTCGGCGCCGGGCGAGCGGTAGATGCGTGCCTTGCCCTTCGCATCCGCCTCGGCGCGATCGAGCAGCTCGAGGGCGAAGTCGGCGCGCGGGCGGAAGTCGCTTCGCCGTAGCACCACCCGGGTCCCCTCGACGCGCGCTCCCATCCCCGCCTCGAGCGCGCCCGCCTCGGCCCGCGAGGCGTCCACGTCGAGCGAGAACTCGCCGAGCAGCGGCGCCTGCCCACCGTCGGCGCCGGCGCTGGCGGAGCCCATCGGGTAGACCCACGCGCGCCGCTTGCCGTGGCGCACCAGCCACTCGACGTAGCTCACCCGCACCGTCACGGTCTTGCCCGCGGCGACGGCGTCGAGGCGCGCGCGGTAGCGATCGGGACCGGCCCATTCGAGGGCGATCGCGCCGGCCTGCTCGCCTGGGCGCACCCGGCCGACGATCTGCGGCGCCATGCCCAGCCAATCCTCGACCGGGCTTTGGCCGTGCTCGCCGGCGATCACATCGAAGCGGCCAAGGATCGCCCCTTTCGGGAGGCGCACCGAGTAGACCCCCTCGACGATCTCCGAGCGCGGGTTGAAGAACACCTGCACCACGTCGGTGATCGCGAAGTCGCGATCGATCCGCGCCCGCACGTCGTGGCGGCGCACCAGGAGCGGCGTGCGCGCGCTGCCGATCTCGTCGCTGCGGCGCGCCGAGAGCATGCCGACGCCGGCCGGTTCGAGGGCGCGCGGCGGCCCGGGCTCGGCGAGACCGCCGGTCCAGTCGTCCCACTGCGTCTCGGGCTCCTCGACGGCGCGACCATCCGGTGAGATACGCACCGACATGCCGGCTTCGAGGCGGTTGGAGGTCGCGGCGGCGTAGGTGAGCTGCCCGCTGACGCAGTAGGCGCGAGCGCCCTTGGCATCGACCTCGACGGCAAAGCCGGCCGCGGTGGCGGTGAGGGTGCCTCCGGGGACGGTGACCGAGAGCGCCTCGACGTCGCGCGCATCGATCCAGGCGCGGCCGGCGCGCAGCTCCAGGCCGGCGGCGGTGACCCCGGCGCGGGTGCGGGCATCGAGGAGCGCCCAGGCGCCCCCGTCGAGATGCAGGGTGGCGCGACCCGATTCGGGCGTGCGCAGCTCGGCGCCCACCTCGACGCGCCGGTCGGTGTCGACGGGGATCGTCTCGTCGCCGCGCACCAGCACCACGCCCGGGCGCGCCGATTCGGCCAGCGCCACCGTCGGTGCGGGCGGCGCGGGTTTTGTGCAGCCGGCGAGCGCGGCGACCAGCAGGAGGCGCCTCATCGGATCACCGCCACCTTCCCCGTGACGTGATCCACGGCGAGCTCGAAGCCGGTCACGCCGGGAGCGAACTGCAGCGGGACCACCGCCACCCGCTCGCCCTTGCCGCCCTCGTCCAGGACCACCGTCACCGCGGCCTCGTAGCGCAGCGCCGCCGACGGCGAGGTGCGCTTGACGACGATCCGCGCCGGGCCGACCAGCGGATCGAGGCTCGCCTCCGAGGCCAGGCCGAACTCGGGCGCCACCGACGACGCGGGCGCGAGGGGCGCGCCGGGGAGCTGGAGCGACAGCTCGCAGTCGGCCTCGGGGTGCGCCCAGGTGAGGTAGACGCGCAGCGGGCGCGCCTCGCGGAGCACACCGGTGCGGCGGGCGCGACCCATCAGCCGGGCCAGCTCCGCCGCGTCGCCGCGCGACTTCTCGCGGAGCAGCGACTGCCGCAGCGACGACCACCACAGCGCGACCCGCGCGATCCCCGATTCGCCGCCCGGCTCGGTGCCCGCGGCGACCCGCTCGGCGAGACGCAGCCCCTCGTCGGTGCGGCCCGCGCCCGCGGCGGCCATCGCCTGGAGGAGGAGCACCGACTGATCGCCCGGCGACAGCTCGGCGAGCGTCTGGTACTGGCGGTAGGCCTCCTCGAACCAGCCGTGGGCGCGGTAGAGATCGCCGAGCCTCCGACGGGCGAGCGGGTCACGCGGGGAGAACTCGACGATCTCCGAGAAGGCGCGGCGGGCCGCACCCTCGTCCCCCTGGCGCACCAGGAACTCGCCCACCAGCGTCCGCGCCTGGGCATCGGGCGACGGGCTGCGACGCACCTCGTCGGCGATCCGCCGCGCGTCGTCGATCCGCGACGCCGCCTCCAGCGCCTCGATCATCTTCAGCTTGAGGCGCAGGTCCTGCGGCCACTTCTGCATCAGCTGCTCCAGGCCCACCACCCGCTCCCCGTCGGTGCGCGCCTTCGCGAGCACCTCCTCGACCAGGGTCCAGCGGACGTCCTCCGAGAGCCCGAGGCCGTCGTAGACCACCCGCAGATCGGCGGCGGTGCGCACGCGACCGAGGACCGCGCGGCGGAGGAAGTCCTGCTCGGCGGGCGAGGCGTCGAAGCGGTGGTAGAGCGCCACCATCCGTGGCGCGCCGCCGCTGTGGGAGAGCATCGCCCCGAGGAGCGCGCGGCGATCGGACCACATCTTCAGCTCGCAGGTGCTGCCCGCGTCCTGCCACACCTCCATCGCGCCGCCTTCGCCGGGGTGCCGATCGAGCCGCTCGTTCCAGAGCGAGAGGCGATCGCCGAGATCGAGGCGCGAGGCGGCCGAGCAGTGGCGTGGGCGGTGCGCGGTGATCCCGATGTGGATCCGGATGACGGTGCGATCGTCGACCGCGGCGTAGAGGTTCTGGGCGTCGGGACGGCGGCCGCGCTCCGCGAGTTGATCGAAGGCACGGCCGTCGTCTCCGTCGAGCACGTCAATTGTGGCGTCCTTGTTGCCCTTCGCGCCGAGGATCTTGAGCAGCCCCGACGAAGCAACCTCCCGGGCCATCCTCGCCCGCGCCGGCGCATCGGCGTGGCTGGAGGGCTTCTCGGCCATCGCCTTCTTGTCTTCGCCTCCGCGCAGGCCGCCGATCGAGCCGATCGAGCCGGTCGACGCGCCGAAGGAGCCGCCGCCGCCGGCGCCCTGGGCGCCCATGAGGCTGTTCAAGCGGGCCCCTTCGTCTGCCCCGCCGACATCCTCCTTCGGTGCCATCGGCGCGTTCTCCGCCTCCTCGGACTTCTCCATCATCGGGGCGGCGGGCGGTGGTGGTGGCGCCGCGGCGGTGGCCGGAGCGGAGGAACCGGAAGGCGCAGCGACGGTGACCGGCCGCGGCGGCCCCTTGAGCGCGTACAGGCCGGAGCCCACCTGCCGCTTTCCCATCTTCCCCTCCTCGCCGCGATGGCGGGAGGTCTCCTTCGCAACCTGAAGGTTGTCCGCGACTTCCACCGACGACGGGGGCGCATTCTCGCTCCTGCTGCAGCCGAACGGTCCGAGCGCTCCGAGGCCGAGCAGCGCGATCGCCACGCCGCGCGACGCGGGCGGTAGCGGATCGAGGCGCGCCAGCTCGTCGGCGCTCGGCACGTAGAACGAGGTGAACGGCGTGATCAGGTTCTGCCGCGTGCCGAGCTCGGCGACCTCCTCGGCCGAGCCGCCCTCGGCGAGCAGCCGTGCGAGGCGCGCGGAGGCCCAGCGCAGCCGGAGATCGTCGCTGTCGGCCATCGAGGTCGTTGTCAGCTTGCGCTGCAGCGAGAACGGCTTGCCGTCGATCAGGCCGGTGATCGTCACCTGGGTGGGCACCCCGGTGCGGACGCGGGCGACGATCGGCAGCGCCTCGCCCTCGACGACCGTGGTGGCGGCGCGCGGATAGACCCGATCGACCCCGGCGCCGACATCCACCTTCACCCGGAAGGCCGCGCGCAGCGAGGCGTGGCCCAGCAGTCGCAGCGCGGCGTCGGCGGCGGCGGCGCGATCGCCCACCCGGAGCGCGAGCCCACCGTCGGCGGCGAGCCCGGAGAGGAGCGCGAGATCGGCGTCGTCCCCGATCCCGACACCGTAGAGGCGCAGCGGCGCGGGCAGCCGATCGAGCCGCTCGCGCAGCGCCTTGAGGTTGAGCTCACCGACGGTGGGAAAGGCATCGCCGATGTAGATCACCGCGCCCCTCCGGCCGGGCTCGAGGAGCGCCGCGGCCTGGGTGATGGTCGCGCCGAGATCCGTCGCGCCGCCGGTGCCCTGGCGCGCCAGCGCATCGAGCATCCTGTCGACGGTGGCGCGGGCGGCCGGGGCCAGAGCAGGCTTGCTCGTCGCTGGAAGCGCGCCGACCGGGAGCACGTGAAGACCGAGATCGGCGCCGATCAGCGCCACCCGATCCTGCTCGTCGAGGTGGCGGAGGAGCGCCTCGGCGACGGTACGGGCGAGCTGGAGGTGGGTCGCGTCCGTCGCGGCCGACACGTCGGTCACGATCACCAGATCGAGCGGGGAGCGCTTCTCCTGCGCCTCCAGCGGCAGCGGCACGGGCAGCGCGAGCCAGTAGTCGTCCTCGGGACCCTGCCGCGGGAGATCGCGCGCCTTCAGGCGGTGTGGGCCGCGCCACGCCCTGGCGGTCTCGATCGGGCGCTTCTCACCGACGAGATCGACCACCAGATCGGCGCGCGGGCGGAAGTCGGTGCGCTCGAGGACCACCTTGGTCGGCGCGATGCGAGCGCCCAGGCCGGCGCGGAGCGAGGTCGCCCCGGCGCGGGCGGTGTCGAGCTCCACGTCGAGCTCCTCGATCACCGGGCCCCCTTCGCCGCCCGCCATCGGGAAGCGCCAGGTGCGCTCGTGCCCACCGTCGCCGTGAGGGGTCAGCCACTCGCTGTATTCGAGCAGCACCCGCCGGGTCGCGCCGGCCGGGATCGGGTAGATGCGTGCGCGGAACGATCCCACCGTCTCCCACTCGAGCAGCGCCGGGTCGTGGGTCGAGCCCTCGTAGACCTGCGCCTGGTACTGCGCGCGCGCCGCCTGCCGCTCCTTGACGTAGCCGTCGGCCCAGCGCCCGTCGCGGTCGATCGCGAATCGCTCCAGGATCGCCCCCTCGGGGATACGCACGCGGTAGAGCCCTTCGAGCGTGTCGGAGGCGGGGTTGAAGAAGGTCTCGATCACCTGGGTGGTCGCCAGATCGTCGACCACGCGGGCGCGCACCTCGAGGCGGGTGACGGCCAGCGGAAAGCGCGCCTCACCGAGGCTGCCGGGGCGACGCGCACCGATCTCGCCGAGGCTGCGCGCGCGCGCGGCGTGCCCCGGATCGGGCCACGCCAGACCGCCGGTCCAGTCGTCCCACAGCGCTTCCGGCTTCACCGTCGCGCCCCCGGTCGCGAGGTCGGCGCTCTCGCCGGCGCGCACCTGCCCGCTCTTCTCTCCGAGGTGCCAGGTGACCTCGCCGCGCGCCACGGTGACATGGAGCGCCTCGCCCACACGCGCTGCCTCGAACGCGGCACCGGCGCCGTCCACCGTCGCTGCAGGTCCGGCGATCCGGATCCGCGCGCCGGCCGCAGCGTCGACGAACACCCGGCCCGCGTCGAGCCGCGCGCCATCCGGGAGCACGGTCAGTTTTGCGCCACCATCGAGCAGCAGGCGCGCCGCGGCATCGTGACGCAGCCAGGCCCGCCCGCCCTCGCCCACCGCGATCTCCGCCCCGTCCGCAACGCGGAGCACGGATCCCACCGGCTGCCCGCCCACCCGCAGGCCGGGCCGGAGGACCTCCACCTCGGCGACGGTACCGGGCCCCGAGCCGGGCCTGGGGCCGCAACCCAGGGCGACCAGCAGGATCGGACCGACCAACGACACGACACGACGATGGCGCATGAGCCCTCTGCCCGCTTGGGGGCTTCAGAATAGACGCACGAGCCGCCGGAATGTTGGGCGTAGTGAACCTCAGCCCAGATCCCAGCGCACGCGGTGGACGAGGATCGGCTCCTCCTTGCCCTTCAGGCGCATCGGCGGCAGCGCCTCGATCGGGCAGGGCGGATCACAGAGGCGCGCGAAGGTGCTCCCGGCGATCAGCAGCTCCCCCTCGGCCGCCGCGGCGCAGATCCGGCTGGCGACGTTGGTGGCGTCCCCGATCGTCGCGTACTGGAGGTAGCGCTCCGACCCGATGTTGCCGGCGGCGACCCGGCCGGTGTTGAGCCCGACGTGGATCCCCACGCTCGGCCGCGGGGCCCGGCGCGCGTTCAGATCGCCGAGCGCCCGGTGCATCGCCACCGCCGCGGTGAGCGCCCGGTCGGCGTCGTCGTGGTGGGAGAAGGGCGCGCCCCACACCGCCATCAGCGCATCGCCGATGTACTTTTCGAGCGTGCCCTCGTGCTGGAAGACGATCTCGCCATGGTCGGGAAGTAGTCGTTGAGGAGCTCCACCACCTCGCGCGGCGCCATCCGCGACGACATCTCGGTGAATCCGCTGATGTCGGCGAACAGCTCGGTGACCTCGGTGTCGATCACCTCCAGCGACGGCGCGGGCGAGGTCATCATCCGCTGGATCGTGGAGGGAGGGAAGAAGCGCAGGAAGCTGCTGCGGAGCACCGCGTCCTCCTCGATCCGCTGGTACAGCGTCGCGTTATCGATCGCGATCGCCGCCTGGTTGGCGAAGGCGCCGAGGAAGTCGAGATCGTCGTCGGAGAAGCGATCGGGCACCGACTGGTTGTCGACGTAGAGGGCGCCGATCACATGATCCCTCGGGCGCAGCGGCGCACACATCGAGGCGCAGATCGACTGGCGCATGATCGATCGCCCGGTGTCGAGGCGCGGGTCCACCCGGGCATCCGAGAACAGCGCCGCGACGCTGTTCTTGCGGACGTAGTCGACGATCTGGCGGCTGAAGAGCTGGCTGCCGGGCCGCGCGCGCGGCGAGGCGCGGGATACGCGGGGCTCGAAGGAGCCGGTGCGCTCGTCGAGCATCAGGATCGCCGCGCGATCGACGTCGAGGATCTGGAAAACCAGATCGAGGATCTTTTCGAGCAGCGCGTCGATCTTCTCGGGTGACGAGAGGAGCTGGCTGACCCGGAGGAGGATGCGGAGCTTGTCGCGCGCACGCTCCGGGCCCTCGTCGGTCTTCACGCGCAGCCCCGACGGGGTCCTGGCGGCGGCGGCGACGCCGAGGACCTGCTCCATCGTCATCCGTGAGAGATCGCCGCTCATCTCGTGGACGGTGGTCGGGGAGATGCGCGGCGCCGGGCCGGAGGGATCAGCGACGGTGAAGAGCACGTCGCCGCAGCGGATCGAATCGCCCGGGCGCAGCTCGGCCTCCGCGATCCGCGCGCCGTTGACTGAAGTGCCGTTCTTGCTTTTGAGATCGGTGATCCGCCAGCGCTCGCCGTCGACGTCGATGCGGGCGTGGCTGCGCGAGAGGCTCTGGTGGGCGACGTGGACGCCGTTCTCGCGGGTGCGCCCGATGGTGGTGGTGCCGCTCGCGAGATCGAACGTGCGCTGGTCGGGGAGCCCGGGGTGGAAAATGAGAGTTGGTATGCGCGGCGGCGCGGATTTTATCACGCCTGATGTACCCTCTGCGCAGTGCCCACCCTCGACGCCGATGCGCTGGCCCGCCTCGTCGCGAGCGTCTGCACGATCTGCCGCGATCGGGTGGTCCGGGCGCGAGCGCTGGCGAGCGGGACGATCGCCCTCCTCGACGGTGAGCCGGTCTCCGCGGTGGCCTGGTCCGGCCCTCCCGAGGCGGCGCCGGAGAGGATCTACCGGGTGGAGTGCGTGGGGTGCGGCGCGGCGCCGTTCGAGCGCTCCGACTGCCCGGTCTGTCGCAGCGCGGGCGGCCTGGCGCGGGCGCTCTCGGGGCGAAACGGCCTCAGCGTCGAGAAGGGGACTCTCCCGCGGAGCTGCCCGCGCTGCGGCCTTGGCGATCTCCGCGCCAGCGCCGAGGTCCGGATGCACATCCTGTACGTGGAGGGCTACCTGTCGCGCCGGGTGGCGGACGCGGAGCTGCACGACCTCGCCTTCCAGGTCACCGAGGTGGCGTGCCCCGACTGCGAGGCGGTGATCGCCAGCGCCCCGGCCATGCGGTGCGCGGCATGCGGCCGATCGAGCCTCCTCAAGCGGCCGGGCTGACCCGACGGCTTAATCGAGAAGGAGACCCGGGCTCAAACGAAGATCGCCGCCGCGGTCAGCGCCGCGCCGATCAGCCCGCCGATCACGATCATCTTTTGTGCCCGGCTCCGGAGCGCCACCCGCACCGCCGCGTCGTCGATCCGTTCCGTCCCTTCGTCCATGTTGCGCAGACCGCGCATGGCCATCCGTACTCAGGTCTTCTCGCGCCACTGCATCACCGAGATGGCTCCGGAGGCGAACGGAACGTGCAGCGCGAGCCGCCACGGCCAGGCGATCCCCAGCGTGATCAGCACCGCCGCGGCGGCCGCACCGACGGAGAGGAGGACCAGCCCGACCCGCAGCCGTCGCCGCCGCTGCCGCGGTCCGATGTTCATCATGCAGACTTCGGTTGGATCGGTCATTTCTTCAGCACGTAGAGGCTCGGGAAGACCACCGCGTTGTGCGACGTGAACAGCGTTCGCTGGAGCACTTCCCGGAGGCCGGCGGCGCGCGCGTTGGCGTCGAAGTTCCGGAGGTAATCGATCTTGTGGTGGTAGACCCGTCCCAGGAGCCCGCGGTAGGAGATGGGGTACTTCTCGACCACCGGCTCGAGGTGGATCGAGCCCAGCGAGACGCGGTCGAGGATGTTGCGCAGCGCCACTGCGTTGGCCTCCGGGAGCTGCTCGAGGGCGAACATCGTGAAGGCGATGTCCGACGGTGGGGAGACGAACTCCTCGGGCCGCCCCTTGACGATATCGAGGCGGCTGTAGCTCACGTCGAGGTCGAACTTCTTCGCCGCGGCGCGGGCGATCTCGACGCCGGGCGCACACAGCTCGTAGCCGTGGCAGGTGAGGTCGGGGAAGCGGCGCTTGAGGAACAGGAGGTTCCGCCCGAGGCCGCTGCCGTACTCGGTGATCGTTCGCGCCTTCGGGAAGTGCTCGCCGATCGCCTGCGAGAGCGTCTCGAGATAGAAGGCGTTCGAGTTGAACGACTGGTGGCGCATCGCGCCGTCGATGTTGTAGTAGCGCGGCAGGCCGTCCATCGCCTCGACGAACAGCCATTCGTCGAGGGTGCGCGAGCGCTCGAGGTGGCGCGCGAAGGCGTTCCAGCTGGTGGTGTACTCCGCGGTGACGTTGCGGGTCGAACGGTCCTGCTTCGGGCGCGCCAGCATGTAGAGGATGCGCAGCTCGGGGCGGCCCTGCATCAGCGCCTTCGCCAGCGTGCTCTTGATCCGTGTCTTCAGCTCCATCGCGGGAGTCTCCATATCATTTTGGTCGCGCGCGCGCCTCGATCGTTCACGCGCGGGCGGCGGCGAAGCGTCACAGGGCGAGCTGGACGCGGGCCGCGGCCTCGATCCGGTATTGCAAGGAAAGCTCGCGGGTCTCGCGCGGCTGGAGCTCCACCTCGAAGCGCGCGAATCCGTCGCGGTCGAGCCGCGCCCCGCCGGCGGCGATCAGCTCGATCGTCACCTCGCCGATCTCGCTCACGGGCACCCGCTCGACGACGGTGACGCGCTTCGCCACGCCGCTCAGGTTGCCGAGGTAGAGCTTCACGGTGCGGGTGATCTTCTGGGTGCCGATCACCGGGGTGGTGTCGCGCTTCTCGTCAACGCGGCGGCGGATGCGGATCCCGTCGTCCACGCCGAAGCCGAGCTCGAGCGGCTCGCCCTGGCCGATGAAGCCGACCTTGCCGCGCCCGCACAGCGCGCCGCCGCGGGCCACCCGCACCGGCCCGGCGAGAAGCGGCCCATCGCCGGTCAGCCTCGGCTCCCGCCGAGACAACTCCGCTGACGCGGTAGAGGAAGTTAGCAGCGCCGTCGCCCGCAGGTGCGCCGCCTCCCCGAGCTCGGGCCATGCGAAGAGGCCCACCTGGCAGGGCAGCGTGACCTCGCCGAGCTCCACCCGGAGCGGGCGCCCGTCGCTTGGGAGGGTCACCGGCCCCGGCGCATCGAACCACAGCGGCTCCCCGCCGTCCTCCACGCCGGGCATCTCGTCGACGGCACGGGCTCCCCCCGCGACCCCGGTGAGCGCGATCGATTGCTCGCGCGCATCGACGGCAACGGTCCGGCGCTCGGCGTCGCTCTTCTTGCGCGTGGTGAGGAGATCGTCGGTGAGCAGGGGCGGCGAGGCGGCGTGGGCCGGGCGCGCGGTGGAGAAGCGGCAGGCGATTCCGCTCCAGTCCTCGCCGGTGCGCTGCCAGGCGGTGGCGAGAGTGAGGAGCACGAGATCGTGGCCGTTCCCGTCGCTGTGCGGGACCAGACGCGCGAGGTGCTCGGGGCGCCACAGCGCGCAGGGAGTGCGGTAGGTGAGCTCGATCGCCACGGGGCCGGCGGCGGGCGCCTCGATCTGGACCTCGACCAGCGCCTCGTGGCGCGGGTGGACGGCGCGAGCCTCGGTGCGGCGAAGCTCCGCCCGGGCGAGATCGAGGCGGGCCTCCTCCAGCTCGGCCTTCGCGGCCGCCGCGCCGTCGAGCGCGCGGGTGTGCGCCCCGTCGAGCGAGTGATGCGCCGCGCGCCAGCGGGCGATCGCTTCGCCACCGCGCGGGGTGCCGAGGAGGCCCTCGGCGAGGCGCTCCGCGAGGTCGGAGGAGCGCTCCTCGTCGGACGACGCACGGGCCAGGGTGAGCTCCGCCTCCCTCGCGCGTCGGCAGGCGGCCTTGAGATCGACCTCGGCGGCGTCGATCTCGCCCTCCGCCGCGGCTGGCTCCACCCGCACCCGACGCACCACGCGTGCGGCGATCACCCGGGCGCCCGCTTCCCCGGCCTGCCCGTCGACGCGGGTCACCAGGCTGGGATCGTCGATCACCGCCGAGACCCCGGAGATCGCCAGCCACGAGACACCCGCCGGCACCCCGCCGCGGGCGCGCCGCACCACCTCCGCGCGATCCTCGAACAGGGTCACCGTCGTCGCCTCGCTGGCGAGGACGTTCGAGGTCTCATTCACGGCGATTGCCTCCCACGAGCTCGCTCCGCGACGGGAGCGTGATCCGGTACTGCAGCTCGACCCGTGCCTTGCCGCCGGCCGGGAGAGCGACTCGCCAGCGCAGCCCGCGTCGCACCGGAGCGCCGCGATCGGCCTGATCGTAGTCCTCGGCTTCGGGGAGCGTGAGCACCTCGATTTCCACCGCCTTCTCGTCGGAGACCGGCGCGCGCTCGAGCACCTCCACCTCGGACGGCCGTCCCAGCGACGAGGTGAGATCGATCGTCACCGAGTGCTCGACGAGGGTCGAACCGCCGAGCAGGCCGGCGCTCTCCTCGACCACCCGGACGTTCCGCGCAACGCGGATCCGCTCCTCGACACCCATCCCGACGCGCAGGGTGCCGCCGCGATCGATCCCGTCGATCGCGGTCGTGAGGAGGAGGCTGCCCTCGACGAAGACATCGACCGGTCCGGCGAGCAGCGGCGCGTCGAAGGGGTTTTGCAGCTCGGCCTCCCGGTAGACCTCGGGTGCCCCGCGTGGGGCGGTGCGCCAGCGCAGTGTCGGAACGCTTGGCGCGGTGGCGAGGATCAGTCGGTGAGCGACGCCGTCGGAGGGGATCTCGCAGCGCCCGCTCGCGTCGTAGCGGTGATCGAACAGGCCGCGGGAGGTCAATGGGTCGCGCGCATCGCCCATCGGCGAGAGCGACTCGATTCGGTCGATCGCCTGGTAGGCGGCGAAGGCGGAGGCACCGTCGCTCTCGTGCACCAGACGGCCGCGCCGCGGATCGCCCGGCGCGGCGAGGGTGAGCGAATCGAAGTCGCGCCACGCGTCAGCGGGTTCGATCGGGAGGTCGAACCTGTCCGGCGTGGTCTCGTCGGCCCACAGGGCGCCTTCCAACGGTGGCGCGGGCGGAGCGGCGAGCGGTTTGGCGACCCTCCCGCCGAACGGTCCGCCCTTCTTTTTCATGGCGGCGGCCGCGGCGGCCGGTGCTTCGGTCAGCAGCGTGGTCCGGAAGCGGGCCGGGGCAGGGGCAGGCGTCGGGGCGGGGCGCGTCGGGGCGGGCGATTCCCCCTCGGCGAGCACCTCGTCGACCTCAAGATCGTCGTAGCTCGCGCCGACGAATCCGCCCCCTCCCTGATCGATCGGGGCAGCGGTGGACGAGGGCGAAAGGGCGGGGAAGGCGCGATCGTGCCCGTCGAACATCCGGTCGAGCCCCGCCGGCGCGGGCCGGTAGCCACGCAGCGACGGGGGCTGCCGGCGGCCCAGGCGCAGCGACGGCAGTTCGGGCAGCCGCGCATCGTGGATCAGGTCGGCGGTGGAGAGCACGAGCCGGACCCCGGTCCAGTCCTCGCCGGTGCGGTGGGCGACCAGCGCCTCCAGCCACCACTCGGCGTGCCGCCCACCGTCGGTGAGCCGGAGCGTGTACACCGGCCACCAGCGCGCCGCGGGCACCGCGTAGGAGAGCTCGAGCCGCTCCGGCTGCCCGTCGCCGGCGAGGCGAATCGTGATCCGGCGGGTCGGGTGGCCGCTGCCCATCCGTTCGGCGCTGGTCGCCTGGGCGTCGGCGAGGGCTGCTGCGGCGCGTTCGTGCGCGAGATCGGCGAGCTGCTCTTCGAGGGTGACCAGGCGCCCATCGGCCTCGCTGACCAGGTCGGCGATCAGGGCCGAGACGGCGAGGGCGTCCTCGATCCGCGCATCGACCGGGTCGCGCCGCCACGTCGCCAGCGACGGCGCGAGGCGCAGATCGCGCAGCCGCTCGGTGCGCGCGAGCAAGGCGGCGCGCTCGGCATCGAGGCGCGCGATCCGGCCATCGAGCGCCCGTACCTGCAACGTGGAGCGACCGGGCCTTGCCGGGATCCCGGTCACCGCGAGCGCGGCCTGCACCGAGATCACCCGGCGCGCCCCGCCGGTCACCGCCGCACGGATGCTCCCGGCCTCGACCAGTGGCGTGACTCCCGCGACCACTAGATCCACTTCCCCATCGGGGAGCGAGGAGGGCAGTTCGATGAGGCGGGTGATCAGGGCGCCACGCGCGCACACCTCGACGGCGGCAATCGCGCTCGGGCATTCGAGAGTCACCGCGGGACCATCGCACGGCGGCCCGGGGCGGGCAATGGATTTGGCTACATGCAGGTCCCCTCGATGCAGCGCTCCGCGTCGGGTTTGAACAGCGCTCGCAGGTAGCCGCAGCCGCCGTAGTTTGTTCCGATGTTTGCCGTGCTCCCGTCGGGGCAGATCACCTGTCCGGTCTTCTCGTCGAGGACCAGGGTCGCGCCCGCGCGCCAGAGGGTGAAGCGCGGGGCGGTCTCGAGGCTCACCGCGTCGCCCTCCATGCACACGCCGCCCGGCCCCTTCCACGTCCCGTGCGCGGTCTTCGGTGCGGCCCCGCTCGACGTCACCAGCTTCGAGCCGTTGCTCCAGCAGATGTTGTCGTAGTTCTTGTGATCGCTCATCCGGGTGCCGGTACCCGCCGCGATGTAGCAGCCTCAGACCGGCTGGAAAAACCACTGCGCGCAGGTACCGGCGACGAGGGTCCCCTCGCAAAACGTCAAGCCGGCGAAATCCACCGGTCCCGCATCACGGATCGCACCGCCACCGCCGTCGCCGTGGCCCCCGTCGCCTCCGCCCGGGGTGAGCCCGTCGACGTGACAGCCTGCGAACAGCATGAGGAGCCCGAGCACGATCCGCATCCGCGGATGCCTACCACGGTCCCGCGCGTGCTAGGATGGGCCCATCGATCAAGGTAGCACATGAAGCGGGCACGCCTCGCCTTCGCCCTGCTCCTCCTGCCGCTGTCCGCCCGCGCGCAGATCAAGACCTTCACCACCGACGTCGACTTCGACGCCGGCCAGCTGGTGCAGGTGGCCCACCCGCCCGCCAACCAGATCCAGCTGGGCCCCACGCCGGTCACCAAGACCACCAACGTCTGGGCCTGCCACACCACCTCGTCGATGGTGGTGCGGATCGACACCAACACCGGGAAGCAGACCGGGCGCTACGACGCCGCGCTGCAGTTCATCAACGGCGTCCCCACCGGCGCCGACGCACCGCTGACCGCGACCAACTACCCACGCCGCGTCGCCGTCGACAACGCGGGAGACGTGTGGATCTCGAACGGCGCCTTCGGCGGTGGCCGCCAGGGAACGCTCTCCAAGTTCTCGGGCCTCGTCGAGCACTGCATCGATCGCAATCACAACGGCAAGATCGACACCTCGGTGGACGCGAACAACGACGGCATCATCGACACCAACAACGGCGCCGAGTACTTCGGCCAGAACGACGAGTGCATTCTCACCACGATCAAGATCGGCGCCGTCGGGGCCACCCCCCGCGGCGTGGCGGTCGACCGCAACGGCAAGGTGTGGGTCAGCGAGAATCAGTGCGTCACGCCGCCCTGCAAGCTCTATCGCTTCAATCCCGCCGAGCCGGTCGCGCTCGAGAAGACCGTCAGCGTCGACGGGAACCCCTACTCGATGGCCTCCGGAGGCCAGTACGTGTTCTACGGCCACAATGGCGGCGGGATCACCGGACGGATCGATATCGACACGCTGGCGGTCGAATACATCAAGAACTGCCCGGCCTTCTACGGCGCGCTGGTCGCCCACCCGAACGGCAACACCTCCTGGTATGGCAACTCCAGCGGCGGATTGATCAAGGCGGATTGGGTCAACAAGACCTGCACCAACCTCGGCGGTCCGCCGATCTACACCGTATCGCTCGACAAGGATTTCAACGTGTGGGCCGGCCACGCTGGCGGCGCTTACGTCGTCAAGTGGCCCGCCGCCGGGGGTGCCCCCATCCAGATCAACACCGTCGGTCCCTACCACGGCGTGTCGGTCGATTTCGCCGGGTTCGTCTGGTTCAACGGCTACGGCGGCAACTACAACGTCACCAAGGTCGACCCGATCAAGAACACGGTGCTGGCGAACTACCGCTACGACTGCCCGAATTGCCCGAATCCGAAGGGGATCGACTACAGCTCCTACCTCTACTCCGACTTCACCGGCTATCAGGTCAATCGCCAGGCGCCCTATACCTATTTCGGCACCTGGAACGGCACCTTCGACGGTGGCGGCGACGGGATCCCCTGGTCCAAGGTGGTCTACAATCAGGAGGGACAGGGCGGGACGCCGTGCGACAACGCCAACAATCGCTGCACCACGTTGAAGATGTTCGTGCGCGCGGCGGACGATCCGAAGAAGCTCCCGACGGTGGGATTCACCCCGGTGCAGAATGGCGCGGCATTGAAGGGAATCGTCGGGCGCTACGTCGAGGTGGAGGCCGATCTGAACGGCCCGGGCTACCTGACGCCGGTGCTCTCCGACGTCCAGATCGTCGGCCCGTGCGGCCAGGGATTCGGCGACAGCTGCTGCATCAAGCCGGCCGACTGCGACGACAAGAACCCCTGCACGATCGACGTCTGCCCCTCGCCTGCGGCGCAGTGCAAGCACACCGCGAAGGCCTCCTGCTGCGCCAAGGACGCCGATTGCAACGACAAGAACGCCTGCACCACCGATAAATGCCCGGTTCCCGGCGGGATGTGCACCAACGCGAAGATCGCCAACTGCTGCAACATCGACGGCGACTGCGGCGACGGCAACCTGTGCACCGAGGACAAGTGCTCGGGGGTCGGCGGGGCGTGCTCCCACCCGCCGCTGATGGGCTGCTGCAACTCGAACGCCGACTGCGAGGACGGGAACTCCTGCACCATCGATCTCTGCTCCGGCCCCGGCGGGACCTGCGGCCACTTCGCCAAGTTCAACTGCTGCAACGTCGACGCCGACTGCGATGACATGAACGTCTGCACCGGCGACAAGTGCTCGGGCCCCGGCGGCACCTGCGCCCACGCGCAGAAGATAGGCTGCTGCAACGTCGACGACGACTGCGACGATCAGATCGTCTGCAGCGACGACAAGTGCTCCGGTCCCGGCGGAATGTGCAGCCACGCCCCGAAGGCCAACTGCTGCAAGGACGCCACCGAGTGCGACGACAAGGACGCCTGCACCGCCAACGAGTGCATCAAGGGCGCCTGCGGCTATCCGAAGATCCTCCGCTGCTGCAACCAGAACGCCGAGTGCAACGATCAGGACGTCTGCACCACCGACAGCTGCACCGGCGCAGGCGGGAGCTGCGCCCACGCGCGCGTCCCGGGCTGCTGCTCGATCCACAGCGACTGCGATGACCACGACCCCTGCACCGACGATACGTGCAGCGCGCCCGGCGGGGCTTGCAACCACGCGCCGAGAGGTGCGGGCTGCTGCAAGCTGGACAGCGACTGCGACGATCAGAACACCTGCACCAGCGACCGCTGCAACGGCGGCGCGGCCTGCGATCACTCGTCGCTGGCGAACTGCTACTGCAACACCGACAACGAGTGCCCGGGAGAGCAGCGCTGCATCGACCACGCCTGCCAGACCCCGCGCGGCGATGGTGGCGCGCAGATCTCGCCGAACTTCGGGAGCGCCGCCGGCACCTTCGGCGCGTGCTCTGCCGCTCCCGGCCGGCCCGCGTCGGTCCCGCTCCTCTTCGGGCTCCTGCTGGTGCTGGTCGTCGCGGCGCGCGCTCGTACCCGTGGTATGGTGAGGCGCTGAATCGAGGTAGCACCCCATGCAACGGACACGCGCCGCTCTGGCGACCGTCATCGTCCTCTGGCCCCTCGCCGCCTACGCGCAGCTCAAGACCTTCACCACCGACGGTGACTTCAACAGCGGGCAGCTGGTGCAGGTGGCCTACCCGCCGTCGAACCAGCTCCAGCTCGGCCCGACGCCGGTGACCAAGACCACCAACGTCTGGGCCTGCCACACCTCCTACTCGATGGTGGTGCGGATCGACACCAGCACCGGCAAGCAGACCGGTCGCTACGACGCCGCGCTGCAGTTCATCAACGGAGTACCGACGGGCGCCGACGCGCCGCAGACCCCGACCAACTACCCGCGCCGCGTCGCGGTCGACAACGCCGGCGACGTGTGGATCTCCAACGGTGCGTTCAGCGGCAGCACCCAGGGGACGCTCTCGAAGTTCTCCGGCTTCCTCGAGCACTGCATCGATCGCAACCACAACGGCAAGATCGACACCTCGATCGACGCCAACAACAACGGGATCATCAACACCTTCGACGGTGGCGAGTACTTCGGCCAGAACGACGAGTGCATCCTCACCACCATCAAGATCGGCAATCCGGGGGCGATCCCGCGCGGCGTCGCGGTTGACCGCAACGGCAAGATCTGGGTCTCCGCCCACGCCACGGGAAAGATCTACCGATTCAACCCCGCCGAACCGGTGGCGCTGGAGAAGGAGATCCAGGTCAACGGCAGCCCGTATTCGATGGCCAGCGGCGGCCAGTACGCCTTCTACGGGCCCTCGGGTGGCGGCTTCGCGGCCCGGATCAACATCGACACCTTCCAGGTCGAATACGTCAATGGCTGCCCGGCCTTCTACGGCGCGCTCGTCGCCCACCCGTCGGGCGACATCGTCTACTACGGCAACTACAACGGCGGCCTGGTGCGCGCCGACTTCGCCAAGAAGACCTGCGAGCAGCTCGGCGGCCCGGCGATCTACACCGTCACCCTCGACAAGGACTTCAACATCTGGGGCGCCAACATCAGCTACAACTACATCGGCAAGTGGTCGCCCCAGGGGGTGCACCAGGGCACCTACACCATCGGCGGCAGCGTCCACGGCCTGTCGGTGGGATTCGACGGATTCGTCTATGCCAACGGCTACGGCGTCCACGACGTGTTCAAGATCAATCCCCCCAATGGCGCGCAGCTCGCCAAGTATACCTACGATTGCCCCGGGTGCCCCAATCCCAAGGGAATCGACTACACCTCGTACCTCTATTCGGATTTCACCGGCTATCAGGTCAATCGCCAGGCGCCCTACACCTATTTCGGGACCTGGAACGGGACCTTCGACGGCGGCGGCGACGGGATCCCCTGGTCGAAGGTGCTCTACAACCAGGAGGGGCAGGGCGGCACCCCGTGCGACAACGCCAACAACCGCTGCACGTCCTTGAAGCTGTTCGTTCGCGCCGCCGACGATCCCAAGAAGCTCCCGACGGTGGGCTTCACCCCGGTGCAGAACGGCGCGGCCTTGAAGGGAATCGCCGGGCGCTACGTCGAGGTGGAGGCCGACCTGAACGGCCCCGGCTACCTGACCCCGGTGCTCTCCGACGTGACGATCGTCGGTCCCTGCGGCCAGGGCTTCGGCGACAACTGCTGCATCAAGCCCGCCGACTGCGACGACGGCAACTCCTGCACCATCGACGTCTGTCCGGCCCCGGCCGCGCAGTGCAAGCACACCGCCAAGGCCTCCTGCTGCGCCAAGGACGCCGATTGCAATGACAAGAACTCCTGCACCACCGACAAGTGCCCGGTCCCGGGCGGGATGTGCACCAACGCCAAGATCGCCAATTGCTGCAATGTCGACAATGACTGCGGCGACGGGAACCTGTGCACCGAGGACAAGTGCTCCGGTCCCGGCGGCAAGTGCTCGCACCCGCCGCTGATGGGCTGCTGCAACTCGAACGCGGACTGCGAGGACGGGAACTCCTGCACCATCGATCTCTGCTCCGGCCCGGGCGGAACGTGCGGCCACTTCGCCAAGTTCAACTGCTGCAACGTCGACGCCGACTGCGACGACATGAATGTGTGCACCGGCGACAAGTGCTCCGGCCCGGGCGGGACCTGCGCCCACGCGCAGACGATGGGCTGCTGCAACGTCGACGCCGATTGCGACGATCAGATCACCTGCAGCGACGACAAATGCTCCGGCCCTGGCGGGATGTGCAGCCACGCCCCGAAGCCCAACTGCTGCAAGGACGCGACGGAATGCGACGACAAGGACGCCTGCACCGCCAACGAATGCATCAAGGGCGCCTGCACCTATCCGAAGACCCTCCGCTGCTGCAACCAGAACGCCGAGTGCAACGATCAGGACGTCTGCACCGCCGATAGCTGCTCGGGCGCGGGCGGCAGCTGCGTCCACGCGCGGGTGCCGGGCTGCTGCTCGCTTCACAGCGACTGCGACGACCACGACCCCTGCACCACCGACACCTGCACCGCGACCGGCGGGGCCTGCACCCACGCGGCGAAGGGCCCGGGCTGCTGCAAGGCCGACACCGACTGCGACGATCAGAACAGCTGCACCAGCGACCGCTGCAATGCCGGCGCGGCGTGCGATCACTCCGTGCTGGCGAACTGCTACTGCAACACCGACACCGAGTGTCCGGGCGAGCAGCGCTGCGTCGACCACGCCTGCCGGGCCCCGCGCGGCGACGGCGGCTCGTCGGTCTCGCCGAGCTTCGGGAGCGCCCCCGGCACCTTCGGAGGCTGCTCCACTACGCCGGGCCGCCCCTCGCCGAGCCCCCTGCTCGCTCTCGCCCTGCTGTTCCTCGTCGTCGCCGCCGCCCGCCGCCGTCGCTGACCGTCGGAGCCGTCCCCGCGCCTGATTGAACCGCTCTAAACAATGTCGCATTGATGATGCGACATTGTTTAGCCAGTTTCCCACGGGGCGTGCCGCCCCGCCCCGCCGGCAAGCGGTCGGGGTCCCCACCCCTGCTCACGCGGCGACTCCGCCGCGACGCGGCCTTTGGCCGCTTGGATCGGAGTCCATGCGACTCTGTCTAGCCGCAGTCGTTCGCGGGCGCCAGCTTGATCGAATCCAGGCCGACCGCCGGCATGTCCCCATCCCGATTGATCATCACCTGCTGCAGTCCCCCGAGGCAGTTCGGATTCCCGATCGTATTCAGCTTCACTTCCAGCATGTCCGCCGACTGCGGGTAGACCACCAGCACCGCGTCGCACGGCACCTCCTCGACCACGCCGTTCATCGCCGTCGCCGACTTCACCCCGGTCGCCGTCCCCGGGAACCACTTCAGCGAATAGCCCGCGGAAAGGCCGCCTGCGCCGAGCTTGATCGCGACCTTCAACCGGCCGCTCGGCGGGCACTGGTCGACGGTGAAGCGGTAGGTCGGAGTGCCCTTGCGCGCCGAAGAATCCGTGCTCACCGCGCAGCGAAATCCGGCCGCGAAGCTCTTCGCCGCTGCGTGGCGCCGCGTGAAGCCAGCGAAGGCGCACGCCCCGTCGGTGGGACCGCCGCCGCGGATCACTCCGAAGAGGCTCGATCCGCGCACCACCGGATCGATCAGGAGGTCGGCGTCCGCGGCCAGGAGGCAGATCGGCTGCGGCGAGGCCAGCATCCCCGGCTTGGCCACCACCGGAGCGGTCGGCGCGGGCGCCGGCACGCAGCCCTGCGCGCAGAACAGCCCGTCGGTGCTGCAGCGCGCGTCCATGCAGCCGCGGCTCTTGTTCCAGCACAACTCCCCGTAGCCGATGTGCTCGGCGCACCCCGCGTACGGGGTGTAGCTGTCCTCGACCCACTCCGGCACCGAGCCCGCGAGGTCGTAGATCCCCGACGGGCTGACGTCCCCGGGCGAGTACTTCACCCGCCGGACCGCCTGCTCGGTGCAGCCCGCGAACGGGATCCGCCCGCAGGTCGGCGGGTCGTCGCCCCAGGCGTAGTTCTGTAGATTCCCGCTCGGCTGCACCCGCTGCGCGAACTCGAACTCCGCCTCGGTGGGGAGCCGCATCGCCGGCATCCGGAAGGCGCAGAACTTCCGCGCCGCCTCGGGATCGTTGACCAGCACCGGGTAGTCGTCCTCACCGGCGAAGAACGCGCCCTCCGCGGGGCAGGTCCCCGCCCGGACGCACTGCGCGTACTGCCCCTTCGTCACCTCGTGGTCGTCGAGGGAGAACGAAGAGATCCGGACCTTGTGGGGCGTGCGGTCGCCGGTGCACACCGGACCCAGGGAGTCCTTGCACTCGATGGCGGAGCCCATCGTGAAGGTGCCGCCCGCGAGGCCGATCGGCTTGCTCTCGATCACCGGCGGCGCCCCGCACCCGACCGTCGCGACCCAGCCGACCGAAGCAACAACCACCCCGGCGCGCAGCACCACAGTCCATCCAGCGTTCATTCCCACGGCGCGACGTTATCATGGATCGCCGCGCGCGGCGGGGGCTATAATGGCCCGCGCCACGCCGATCGCCCGTCGCAAAAGGAGCAGGAATGCGTCCCTCAGGAGCCCGTTGGAGCAACCATGCTACTGCGAACGAGCATGCCGGGCATCTTGCGGCTTTCGTCCTCACTCCCTCGGTCGCCGTACGTAAGGGTACGGCTCGGTCGGTCGCTCCGGGCGCGCTCGCAAGCTGCTCCGGCCTGCTCGCTCTCGCTACGCATCGTTACTCCAACAGGCTCCTCGCAGCCGCCGTTCTCCTCGCCTTCGCCTGCCGCGCCGCCCCCTCGGCCGCGCAGAAGGTCCTGGTGATCCCCGACGAGGACGGCCCGGGAACCACCGCGCTCATCCAGGCGCTCCAGGCCGGCGGGCTCACCGTCAGCAACGCCGGCGTCCCCTCCTTCCAGTACCAGGGCAATCCCGCGCCCGCCAACTTCGACGTCGTGCTCCTCCTCGCCGGCGGCCCGGGGCCCAGCTCTGCCAACATCAACATGCCGCAGGCCGGACAGGACGCGATCGCCAACTTCGTGCAGAACAAGGGCGGCCTGATCAACACCGAGTGGTCGGCGTTCCAGGTGGCCGCCGGGCGCTGGCAGACCCTCAAGCCCCTGGTGCTCCTCCAGCGCACGTCCGGCACCACCGGCTTCGTCGACTACAGCGTGACGCCCGCCTTCGCCGCTCATCCGCTGTGGGTGGGCCTGCCGCAGACCTTCCAGTTCGCCACCGCCACCAACGTCGGCGTGGTCATCCCGAACCCGGGCGTGGTGCGCGTCGCCACCAGCAAGCTCGCCGGCGACGCCGTGGCGCTCCGCGACGCGGTCAACGTCGGACGCATCGTGCAGCTCTCCTCCTCCGGCAACTACTCGCCCGGCACCTGGACCGACGCGAACATCAAGAAGCTGATGATCAACTCCTGCAAATGGGCCTCGGCGGCGCGCGTCAATAACATGCCCAAGGCGCTCCCCGGCGGCCCCTACACCGTCGACACCGGGAGCACCGTCACCCTCAACGGCTCGTGCAACGATCCCGACGGCGACCCGACGACGATCCTGTGGGACTTCAACAACGCCGGCGCGTTCCTCGACGCGATGGGCCAAAACCCGATGTTCTCGGCGAAGAACATCAGCGGCCCGGCGATGGTCACCATCCAGATGAAGTGCACCGACACCGGCGGCCTCTTCGAGATCAAGACCACCACGGTCAACGTCGCCAACGTCGGGCCGAAGTTCTCGTCGCTGCCGCCGCTGGTCGCCACCGAGGGGGTCCAGTACACCTACCCGCCGGTGATCGTCGATCCCGACCCGAAGGACGTCTTCACCTGCAAGCTCGACCTCGGCCCGATGGGCATGACGGTCAACCAGAACAACTGCACCGTCGCCTGGCTGCCCGGCTACGATCAGGCGCGCTTCGGCACCGCCAAGGTGGCGATCACCGTCGCTGACAAGGCCGGCGCCACCGACACGCAGGCCTGGACCCTCCAGGTGGTGCTGATCGACACCGACATGGACGGCCTCCCCGACACCTGGGAGAAGATGTACTTCGGCGACCTCAAGCAGGTCTCGGGCGGCGATCCCGACAAGGACGGCCGCCCCAACCTGAAGGAGTACCAGGACGCCACCGACCCGATGAAGTACGACGGCCCGTCGGCGCCCACGCCGATCTCGCCCGACAAGGACATGAAGGTCGGCAAGGGACCCGACCTGAAGGTGATGAACGCGATCTCGCCGAAGGGCGACAGCCTCACCTACGAGTTCGCGATCTACACCGACGCGCAGCTGACCACGCTGATCGACCTCACCCTCGGCGTCCAGGAGGGCGGGAATGGCACCACCAGCAGCACCGTCAAGGTGATGCTCTCCGAGAACAAGCACCTCTTCTGGCGCTGCCGCGCGCGCGACCCCTACATCTCCGGCAACTGGTCGGCCGTCGCCAAGATGTTCGTCGACGCGATCCACGACCCGCCGACCGCGCCGCAGATCTCCCTGCCCACCGACAACTCGAAGGTCAAGGTGACCCACCCGTCGCTGGAGGTGACCAACGCCAGGAGCCCCGACGAGCTGCCGCTCACCTATGAGTTCGAGCTCTACTCGGACATGAACCTCACCCAGAAGGTCGCCGCGAAGGCCGGGATCAACGAGGACATGTCGGGGACCACCGCCTGGTTCGTCGCCGTCGATCTCGTGCCCTACGCCTCCTACTGGTGGCGTGCGCGGGCCACCGACGATCAGATGCTCTCCGGGCCGTGGTCGCAGATCGCGCGCTTCACCGTCTTCCCGACCAACCCGTCGCCCTCCGCGCCGGTGATCGAGTACCCGAAGAACGGCGCCCGCATCTCCACCCGCATCCCCGAGTTCAAGTTCGGCGGATCGAGCGATCTCGACGGGGAGAAGCTCAGCTACCAGTGCGACGTCGACATCTCGAACACCTTCGACTCGGCGCAGAAGCAGTCGGTGATGGGCCTGGTGCCCGACGCCCAAAGCAAGAGCATGTGGTCGCCGATGACCCTGGCGGAGAACCAGGGCTACTGCCTGCGCTGCCGCGCGCGCGATCCGTCGGGCTCCTCCTCCTGGGCGCAGTCGTGCTTCCTGATCGATGTGAAGAACGATCCGCCGTCGGTGCCGACGCTGTCGAATCCGTCGATGGGCGGGATGGCGGCCGGGCCGGTGGCGGTGTTCACCTGGGTCGACTCGATCGATCCCGAGGGCGATCCGATCCACTACGACGTCGAGGTCTACCTCGATCCCGGGCTGACCGCCCAGTCGGGGATGGGCTCGGGGGGCGCCGGCACCGTCGGCGTGACCATCACCGGCCTCGGTTCGGGCGGCTACTTCTGGCGCGCCCGCGCGGTCGATTCGCTGATGGCGGCGAGCGAGTGGTCGGAGGCCAACGCCTTCGCCGTCTCGACCTACGACCTGCCGCCCGGCCTCCTCGGCAACGGCGCCGGCTGCGGCTGCCACGTCGGAGCGCGCGGCAATTCACCGTCGCTGACGCTCGCCGTCCTCGCCCTCCTCGCCCTGGCCGCCCTGCGCCGCCGCCGCCCTCGCTGACGCTCGCCGCCCGCCGTGCTCCGAACTGTTGACAGGCTGTCAACAGTTCCCCGCGCTGGGGGTGTGATCGCCGACCCTCGGTAGACGTATCCGCTGGAACCTGCCGCCCGCCCTCTCGGCGACGGCAACGGCAACGGCGCGGCGGCGGGAACCGAAGGACGAGAGCTGGCTCGGCCGCGCGTCCTCCGAGCACTTTGGATCACACCCCCGCGCCGGGCGACCTCGACCGTCGCGAGCAGGTCAACGATGAACTCGACCGCGATGCGTGTCGCGCGAGACACGAGAAGGTGGCTGGAGGCCGGAACCTCCACGCGAATGAGTTGTCGAAAGCCGGGCGAGGTGTCCGATGATCAGCTCCCCGGGGCCGAGGCTGCTGCGAGCCTGTCCACGTTGGCGGCGCGGGGAGCGCGGCGAGAGCGTCCTGACCGAGCTCAATCTCACACCGCTCGTCGACATGCTCTGCGTGCTGGTCATCTTCGGGCTGCTCCACTTCGACGCCGGGGGCGAGCTGCTCGCCTGAGGGGACCGCCTGCGCTTGCCGGAGGCGAGCCACGTTTTTAGGGAGCTGGAGCGCGCACCTGTGATCGGAGTGGGCCGGGACACCGTCACCCTCGACGGGCTTCCGGTCGTGGACACCGTTGAGTTGAGCCGGGAGGACAGCGTCGACTGGAAGATCGCCGACCTGCACGACCAGCTCTTCATTCTGCGAACCAACTACCGACTGCTCCATCCCTCGGAGCATTTCACGGGCAGCGTGATCGCGAAGATCGACCGGGACGTGGGCTTCAAGGTCGTCAAGAAGGTGCTGTACACCGCGGCCGCCGCGGGCTACCCGGAGGTGAACTTCCTGGTCGCGGAAAACACGCCCCGTGGGGCGAGGTAGCGGCTTCCGGACTTTCGGGTGAAGCAGGTCGTGCCGCCGACGATGACGCTCAGTAGGCGTACCCGGCGCTCAGCGTGAGGCCCCAGAAGGCGTCGCTGGTGGTGCCGTCGGTGGTCTTCTTCGGCATCGACCCGCCATCGAAGTCGAGCCAGAACACCTCGTAGAAGCCGCTGAGACGCGCGCTGAGACTTCGCCACAGGCGCGCCTCCGCGACCAGGTTTCCGCGCACGCCGCCGCCTCCGCCGGGCCCGTACTCCCTGGACGACCGGATCGCGCCGGCCGTCGCGAGGGCGTGCCCGTTGACGGACGCAGCGACGGTGACCCGCCCCAGAATCGGCAGGCGAAGCCCGACGCCGAGGTCGACGTACTGATAGGTGACACTGGGAACGATGGTCACGCCGTCGGCCGGCGGATCGATCGTGAAGGAGTGGAAGCCGTAGCCGAGCGACGTGATCAAGAGCGGGCTCCAGGTGCGCTCGACGAAGCGCCAGCGGAAGCGGAGGCCGACCTCGGCGCGCTGCTCCCGCGTTCCGAACTTGCAAGTGGATTTGCCGCCGCAGGCGGTGGGGGCCGGCTTGGCGTCGATCGATCCCGGCCAGCCGACAAAGTCGTAGGTGGCCCCGATTCCCAGCCCGGCGAGGTGCCTCCAGCCGCCGCCCGCGGACGGCAGCAATGTGAGCGGGAACAGCGTGAGGTCGACGCGCAGCCCGGCCGCGATGGTGCCGCGATAGCGCGGGCAGGAGGTGCTGCCCGGCTGGCAGGTGGCCAGTCCATCCAGTGACGCGTTCTTGCCAAAGCCGAAGCTGCGGCCGGTCAGGAGCAGGCCGACCGCGCCCTCCGCGAGCGGGAATTTCGGAGGCGGCGGCGGAGACGGCGGCGGCGGCGGCGGCGGCGCCACAGGTTGGTCGCCCACCGGGACCCGAGGTGCGCCCCGGGCCGCGTCCATGGCCGCCACGACGTCGACCACCGCCTCCCGCACCCGCTTCATGGTCGCGGCGTCCACGTGTCCCCCGGGCAGCGGATGGGCCAGAAGGCGCACGGCGGCCCCGTCGGCGTCGTGGATGGCCACCTCCAGCGCAGGGGTGAGGCCCTTCCCCCGGTGGATCTCGCCGAAGATCACGACCTGCGCGCCCAGCTCGAGCGCAATCCCGGCAATCTCCGCCTTGCCCCGCGCGCCAAACTTTGCCGCCGCCACGCGCACCGGGGCGTCGGGGACCAGGATCACGGTCGCACGGAGCACGCGCTCGATCTCGCTCTGTACCCGGCGCGCCTGCGCTCCCTCGAAGGGCAGCACCGCGGCCCGGATACCTTGCGCCTGGGCGCTCCCTGCGAGCGCGAAGGCGAGCAGCGCCCCCGTCGCCGCGCACCGCCACCGGAATGGACGACCTCCTATTCGACCGTGCATCGCCGTCGCTGCCGTCGGCTAGCGGTCGAGGAGAATCGTGAAGCGGGCCGAGGCGGCGTGATTGCCCTCGCTATCGTCGGCCTCCACGACGAACGAGCGTTCGCCGGGGGTCGGGGCCGCCTGGATGGAGCGGGTCCATCCATTGGTGCCGGCACCGGCAGGACACATCGGATTGCTCGACGTCGCGCCGCGCCGATCGGTCCACAATACCGTGGCCTCGTCGATCGTGCCGGCGGTGGTGGTGATGGTCGCGTTGAGCGCCACCTGCCGTGTCGCGGCGAACGATCCCAGATTCACCGAGACCGCGATGCGGATGGCGCCGGTATCCGGGTTTTCGCCGACCCCCGCGAGGACGGTCCGGGTGTGGGTGACATTGACGCCACCGACGGAGTCCGCCGCCTCGGCATGAAAGGTTGCCAGGCCGCGCGCGCCGGGGACGGTGAACGTGAAGTCATCGCCTGAGCGCCGGCACGGCAGCGAGTGTCCCGCGCAGTCGGCGACGATCCAGTTGCCTGCATCGTGATAGTGCAAGGTCACGCGATCGATGCTGCCCGTCGCGCTGGTGGCGTGGACGGTGATCGGGAGCGCGCCCGCGGAGAGCGAAGCGCCGTCGGCGGGGCTGGTGAGGGCGACCATCGGGCCATTGGCGTCCTGAAACAGGCCGGCCTTCTCGGACAGGATCTTCACGGAGTTCTGCTGGGGTCGCTTGCAGATGCACCCGCGGGACTTCGACTCGCCGCAGCTGGCGTCCTGATCCTGGAACACCTTGTGGCCACCGAAATCGAGGTAGGTCATCGGGTCGGAGGCGAGGAGCTCGTGATCGAGCGAGAACGCGTGCGCGATCTCCTGGGCCGCCGCCTCGCAGTTCACGTCGAGGCTGCCGCCGAGGGAGTCGGGGAAAATGAAGGTGACCGCGCCTTCGATGACCGCGCACCCGTTCTTGTCGATCGGCGCGATGCCGCCCACCGCCTGTGGCAGCCCGAGGGCCGACGGGCTGCCGCCCACCATCTGCATCATGAAGCCGGCGACGGCTGGGCGGTCCTGCACGATCTGGATGTTGAAGCGCGAAAATTCGTCGCTGACGCACGATACGAACTTGAGCCAATCCTTGTCGGAGAAGTTGGCCTTGGGGAGGGTGACGCTGCCTCGCCCCGTCCCCGCCACGACCGATGAGACGTTGTGCGCGGCATCGTCGTAGCCGCCGCTGAGGGTGCCGCCGTTCCGGTTCAAGTAGACCGTGCGCGCGACGCCGGTCATGTCGAAGATCGGCCCCTCGCCGTCCTGTACGATCGGGACGTAGCCGGTCCGGATCGCCGCAGGCCGCGCCGGGTCGGCCGCGGGAACGAACGCGCCGGGCGGCGACATCGGCGCCAGCGCGGTCGAGGAGGGAGCGGTGGCGGGGAGGGCACACACGAGCGCGTAGTCCACCGGATCGCCGGGCTCGATCGAGCCATACACACAGCCCCCGGCCAGGAGTGCCAGCGAGGGAGCGAGAAGGAGCAGCGCAAGCGGTCGGCGCATTTTGGTACCGTAGCACGATCGCGGCGGGGCTGGATGCGTAGTCGCCAAGTTGGGTGCCTGACGGCGAAGGGGGCCCCCACTTCCGTGGCCGTGGCCGTGGCCGTAGCCGTCGCGGGGCGCGGTAGCCTCCGCAGCGCGGGCAGCGCTTGAGCTGGCCCCGGCGGCCCAAAGATGGATCGCCCGATGGTGCAGCGCTACCCTGTGGTTCGAGGAGAAAAAATGACGCTGGAGGAGCCCGTTCCGCTGATATCGACGTTGCCGAGTGACGACAAGCTGCGCCGCATCGACCTGCTGGCGAGGCAGCTCCTGGGCGAGGCGCTTCCGTCGCTGCTGCGGACAGGGGCATCGCTGCGCGGCGCGCTCCAACATCTCGGCCCGGCACCCTCCTTTGAGGACTTCCATGCGGCGCGTCGCGAGGCTTGGTCCGGTTTTCCGAGGGAGGGCACCTGATGATCGTCGCCGTGGCCGACACGCATGCATTGATTTGGCATCTCCACAACGATGCGAACCTGTCGCCGACTGCCGCGGGCGTGCTCGAGGGCGCCACGCCCGGACGGCAGGTCGCAGTGTCGGCCATCTCGCTGGCGGAGATCGTCTACTTGGAAGAGAAGGCGCGGATCGCCGCGGGGACACTTCGCGCGGTCAGAGCGCTGATGGCCCAGGCAGGCCCGATCGTCGAGGTGCGCTGACTGGCGAGATCGTGGAGGCGATGGCGGCCGTTCCGCGCGCCGCTGTGCCTATTTTTTTGACCGGCTGATCGCCGCGACCGCTCGCTGGCTGGGGGTGCGGGTGGTGACTCGCGATGCGCGGATCAGCGCCGCAGTCGAAACGATTTGGTCATGGTTGTCGCCGTCGCTAGCGCTCGCGCTCGAGCAGCGCGCGCGCCTCCGCCGATCCGGTCTCCAGCACCGCCGCGGTCAGCCCTTCGAGGTCGATCACCACCTCGCCGCGTTCGTTCCGCGCCACCTCCGTCGATCCGGGGAAGCGCTCCGCCATCCACCGCCGCAGCTCCTCCCGCCGCGCCGCCCGCGACGAGGCAGCGCTGTCGCGGCGCAGGGTCTGGAGCCGCTCCGCCAGCCCGGCGAGCATCCGCCGGAAGGGCGCCACCTCGAACGGCTTGGTGAGGAAGCGTAAGACCTCGCCCTCGTTGATCGCGGTGAGGGCGCGCTCCATCGTGGCGTTCCCGGTCAAGAGCATGCGCAGCGTCTCGGGGTGCTCCCGGCGCACGATCTGGATCAGGGCCAGGCCGTCCATGTCCGGCATCTCGATGTCCGACACCAGCAGGTCCACCTCGCGGTCGGCGAGGATCGCCAGCGCCTCGCGCGGCCCCGGCGCGGTCAGCACCTCGTAGGGCTCCTCGGCGAGCACCCGCTTCACCATCCGGAGGATGGTCGCGTCGTCGTCGACGAACAGGATGGAGAAGGGGGCGCTCATGAGGGCAGGAAGCGCTGCCAGCCGTGGCGGTCGATCGCGGCGATCGCGCGGTCGATCGCGTGGCACATCTCGTCGGCGCTCTGGTGCCGCTCGGCCCCGCTCCTCCTGAGCGCGCGCCCGACCACCCTCGCGACCGCATCGGCGAGACCCAGCTCGGCCACCGCGAGGGGCGCGGAGCGAGCGTGCGCCGCGATCACGTCGTCGGGGGTGGCGCAGGCGAAGGGCACCGTGCCCGTCAGCATCTCGTGGAGGAGCACGCCGAGCGAGTACAGATCGGACCGCGGATCGTCGCCCTCGCCGCGCGCTACCTCGGGGGCCATGTAGGCAGCGCCGCCCCGGCCCGAGGCGTCGTCGAAGTCGCTGCCCGGCAACCACGCCGCCCCGAAATCGACCACCTTCAGCCGCGGCAGGCTAACTTCCTTTGCCGCGTAAGCGGAGTTGTATCGGCGGGCGCCGATGCTGGCCTCCGCCCCATCGAGCAGCACCACGTGCGACGGGTTCAGATCGCGGTGCACCAGACCGGCCTCGTGGAGCGCGGCGAGGGCGAGCGCCACCTCCCGCGCGATATGGAGGGCGATCGCCGGTGGCAGCGGGCGCGTCGGGTCGAGGTGGGAGGAGAGCGCCTCGCCGTGGATCCGATCCATCACCAGGTAGGGGCGCTCGTCGGCGAGCAGCCCGAAGTCGGTCACCTCGACCAGGTTGGGGTGGCGGATGCGGCTCGCGGCGCGCGCCTCGGCCAGGAAGCGGCGCGCCAGGA
This sequence comes from Myxococcales bacterium, assembly GCA_009692555.1. Classification (GTDB taxonomy): domain Bacteria; phylum Myxococcota_A; class Polyangia; order Palsa-1104; family SHYY01; genus SHYY01. Next base: position 105,718 of record SHYY01000001.1, read on the forward strand.
GCGGGCGGCTCGTCGCCGAGTGGCGGAGCACCTTCACCGCCACCTCGCGATGGATGAGCGCGTGCTCGCCCGCCCACACCGTCGAGCTGGCGCTTTCGCTGAGCTGCTCCCCGAGGCGGTAGACGCCGATCGTGCCGCCCGCCTGCGCCCCCTCGCCGACCTCGACCAGCGCCTCGCCGTCGCGGTCGCAGGCCTGCTCCTCGGGGGCGCGGTAGCCCCCGCAGCGCGGGCAGCGCTTGAGCTGGCCCCGGCGCGGGTCTTCGAAGGCGCGCCCGTCCATCGACAGCGGGCGCACCTCGGCCTCGAAGCCGGCGGGCGAGGTCGCCACGCTGATCAGGAGTTCGCCCACCTGATCCGCCGCGCGCACCTTCACCCGGCCGAAGTCGCTCCCCGTCAGCGCCACGCCGCCCCCCAGCGGATCGAGGCCCGCCAGCAGCGCCAGCCGCGCCACCGCCGCCGCACCCACCTCCGAGGGCACCTCGAGGACCGCCAGCGTCTGGCTGCCGCGCTTCACCACCAGCGCGTAGGACAGGCCACGGGGCTGGAGCACCACCAGATTGGCGCGCCGTCTCAGCACCGCGGTCAGCGCCAGGTCGGCGAGCGGGATCGGGCCGAAGCGGGCCAGCGGAGCGTCCCGGCGCTCGGCATCGGAGGCCATGGCAGGACGCTAGCCGATGGCTCGCCGTGCGGCAAGTTCTCCGCCCCCGAAGACCATCAGCCCAGCAGCTCGTCGAGCGTCACCGAGCGGAGCCCTCGCTCGGCCAGTGTCGGGAGCAGCCGCTCCAGCACCCGCGCGGCGATCGGCTCGCGCGCGGCGCCGCGCTCCACCGCGTCGTGGAGCACCAGGATCGCCCCCGGCCGGAGCGCCCTCGTCAGCCGCGCGGTGGCCTCCTCGACGGTGGCACCCGCCACGCCGTCGCGCGCGGTGGCGCTCCACCCCACCAGCGCCAGCCCGGCGCGGCGCGCTCCGTCGACCACCGGCGGCGAGAGCAGTCCCACCGGCGGCCGGAACCAGCGCGGCCGAACCCCCGCCGCCCGCTCGAGGACATCCCCGGCCTGCGCCAGCTCCGCGGCCAGCACCCGCGGCGATCGCAACGTGGTCATCCACGAATGGTGGAAGGAGTGGTTCCCGAGGCCGTGACCGCGCCGGACGATCTCGGCGATCACCTCCTGGTGGCGTTCGGCGCGCGCGCCGATCACGAAAAAAGTTCCGCGCTGTCCGTGGCGATCGAGCAGATCGAGGACGCGCCGGGTGTGCACCGGATCGGGCCCGTCGTCGAAGGTCAACGCCACCGCGCTCCCCGTCGATCTGCCGCCCAGGATCGGCCGCGCGAACACCCCCGAGCCGAGGAGGAACACCCCGCACCCGACGGTGGCGAGCAGCGCCAGCAGCGCCGCGCCGAACGCCCACCCCGGCACCGCCACGTCCAGGAGCCCGGCCGCCGCGAGCGCGAACGAGGCGGCGCACGAGGCCCACAGCGCCACCGCCCCCAGCGGCGATGCCCGCCGGATCATCGCGCGCGCTCGTCGCTGGGCGGGGACGCCATCCGCCTGTCTTGGCACGTCGCGAGCCGGCTGTAAATCGCGCCGCGCAAAAATGTGCGCCACGCCGTTGCCAAGGAGTGCCCGCCGACTACAATGCGCTCCTTCCATGCGCCGGGCCGTCGTCACCGGTGGGACCCGAGGGATCGGTCTCGCCATCGCTCGCCGCCTGGCCCACGACGGCCTCGCGGTGACGGCCACCTATGCCCACGACGACGCCGGCGCACAGGCCGCGCTGGCCGCCGCCCGCGAAGGCGGACTGGACCTCTCCGTGCGCCGCTGCGATGTCACCGACGCGGTCGCCGTCGACGCGCTGTTCGCCGATCTGCGCGAGCCGGGCACCGACGTCCTGGTCCACGCCGCCGGCTTCACCCGCGACAAGCTGATGATGATGATGCCGGAGCGCGACTTCGACGAGGTGGTCGCGGTCCACCTGAAGGGCGCCTTCCTGGCAGCGAAGCAGGCCATGCGCCCGATGATCTCCCGTCGCTGGGGGCGCATCGTGTCGATCGTCTCGCCGACCGCCCTCCTCGGCCGCGCCGGCCAGACCAACTACGGCGCCGCCAAGGCCGGCCTTTGTGGCCTCACCCGCTCGCTCGCCCGCGAGATCGCCCGCTTCCAGATCACCGTGAACGCGGTCTGTGCCGGCCTGGTCGATACCGCGATGACCGAGGCGCTCCCCGCCAACGTGCGCGCCGAGCTGCTCTCCGCGGTGCCGCTCGGTCGCGCCGGCCGCCCCGAAGAGATCGCCGCCGCCGTCTCCTGGCTGTGCTCCGACGGAGCCTCCTACGTCACAGGGCAGGTGCTCGGTGTCGACGGGGGGCTCACATGAATTCCGCGCCAAGAAGGCGCGTCGAAGGGACGTGACGAACCATGGAAGCTCTCAAGTTGAAGGTGAAGGAGCTGATCATCTCGAGCCTCAATCTCGAGGACGTGACGCCCGAATCGATCGACGACGCGGCGCCCCTGTTCCAGGAGGGTCTCGGGCTGGACTCGATCGACGCGCTCGAACTGGCGGTGGCGATCGAGCGCACGTTCAAGGTGACGATCCCCGACGAGGCGGTGGGCAAGCAGGCGTTCCAGTCGGTGAACTCGCTCACCGCGTACGTCGCCGAGAACATCAAGGCGTGAGACGCCTGTGCGCGCTGGCGGTGCTCTGTGCGGCCGTGCCGGCGCTCGCCGCTGACGGGGGCCCTGCCGCCGCCCCAGCCGCGGTCGACCCCGCCGTCGCGGCGCTCCTCAAGCGGCTCGACGCGCAATCCCGCGGCGTGACCGACCTGTCGGGCGAGTTCACCCAGAACAACCGGATCAAGATATTCAAGCAGGAGGTGCGCTCGAAGGGGCGCTTCTACTTCCAGCGCCCGCGCCGCATCCGATGGGAGTACCTCGAACCCGATCCGTCGACCCTGGTCCTCGACGGCAACCTGGCCACGCTGCGCAGCCCCGGCGCGCCGGCGCAGACCTTCGACCTCGCCCGCGACGCGGTGATGCGCACGGTGTTCGATCAGCTCCTCCTATGGCTCGGCTCCGAGAGCCTCTCGCGGGCCGAGGCCGACTACGATCTCGTCGCCGGCGGCACCGCGGACGCCCCGTCGCTCACCCTCACGCCGAAGGCAAGGAGCCCGATCGCCCGCGCCTTCGCCCGCATCGACCTGCGCTTCGACAAGAAGTTGCTGCTCAGCAGCATCCTCCTCCGCGAGCCGGGGGGCGACGAGAAGGAGATCCGCTTCACGAAGATGGAGCAGAACGCGAAGCTCCCTCCGGGCGCCTTCAAGTAGCCGGTCCCGTTTCCGTTCCCGTTTCCGTCGCCGTCGCCGTCGCCGTTGCCGTTCCCGCTCAGTACCCCTTCGGGATCTTCCCGAGGTCCACCTGATCGAGCGCCGCGCGGATGAGCTGCGACTTGTTGGCCTTGGTGTGGCCGCGCCGCTTCAGCTCCGCGACCAGCCCGGACAGCCGGTCGATGTCCTCGGTGTAGAGCGAGATGCAGACGATCTTGTAGTGCGTCGGGCGCGGCCGGGCGTCCGCCGCTCGGGCCGGCCGGGCGCGCGGCAGGGGACGGTAGAACTCCTCCAGCACGCCCTCGCTGGAGGCGCCGATCGGATCCTCCCCGAGCACCTTCGCGCGCGGCATCAGGCGCCGCGCCCGGCCAGCTCGGCCGCCACCCGCGCCACCGGCGGCGCGGTGTACTTCGCCAGCTGGTCGACGAAGCGGTCGATCAGCTTGTGGTAGTCCTCGGCGCCGTGCGAGTCGGGCGCGTACTCGAAGATCGTCTGGCGGTGGGAGGGCGCCTCGGCGAGCTTGGTGTTGCGCCGGATCGGGTCGAACAGCCGCTCCTTGAAGTGGCCGCGCAGCGTCTCCACCGCCTCCTGCGAGAGCTTGGTTCGCCCGTCGTAGAAGGTCGGCACCACGCCGGTCAGCCGCACCGAGTGCCCGAGGTGCTTGTCGATGTCCTTCAGCGTGCGCATCACCTGCTTCACCCCGACCAGCGCGAGGTAGTCGCACGACACCGGGATCAGCACCTCGTCGGCCAGCCTGAGCGCGTTCTGGTTGAGCAGCGACAGCGACGGGCCGCAGTCGATGACCACGTACTGGTACTTGCGGGTCGCCGGCCCGAGCCGCTCTGCGAGCACCCGGTCGCGCCCGCTGTCGAGCCGCGCCAGCCACACCTCCGCCGTCGCCAGCATCCGGTCGGAGCAGATCACATCGAGGTGACTGCGCACCGGCACCACCACGTCCTCCACCTGCGCTCCCTCGACCAGCACGTGGTAGAGCGTCTTCTCGCCGACCACCCCGAGCGAGGTGCCCACGTTGCCCTGGGCGTCGGTGTCGACCAGCAGCACCTCGTGGCCGCGCTCGGCGATCCCGGCGGCGAGGTTCACCGCGGTGGTGGTCTTCCCGGTTCCGCCCTTCTGGTTCAGCACCGCCAGCCGCCGCGCCCGCCGCGACCGGAACGCCTCCACTCCGAGGCCCTTCTTGCGGCACTCGAGCTGACAGAAGAGGCGCTTCTCCTGGCCCACCACCGCCACCTGGTAGGCGAACTGCGCCGAGAAGCGACCACCGCACACCGAACACTCGACCATTTAGCGATTGAAAGCCCGCCGGGCGCAGATGGCAAATTTTTGCTGGTCGGTCGCGCTGTCACCGGTGACCGCCGCCGTTCGATTTCGGACAGGTTCTGTCCTGTTCCGGTCCCACCACCGGCCGAGAGCCGCGCCCGCCCGCGCCCGCCCTTGTGGCCGACACGTTGCACTACCGGATCCCATGAGCCGATGGCAACGAAAGCTGATTACCCTGGTGCTGGGCGGGTTTGCGTTCATCACGCTGACCGCGGAGATCCGCCCCGACGAGTTCGAGTGCGAGCAGGCTGCGTCCCACCTCGCCGACTGCTGCCCGGACTTCGATCCCGGCACGCTCTACTGCGAGCACTACTACGGCTGCGGCTCCTCGCGCGAGCCCGACCTGCTGCTCGCGGAGAGCGACTGCATCCTCGCCCGCGACTGCAACGAGCTGGTCGCCGCCGGCGTGTGCGAGCGCGCCAGGCAGGTCAACGCGCCGAGGACCACCACCCGCACCACGCCGCCCGCGAAGTCCCGGCCCCTGGTGTGCCAGTGAGCCGCCTGGCGATCGCCCTCCTCCTGTGCGCCGCCGCGCCCGCCCTCGGGCAGTCCCCCGCCCGGTACGACGATCCCGGCGTGGGCTACCCGGTCGATGCGCCCGCCGAGCCGGTGCTGCTCATCCAGACCCTCCCCCCGCCCGCGCCGCGCACCGCCGGGGCCGCCTTCCGCCTCTCCGCCGGCCTCGGCGTGCGCTCGCTCTACGACCATGGCTTCGGCGGCGCGGCGCTCGGGATCGCCGTCGGTGGCTTCGGGCCGCACGGGGCGTGGTACATCACCACCGACCTGTTCCTCGGCGCGAGCGACTTCATGCTCCCCACCGAGCACTTCCAGTTCGGCGTCGTCTTCGAGCGCATCCTCGGCAGCGTGCGTCTCGGCGGCGGCCAGCAGCTCGGCGTCCTGGCCGTCCAGCGCGCCACCCGCGGCAAGACGATGGCCGAGTTCACCCTCGGCGCCTACCTCACCGCCTCGCTCGACCTCACGCGCGGCATCCGCGTCGGCTATCGCCGACGTGCAGCAAGCTCGGAGAGCAACGTCACTCCCTACGTCGCGGCCCGCCTCGGCGCCGACTGGCTCCCTGGCGCCGCCTTCGCCGCCGACGCCTCCCTCGCGATCGGCATCCGCCTGTAGGAAGGCTCCGCCTGTGATACACCCGCACCATGCTCCCCCTCGACGACATCCTGGTCTTCGACCTCTCCCGCGTCCTCTCCGGCCCCTACTGCTCGATGCACCTCGCCGACTTCGGCGCGCGCGTGGTCAAGCTCGAGAAGCCCGGCGAGGGCGACGACACCCGCGCCTTCGGCCCGCCCTTCGTCGGTGGCGAGTCGACCTACTTCCTCTCGATCAACCGCAACAAGGAGTCGCTGGCGATCGATCTCAAGCACCCCGAGGGCCGCGAGCTGGCCCTCTCGATCGCCGCAAAAGCCGACGTCCTCCTCGAGAACTTCCGCCCCGGCACCCTCGACCGCCTCGGCCTCGGCTACGAGCGCCTGCGCGCGGTCAACCCGCGCCTGATCTACGCCTCGATCTCCGGCTTCGGCCACACCGGCCTCCCCGAATACACCGCGCGCCCGGGCTACGATCTGGTGGTCCAGGGCCTGGGCGGCCTCGCGTCGCTCACCGGCGAGCCGGGCCGCCAACCGCTCAAGTGCGGCGTCTCGATCGCCGACCTCGTCTCCGGCTTCTACGCGCTGATCGGCATCCTGGTCGCGCTGCACGCCCGCCAGCGCACCGGCCGCGGCCAGCACGTCGACGTCTCGATGCTCGACGGGCAGATCGCCCTCCTCACCTACCAGGCCGGGATCCACTTCGCCACCGGCAAGAACCCCTCGCGGATGGGCAACCGCCACCCCTCGATCGCCCCCTACGAGACCTACCGCACCGACGACGGCTGGCTCAACATCGCGGTCGGCAACGACGCCCTGTGGCGGAGCTTCGCGGCGAAGGTGCTGAAGGATCCCGCCCTGGCCGCCGATCCGCGCTTCGTCACCAACAGCGCGCGCGTCGAGAACCGCGAGTCCCTCGGGGCGCTCCTCGAGCCGCTGATCGCCGCAAGGCCGTCCGCCTTCTGGCTGGAGAAGCTGGACGCCGCGGGGGTCCCGGCCGGCCCGATCTACTCGGTGGCGGAGGCGCTCGCCCACCCGCAGGTGGTGGCTCGCGAGATGGTCGTTCCCCTCGAACACCAGACCGCCGGGCCGATCCGCGTCACCGGCGTCCCGGTGCGCCTCTCCGAGACCCCGGGCACGGTACGCACCGCGCCGCCGCGCCTCGGTGAGCACACGAGGGCACTGCTGGAGGAGCTCCTCCAGCTCGACGGCGCAAGGCTCGATCGCCTGGCCGCCGACGGGGTGATCAGCGCTTCTTGAGCTTCTTGGCGGCGGGGCGGGCGGGTTTCGCGACGGGCTTGGAAGGCCGCGCGCTCGCGACCGCCTTGGGCTTGCCCTTGGCATTGGCCTTGGTCGCTGCCGCGGCGATCCGCGGATCGCGCGCAATCGCCTTCGCGGGCGGTCTGGCCACCGGCTTGGCTGGCGGCTTGGCGAGCGGCTTCGCGGCCGGCTTCGCGGCCGGCTTCGCGGCCGGCTTGCTTCCCGTCGGCTTCACGGCCGGGAGAGGCTTCGCCGGTTTTTGCGGTCGCACGGGAAGCTTGGCCAGAACCGGCTTGGCTCCCTTGGCGGGCGGCTTGGCTCCTCCCTTGACAGTGACAGGCAGCTTCGCGGCCTCCCTCGCAGGCGGCTTCGCCCCCTTGGTCGTCGCCACGGCCGGAGGCGCGACCGCCTGCTTGACCGCCGCCTTGCGCTTGTCACGCTGCGGGGAGTGCACGGTCGCGTCCACCGCGTGGGCGTATGCCGAGGCCGGCAACGACATCCCTTTGCGGTTGTGGACGAGCACCCGTCGCTCGTTCTGGAATGTGATTTCGATCTTGTTGTCGCCCATCACCTCGGAGACGAAGCCCACTCCGAAGATCGGGTGCGAGATCAAGTCGTTGTCGTTGTATCGGTCTGCCATCTGAAAGAGCTTCGGCTCTTTCTTGGCCTTGGCCATCATCTGCTCCCAGGTCGGCTTGGCCTTCGCCGCCCGCTTTTTGACTGACACCGGCTCTGCTACCTCCTCCTCGGCTTCGCCCCGCGGTTTGCGGAACGCATGGACATCGCCACAGGATTTACATTCTACCTTACGGATCTCGTCTTCGTACTTGAACATGACGACGTGGGCCGTGTCGGCCTTGCACTTCGGGCAGAAAGCCTCGGTCTCGGAGCCGACCTCATCTTGGTCGTCGTCAAACATGTAATCCATTTTGCTGGAGGTCCCTCGCTCCCCACGGGTTCACCAGATCGGCCAATGCCCTAGCATATTTGCCTGTTCCGAGCAACAAAAAGCGGCCTGCCGGCTACGATCAGGCTACGATGGGGTCCGATGACGCCGGATCTGCGCGAGGCGGCCCTGCGGCGTATCAGCGCCCTGATCGACCTTGGCCGGATCCGCGCCGCGCGCGCCGAGGTGGTCCGCTGTCTTGGCGAAGATCCCAACGATCCTGGGCTCCTGGAGCTGCTCGGCCTGTGCCTGATCCGGCTCGGCGAGCCGTCCAGGGCGGCCGATGCGCTGCGCTCCGCCTGTGCCGCGGGACCGGATCGGCCGCACCGCCATTACCTGCTCGGTTTCGCCTGCCGGGACGCCGCGGACGCCACGGGGGCCCTCGCCGGCTTCCAGGAGGCGGTGCGCCTCGCGCCGGAGGAGCCAGTGTACCTGCGCGCGCTGGCGGAGCTGCTGGCGGAGCGTGGGCTGTCGGAGCAGGCGCTGGAGGTGGCCCACCTTGCGGTCGCGGCCGGACCCGAGAGCGCGACCAATCACGTCACGCTCGGGTACGTCGCGTCGTCTGCCGGCCTGCCCGACCTCGCGCGCCGCGAGTACCAGACCGCGGTGGGGCTCGATCCCAACAGCGCCACCGCCTGGAACAACCTCGGCTGCCTGGAGATGGCCTCGGGGGACCGCCTGGGGGCCCGCGAGCGGTTCCACGAGGCCCTGCGGCTCGATCCGGCCGCTGCCCGCGCCCGGAAGAACCTGGGTCTGGTCTCCCCCGCCGCGCGGCCGCCGCCGATCTACGATGACTTCGATGTCTTCCTCGGCGAGGCGCTCCGCGAGCTGCGCGATGCCGGCCGTCTCGGGCCGACGATCCGCTTTCTTGCGCTCACCCAGGCGCTCGGCGCCGCGGCGGTGCAGAAGGCGATCACCGCGCGGGCCGAGGCCCAGGGCGCGGCCTCGCGGATCGGGGTCGCCGCCGGGGCCGCCGCCGCCACCGCCGTGATCCGCCTGCTCGGGCGCGGCACGCTGGTCGGGGTGGGCGTGGCGGCCGCCACCGTTGGGGTGGGCTGGCTGGTGACCGCCAGCCGGGTGACCCCGCTCCGCCGCCGCTACGCCGAGCACATCGCGCGTGCAAAGACCGACTGGCAGGAGGCGCGCAGAGCGTGGCTCGACGGCAAGCAGAGCCGCGACGGCCGCGACCGGGCGATCGACCGGCTGCTCGAGCGGTTGGCAGTGGCGCTCGATCGCGAGCCGATTCCCGGGAAGCCTTCCCCCGCCGACGCCGAAGAAAGCGATCATGAGTGAAGACGAGATCCGCTCGCTGGAGGAGGCCGTTTTGGCGCTCCCCGAGAACCTGCCGCTCCGTCGCCAGCTCGCCGATCGCCTCCTTTCGGCGCGCCGCTTCGAGGCCGCGCTGGCGCAGGCCGAGGCGATCGCCCTGCGCGCGCCCACCGACGGTGCCGCCCGCATCCTCGCCAGCCGCTGCCGGTTCGAGATCGGCCGCTACGCCGAGGCGCTTCTCGACTACGAGGCCGCCGTGGCGCTCGATCTGCGCCTCGCCGACGCCTCGTTGCGCGAGCGGATCGTGCAGGCGTCGATGGACCCTCGCGCGCGCATCCGGCTGGTCGCGGACGGCCCGCACGGCGATCCGCCGCCCGTCGCTCCCGACTCCGCCGAGCGGCCGGCGATCACCTTCGCCGACGTGGGGGGCCTCGACGACCTGAAGGAGAAGATCCGCCTGCGGGTGCTCTATCCGCTCCAGCGGCCGGAGCTCTACAGCGCGTTTGGCAAGAAGGCCGGAGGCGGCCTGCTCTTCTACGGCCCACCGGGATGCGGCAAGACCTACCTCGCGCGCGCCACCGCCGGCGAGGGCCGGATCCACTTCGTCGCGGTGGGGATCGAGGACGTGCTCGACATGTGGCTCGGGCAGTCGGAGAAGAAGCTGCACGATCTCTTCGCCACCGCGCGCGCCAAGGCCCCCGCGGTGCTGTTCTTCGACGAGGTGGACGCGCTCGGCGGGCGCCGCTCGGGGCTGCGCCACGAGAGCTACCGCACGCTGGTGACCCAGTTCCTCTCGGAGCTCGACGGAGCGGGCGGGCGGCAGAACGCCGGCGTGCTGGTGATGGGCGCGACCAATGCGCCGTGGGACGTCGATCCCGCCTTCCGGCGCCCCGGGCGCTTTGGCGACGTGCTGTTCGTGCCTCCGCCGGATCTGCGCGCGCGGGTGGAGATCGTGAAGCTCAAGCTGGTCGGCAAGCCGCAGGCGCAAGGAAGGGAGGTCGACGTGCTGGCGATCGCGCGCAAGACCGAGCTCTACTCGGGCGCCGATCTCGAGCACGTCGTCGACGCAGCGTGCGAGACCGCGCTGGCCGCGTCCCTGGCGAGCAACGTGGTTCGCCCGCTCGACACCGACGCGCTCCTCGCCGCCGTCGCCCGCGTGCGCCCGACCACGCGCGAGTGGTTCGCCTCGGCAAGGAACTTCGCGCAGTACGCCAATCAGGCCGGCCAGTACGACGACGTGCTCGAGTACATGAAGCGCTTCGATCTCGCGTGAGGCTGAGGTCTTGGTGCCTGTCGCCCAGTCCGCGCTGATCCGGTGTGGCAGCGAGGAATTTGAGCGCCACCAAAGCGGGGCGCGTGATCATCCGCAATACGGCAACGACGCCGCTGCCAAGGTCGAGGTGACGGCGCTTCTCGCGCAGTTCGGATGGGACGGCGAGGACATGGGGCTCGCCCCGTCGGCGCGCGCCATCGAGCCGCTCTGCCAGCTCCGGTGCGCGCCGGGCATGTTGCGCGGCCAGTGGACGCACGCCTTCAAGCTGCTCAAGGTCTGATAGCGCGTTCCGTCTCGACCTCTGGGGCCGTGATTGACTTCACGAATGGCTGGTTCGGATGAGCGCCGCATCGACGCTGGCGACGTCACCTTGGCCTTCGGGTCTGCGGCGCGATGGAAGGCACGGCTGCGCGAGGAGTCGCTGCGAGCGTGGTCCGAAAAGCCGCTGAGCGAGCGCCTGCGACTCACCCTGGCGATGATCCGCCGCCGCGATGACCCGGCCCGTTGAGGAGGACCTCGCACGGCTGGTGCGCGCCCTCGACGGCGTCGGGATCCGCAACTTCGCGCTGACCGGGGGAGCTGCCTTCGGAGTGTGGGTGGAGCCACGGGAGACCCGCGACCTGGATGTCTGCGGCGAGCTGCCGCCCGAGGCTCTGACGCCGCTGCTCGCCCACCACGACGGGATGCGCTTTGGCGCCTCCGAGGTTCCCGACCTGGTGCGCTTCCGGATCGGCGACTGGGACGTCGACCTGTTCGTGGCGAAGGGCGCGGGCGACCTCGAATGCCTCGCCAGGGCATCCGTCGTCGAGCTTTCGGGCGTCACCGTGCGGGTGGTCTCGCCCGAGGACCCTCGTGGTCCACAAGCTGCTGAAGCTCGAGAACGACCGTCGGCGTGTGCTCCAGGACATCGCCGATCTGCGCGCGCTCTTCCAGCGCCACCCATCGCTGGACTGGCCCTACATCCAGCGCCGTGTGGCGCCCGCGAGTCTGCCGCTGCTGCGCGCGATCCGCGAGGCCTCGGACGAGGAGTTGCTGGAGCGGTTGAAGGATTGAGCGACGGGAGAGGGAGCTACGCGCGCTTCGCGGCGACGGCGATCGGGGCGAGGAGGAGGCTGCCGAAGAGGGCGCCGACGAAGGCAGAGAAGACGCCCGTGAGAGTGAAGGCGAGCATCGTCTCCTTGCCCGAGACGGCGTCGAGGGTGAGCAGGCTCATCGCCGGGACGAGGGACAGGATGCCGGCAAAGGCGGTGGCGAAGCCGGCGATCGCGCCATACCCCGCACCGACGAGGAAGCCGATCATCGCGCGGCCGAAGCCGCCGCGACCGAGGGCCAGCGATTGCGCCCACATCGCGGCGCCCGCGCCGGCGATCCGGCCGACCCAGGCCATCACGAGGCCGGTCAGCGCGAGGGTGAAGGCGAGGCGGCCGCTGTAGCGCTCGTTCGAGACGAGCACGATCAGCGCGGCGAACAGCGTCGAGGAGAGGAGCAGGCCGCCGGTGACCCAGCCGACCGCGCGTGCCCGCCCGAGCAGCTGCGGGTCGCGCACCACCTCGCCGCGCGCGCTGCCCTCGGGGTGCTCGTCGTGGACGTCGCGCAGCCAGGCCGCACGCATGCGCTCGTGCCACCCGGACGACTCCTTCCCGCGCGCGGCGAGCAGCGCCAGCGGCCACTGGGCGCGGATGCGCGACCAGGTGAGCTCACGCCGCAGCGGCAGGAGCTTGGGCAGCGCGAGGAAGGTGGCCAGCGGCGCCAGCAGCGCGACCGACCAGACCACCGCCTCCACCAGGTTGAACTGCGACTCCGACATCATCGATCCGCAGGAGAGCATCATGGTGATTGCTACGCTACCACGGAGGGCCGCCTTCCCGCCACCCCAGCGTAGAAGCTGGGTGCTCAAGGGAGAAGGGGGTCCCTCCGCTCACGTAGTCGTAGTCGTAGTCGTGGTCGTAGTCGATTCAGGGGCACTCTCGCGCAGGGGATCACCTCTCCGGCCCATGCGCGTGAGCATCTCCACGATGCGGGTCAGCAACTCCATGGCGTGTCGCCGAGTGTCTTCCTCGGCGAGTTGCAGGACCGCAAAGGCATCCACGATCGCCTTGCACTCCATCGCGGAGCCCCGGGCGATGCTGTAGAAGCGGGCGCCATCCGGCGCTCCGAACCGGCCCGCTCCCTCGGCGAGCTTCTGGTAGGCCAGCATGGGCATCCTCCTGGGAGGCCAGGGTGGTCGGTCGGCAGGAGGAATTTGTTGCGGGAGGAAGTTCGATTGCCGTCGCTGCGGACGGGACGACTAGGACTACGACTACGACTACGTGACGAGCAAGAGCCAGCAAGAGGGCCCCTCCGCTGTTAAGCACCCGTCAAGCACCCGTAGGCGCTACTTGAGCGCGCCCTTGGCGAACCAGATGTGCGAGCGGTTGTTGGTGCGGGCGTCGGTCCAGGCGGCGTAGATCGCGCTGCCGACGACGGTGAGGCCGAGGTAGTCGCCGAGCCAGTTCGACATGTCGCGGCGGGTGGTGAACTCGAAGGGCGTGTCGTTGACGAAGGTGTTGACGCCGAACTTCACCGGGTTCATCGCGTCGGCGGGCCCCGAGCTGGCGTGAAAGACGTTGCCGGTCAGGTAGCGGTTGTCGAACCAGATGGCGTGCACGTTGCCCTTGCCGTCGACCGCGATCTGGTGATGGAAGTGCGTGGCGCACGACTTGTCGTCGTTGACCTTCACCGACGGGCCGAACTTCGCGCCACCGTCCTGCGAGGCGGCCACGCGCACGTCCCACACGCCGCTCGAGGTGCCGGAGACGAAGCCGACGTAGACGTTCTGGTTGCCGAAGATCGCCACCGACGGGTCGTCGAAGGTCGGCGAGTCGGTGCCGCGGCTGACCAGCACGTTGGGGCCGTTCTTCTTGCCGTCGGCGTCGAGGCGCTGGATGTAGACCTCGTTGTCGGTCGAGCCGTACTGCTCGTCGTACAGCTCGACCCACACCACCACCGGCTTGTTGTCGGTGCCGATGGCGATCTGCGCCAGGTTGCGGCCCGCGGAGCCGCGCGAGAGGCTGTCGCTGATGGTCACGGGCATCGACCAGGTCTTGCCGTTGTCGGTCGAGCGCACCATCCGGATATCCACCCGCTGCTGGGTCGAGCGGTTCCAGGTCATCCACACCGTCCCGTCGCTGCCGATGGCGATCCACGGCTTGTCGATGAACGAGTTGGCGACCCACTCGGTGTTGGGCGAGGTCTGGAAGACCTCGGGGAAGGTGACGCCGCCGTTGGTGGAGCGCGCGGCGAACATGTGCATGTTGTTCGGGTTGCCGCCGCCGCTGCGGTTGAAGCCGACCCAGGAGATCCAGAAGTTGCCGAGCTTGTCGACGGCGGTGACCGGATCGCTCTGGTCGCTGTTCATGTCGACCATCTTGTCCATCGGCAGGAGGAGCGGCTTGCCGAAGGTCTTGCCGTCGTCGCCGGAGTGGGAGGTGCCGAGAAATCCCTGGTTGCCGAGGTCGTTCCAGGCGACCACGATGTTCTTGTTGGTGGGGTCGACGGAGAGGGCGCACTCGGCCTGGATGCCGGAGGTGCCGGAGGCGGAGACGTTGGCGCCGAAGGGGCCCTTCAGGCCGAAGCCGGGATCGATCACCGGGAGCACGCAGGCGGCGCCGTTGTTGGTGGCCGGGCGGACGCCGCCACCGTCGTCGTAGGGGAAGCAGACGCCGCTCTGCTGCGAGCACTGGTAGTCGGGCCCGCGGCAGTCCGCGTTGGTCTTGCAGATCAGGAAGCAGGCCATCATGTTGCCCTGCGCGCGGATGCATTTCGCGTCGCTGGGGCAGGGATCGGTGCCGCTGCACGACTGGGTGCAGTAGCCGTCCTGGAAGCCGAACCCCTCGGGGAGGCAGATCTGCTTCTTCTCGTCCTTGCAGTCGCCCGGCGACGGGAAGCCCTGGCTGGTGCAGGGATCGCCGATGCCGCTCTTGACCATCACCAGATCAGGGCGGCGGGCGAGGTCGGGGAGCGCGGCGAGGTCGGGGCCAACGGTGCCGCCGTCGTCCTTGTCGCCGGGGAGGCCCTCGCCGCTGCAGCCAGCGACGAGGAGTGCGAGGGCGAAGGTGGGGTGGGCAAGGCGCATGGAGTCCTCAGGCGAGGGGCGTGCTCGGCCCGGTGCGGCGCCCGGGCCGTGGTGCAATTCGACAGGTGCACCGTAATAGCACGGCCCAGAGCGGGTCCGGTAGGGGCGGGGTGCTTAACAGCGGAGGGGGCCCTCTTGCTGGCTCTTGCTCGTCACGTAGTCGTCGGCGTAGTCGTAGTCGTAGTCGTCCCGTCCGCAGCGACGGCAATCGAACTTCCTCCCGCAACAAATTCCTGCTGCCAACCGACCCCCCTGGCCACACAGGAGGATGCCCCCTACATCGCCGAGGGAGCGGGCCGGTTCGGAGCGCCGGATGGCGCCCGCTTCTACAGCATCGCCCGGGGCTCCGCGATGGAGTGCAAGGCGATCGTGGATGCCGTTGCGGTCCTGCAGCTCGCCGAGGAATACACTCGGCGACAGGCCATGGAGTTGCTGACCCGCATCGTGGAGATGCTCACGCGCATGTGCCGGAGAGCTGATCCCCCCGCGCGAGAGTGCCCCTGAATCGACTACGACTACGACTACGACTACGACTACGTGAGCGGAGGGACCCCCTTCTCCGTTAAGCACCCGTAGGGGCGCGAGTTGTTGCTACCCGCGGCGCGAACATGCTATGCGGCGGCGCATGTCAGGGCGTGGATCGGTTCCGTTCTCGTGGATGAAGAGCATCGACGCGGTGCGGCTCGCCGAGCGCTTTGCGGGGGCCGGCGCGGCCAAGGTGCTCCAGATCGCGTCGGAGCGGCGCGCGTCGTGGGAGCGGATCCGGGCGCGGCTCGATCTGCCCGAGGGGCGCTTCGAGAAGCTGCCGCTGCGATCGCTGCGCGCGGCGAAGGTGCGCATGTTCCGCGCGTTCAAGCTCCTCGGGGCGCTGAAGGGCGAGGCGGAGGGCGAGCGCGCAGCGACGGGGTGAATCGGAATCGCCCCGCGGGCCCCCCGACACGACGGGTCTGCTTCGGTTGACGACGAGGCCGCGGCGGTCGGTTCCCATCGTTTCCGTTTCCGTTGCCTGCCGTTGCCCGTTTCCGTTGCCGCTGCCGTTGCCGTTGCCGTCGACTATTCGACGCGCACCGGCTCCCGTTCGATGAGCTCGGCTACGAGCAAACAGTGTCCCCATACGGGACGCACCTGCCCTTCGCGCACCACAGCTCGTTGGCGCAGGGGCAGGGGTCGCCGAGTTGGCCAAGGCGCGTGCACACGCCACGCATCCCGGCCTGCGGACTCACCAGCCAACATCTGGACCCGAGAGCGCACGCCCCGAGCGGGCCGCACGGTTCACCCAGGGCGGGCAGGTCGGCGCAAACCTTGGGCCCCGCGCATTGCCCGCCGGGCAAGCAGGGGCAATACAGACCGGCCGCGCATCGCGGGCTCCCCCCGAACTCGCAGGAGCCGCCCCTTTGCACGACCATTGGCACCTCGCAAGTTCCCTTCGAGCACTCGAAATCATTTCGACAATATCGAGCGAATTCACAGTGTTCGTGCTCCAGTACTCCATATTTCGGCGGGCTGCAGACACCGGCGACACAGTAGCCCGCGCACCGGTCCGTGCTCTGGCAGCTCGCGCCCACGGGTAGCGTGGGCCGCGACTCGGGAACCGCGCAGCGGCCGGATTGGCAAGTGAGCCCGTCGTTGCAGGGGGGATTCGCGCCTCCGCAGGGGTCGCCGACGAGGCTCTTGGGCTGGCAGGTGCCGAAGCCCATCTCGGCCTTGCAGTAGAGCGTCGACTGGCACTCGACGCCGTGGGTGGTGCACATCGCGCCACGCTTCTTGCCGGACAGGGTGCAGACGCCGGCCTCGCACACGCTGATGGGGGTGCACACGTCGTTCGCGCCGTCGCAGCTCTCGCCGACCTGGCGTGGGACGCGGCAGAGCCCGCAGGCGAGCTGCGCGTCGCAGTAGCCGCTCTGGCACTGCAGGGAGGCGAAGCAGCGATCGCCGCCCTTGCCGGTTCCCCGCCTGGCGGGATCCGGGTAGCCCCAGAGCAGCCCCCGATAGCTCACGCAGCGCGGCCAGGTGCCAAAACCCCAGCACTCGCCGGCCTCGATCGCCGCGGCGCAGGCGTCGAGGTCGGCCACCACGATCTGCGATCCCCGCGCGGTGGCAATGCCGGCGCAGGAGGCGACGGCGCCCTCCTCGTACGGTGGCTGGCTGTACGGTCCCCCGAAGCAGCGCGCCTCGTAGCCTGCGCGGGCGGCGTACAGGCGGGCGCAGGCGGCGGTGATCGGATCCGCGCCGCTCCAGTCGGCGCCCTGCGAGGTCGCGGCCATGTCCGAGGGCAAAGAGCCCGCGGGCGCCTGCTGGCAGCCTGCGAGCAGCGTCAAGGCGAGCAGGTGGGCGCGAACCGGGCAGCACATCGAGACCTCCGGTGCCCCCTGCCTTCACTTCTACCACGCGCCACGCCCGAAGCGTACACGGGGCTTGCCCCCGCCGAATTCTCTTGTAGCGGGTCCTCGGGCGGTTCTGACACGCGACGGCCTGAAAATCGGCCACCTTCCTACATCCAGTTTTCGATCGCGAGTCCGTCGAAGGAGCGGAAGTCGGCGACGTTCGCCGTGACCAGGGTGAGCTTGTGCACTTTGGCGACCGCGGCGATCTGTCCGTCCCGGAATGCGGGCGTCCGGTGACGGAGCCGCGCCCGCTCCTCGGCGTGCCACCGGGCGGCCAGCTCGTCGTAGGGCAGGATGGGCAGCGACGCGGCCACGGCGTCCTGGAAGTAGGCCTCGAACGCCTGGCGCTTCTTCGACGGCGGCAACATCTGGCAGCCGAAGATCACCTCGTGCCAGACGGTGGCGGAGATCGCGATCTCGCACTGGAACTGGGCGAGCTTCTCCAGGAGCCCGGGGTGTGGCCTCTTCCTCAGCGGCTCGGAGAGGACGTTGGTGTCGAGCAGGTACCTCATCCGAGCTTCACGGGCGGCCCGGGCGAACGGTCGCGCACCTCCACCGGGAAGAGGTCGTCGTCGAGGTCGGCGAGGTGCTCCCGCCGGAACCGCTTCAGGAGGTCCCCGAAGTTGCCCTGCCCCATGAGGCGCCGGAACTGGGCGATCGAGACCAGAACGGCGACCGGCTCCCCGTTCCGCGTGATCTCGACCGGCGTCCCCTCGGCCTCATGGACGAGAGCGCTGAACTCGTTGCGTGCCGCCCCGATGGAATAGCTGCTCATGATGGCGATCTCCGAGGCTGAGTGCTTGGCTAAGCGTAGCTGCGACGGCGACGATGTCAAGGAACGCGGCGACGATGCGCGCTTGAACCGGCGGGGCGCCTGGAGTAGATCTCGCGCGTGCGTGCGCGCCTCGGGCACCTCGGGAAGCGGCTCTCGCCGCTCTACTTCATCTTCGCGCTGATCCTCGTGTCGGCGCTGGCGCTCGGTACGTACAGCTACATCAAGGCGACGCAGCTGGCCGATCAGAGCGAGCGGTCGCTGGCGCAGAGCGAGCGCTCCCTGGCCGACTCGAACCGGCTGCTCGGCGAGCAGATCCGCGACCGCATCGACAACTTCATCATCGACTCCGATCGCGCGATGATCGACATCGTCGACCTCGAGCACCTGACGGACTTCGCCCGTCGCTGGACGGAGATCATCCGGCTCTCGCAGCCGGTCGAGGCGGCGCTGGTGCTCGACGAGCGGCAGGAGCTGGTCAAGGACGGTTACGTGTCGAAGCGGCGCGGCGCGGAGTATGTGGAGTTCCGCGACCTCTTCCAGTCCAAGATCCTGCCACAGCTGGAGCTGGCCGGGTTGCGCCTCGAGCTGCACAAGCACCTCCACGCGGTGATCGACGGGCGCGATTACCTGTTCTCCTACATCAAGCGCGAGCAGCGGAAGCCGGGTCAGCCGAACCGGGTCTTCTACGTGGTCCTGAAGATCAACCTCGATTATCTGGTGCAGGACTTCTTCCGCGAGGCGTTCCAGCCGATGCGCGGGCGGGTGCTCTACGCGGTGGTCGACAACCGCAACCGGGTGCTGTTCGGCGAGCGGGTGCCGGCGCCGCGCGAGCTGCTCTACGACGAGCACTTTCCGACCACGCTCTACCTGTGGCGCATGCAGATGGCGCCGCCGAACGCCGAGCAGCTGGCGGCGGAGGCGCAGGCGCGGCGGCTGGAGGCGCACGCGCGGCGGGTGTCGGACTCGACGCTGATCGCGCTGATGGTGAGCACGATCCTCGGCGGCATCGCGTTCCTCCTCTACGCGGTCGCCAAGGAGCGGCGGGCGAACCAGCTGAAGAGCGACTTCATCTCCAATGTCAGCCACGAATTGAAGACGCCGCTCTCGCTGATCCGGATGTTCGCCGAGCTGCTCGCGCTCGGGAAATTGAAGACGCCGGAGAAGGGAAAGGAGTACGCCGAGATCATCACCCGCGAGGCGGAGCGGCTGTCGCGATTGATCGACAACGTGCTCGACTTCGCGCGGATGGAGCGCGGCAAGGCGGCGTACGACTTCAAGCCGGGCGATCTGTCGGAGGTGGTGGCGCGCTCGGTCGACGTCTATCGCTATCGCCTGGAGCGCGAGGGGGTGCGCCTGCGGACCGAGATCGCCGAGGCGCTGCCGGAGACGCTGCTCGACGAGAACGCGATGACGCTGGTGCTCCTGAACCTGCTCGACAACGCGGTGAAGTACGGCGCGACCCCTGACGGCGAGGGCGCCAAGCCGGCGGGCGGCGAGATCGTGGTCGGGCTGAAGGAGGAGGCGGGGGGCCTCCGGTTGACGGTGCGCGATCATGGGCCGGGGATCGACCGCGATGAGCAGAAGAAGATCTTCGACCGTTTCTACCGGTCGCGCTCGGCGCGCGGGAAGAAGAACGCGCGCGGGTCGGGGATCGGACTGTCGCTGGTGAAGCACATCGCGGAGGCGCACGGCGGGCGCGTCACCGTTGACAGCGCGCCCGGCGAGGGGGCGACGTTCGCGGTCTCGATCCCGCTCCGCAGCGCACCCGAGCCAGGTCGCGAGGAGAGGGCCGCATGAGCCAGGGGACCAATGGTGCAGTGCAGCAACGGAAGCGGATCCTGATCGTCGAGGACGAGCCCGACATCGTGCGCGGTCTGACCGACGCGCTCGAGTTCGAAGGGTTCGAGGTGGTCTCGACGGGGCAGGGCCGCGAGGGCGTCAGGATGGCGCGCGACCGCGGGGCCGACTGCGTGATCCTCGACCTGATGCTCCCCGACATCAACGGCTACCAGGTGTGCGAGGAGATCCGCGCCGCGAACCCGGTGTTGCCGATCATCATCCTCACCGCGCGCGGGCAGGAGTCGGACAAGATCCGCGGGCTCGAGGTGGGCGCCGACGACTACGTGACCAAGCCGTTCTCCGTCGGTGAGCTGCTGGCGCGGATCAAGGCGATCTTCCGGCGGCTGCACAAGGTGCCGGCGATCCACGACGAGGTGATCCGGATCGGGGCGTGCGAGGTGGACGTGAAGAAGCACACCCTGACGCGCTCGCGGAAGACGCAGCCCCTGACGTTCTACGAAGTGGAGCTGATCAAGCTGCTCGCGGAGCGGGTGGACCAGCCGGTGTCGCGCGACGAGATCCTCGACAAGATCTGGGGGATCGACGCCCACCCGACCAACCGCACCGTCGACAACTTCATCGTCAAGCTGCGCAAGAAACTCGAGGAGGATCACAAGATCCCGCAGCACATCCTGACGGTGTACGGGTTCGGCTACAAGCTGGTGCGATGAGCCCCGAGGCTCGCTACGCTCGCGGAGGACGAGCGGTTCATGCGGCGTTCCGGCTGGCGGCGGCACTCCTTGCCCTCCCGGCGGTTGCTGCGGCGCAGCATGAGCTGCCGGCCGGCAAGTGGCGCGCGGTGGAGGGCGGGACGGAGGTGTGCATGGAGGTGCTGCCCTCGCAGCAGCTGCGCCTCTCGCTGCGCGGGCCGGGCGATCGCAACCCGGTGGTGGTCGACGGGAAGTACCGGATCACGGCGACCAAGATGGGCGATTTCCACCTCGACTTCGAGGTCGCGACGATCCGGCAAAAGACGCTCGGCAATTGCCGGAAGTACTGGTTCGACAAGGAGCTCGATGCCACGCGGCAGCTCGGGATCGAGCTCCGGCGCGGGGCGCGGCTTCGTCTCACGTTGCACTTCGAGTGCGCGGCGGGGCGGGAGCAGGTGCAGCTGTGCATTCACATCGCGGAGGAGGGGCGGCCGAAGGTGGCCTGCCGCGCGCTGCAAAGCGAGCGCGGGACGGTGTGCAAGGAGCCGCCCGCCATCGATGGGAGCTTGATCAACCGGCCGCCCGATCGTCCGCGGCCGTGAAGTGAAGCGGGCTACGTTCCGCAGGCGAGCTTGATCGTGCCGGTCTGGCCGCCCGAGCCGGTGTAGGTGGCCGTCGCGCCGCCGGTGAAGACCACCGTCACCGATGAGTTGAGCTTGCCGGTGAGGACGATCGTGCCGGCCGTCGGGCACATCCCCTTGCAGCGCTTGTAGCCCGCGAAGGTGGTGCCCCACGAGGCAGCGGCCTTGTTGCCGGCGACGCTGGTCTGGAAGGTGCCGGTGAGGGTGCCGCAGGCGCCGTCCCAGGTGCCGGTGTAGGTGCCGCGGTGGGTGACCGTGCCGCCGCGCGCGCCGGTGGCGTTGCTCTGCGAGGCGACGGTGAGGGTCTTCTGGAGGCCGGTGGTGACGGTCACGGTGGCCGCGACGGTGATCGTGGCGCCGTTGGCCTTCAGGTTCGAGGCGGCGATCGCGACAGTGGCTCCGCTGGCGGTGACGGCGCTGAAGACCGCGGTGACGGTGCCGCTCACGTGGACCATGCCGTAGGGCCCGGTGCAGTCGGTGACCTCGTAGGTGACCTTGTCGCCGGCGGCGGTGGCCTTCACGCAGCCCGGCGGCAGGAGGTAGGTGCCGGCGAAGCCCGCGGCGGCGGTGGCGGCGGCGCTCGCGCTCGCCATGTTGCCGGCGGTGAGCCCCTCGGTGGCGACCACCGCGAACCCGGTGTCGCCGCCGGCGGAGTCCCCGGTCAGCGCGGCCGACTCGGCGGCCTCCTCGGTCAGCCCGCTACTGCTGTCGTCGGTGATGCCCTTCCCGCAGGCGGCGAGGGTGGCAAGGGCTGCAAGGGCGAAGACGAGCGTTCCGGTGCGCATGGTCGAACCGCCCAAGGGTAAGGGCCCGCGAATGGACAACTCGATCGATGATCGCGGCCGAGGCGCCCGGATGGCGAGGCGCGACGACGGAGAATACTCTCTATTTGACGGAGGAGCTTCCCCTCAAGACTACAGAAGGGGGGCAAGCCCCCCGAAGCCTGCCGGGATGGATCGGCCGCGAGGGCGACTGAGTTGTCCATTCGCGGGCCCTAAGCGTTGGGACGAGGTTCGATCCGATGGCCGCGCTTGGAAAGAAGTTCTTGCACTATGAGTGCAACATGCGGCGGCGGGCGCGCAGGACGAGCGCGGCAGCGACGAACAGGAGCGCGAGCGGCACGGCACCGGCACGTCCGCCGAGGTCGCAGCCGCTCTTTTTGTCAGTGGGGCGTTCGCAGCTCTTCGGATCGATCGCGGGCGCGTAGATGCCGGCGATCCCGGCGATATCGTCGGCCTTCGGCATGCGCTTGATCGTCTCGGCGGGGACGGCGAAGTTGAACATCGTCGCCTGCACGATCCGCTGGTACTCGTCCTGCGGCACCTTCATGGCGAGGACGTCGGCGCACCCGGGGACCTTGTTGCCCTTCTCGTCCTGCGGCTCGCCGTTCGAGGCGGCGTCGCGGCAGGTGTGATCGAGGCCCTGGAAGTGGCCGAGCTCGTGGGTGAGGGTGTTCTCGAGGTCGGCGCGCACCGTGCCCGCGCGCGCCATGACGTTCGACGGGAGCTGCACGAAGGTGAAGTTGATCTCGTTCATCTGGATGTCGGCGTCGACGATGTCCCCGTCGCCCTCCTTCCCCGGCACGCTGTTGTAGAAGATGGTGGTGATCGCGGTGGCCTGGGCGGAGTAGCAGTTCTCCTTGGTCTTCTCCTCGGCGGGGCGGCACCACTTGTCGCGGCGGAACTTGACGACGTTGATGTGATCGAGGCGCGCCTCGGATTCGGCGGGCGGGTCGATGGTGATCTTCAGGTACGCCTTCCCGGCGTCGGTGCTCATGGTCTGCCAGTTGGCGACCGCCTTGGCGAGGGTCTTCTCCACCGCGTCGATCGGGAGGTCCATCGCGCCGGCGGTGTCGAGGCGGATCCAGGTGCAGGAGCCCGGCCACCCGATCGGCGTGCCCTTGTCGGTGCGCGAGCGGACGTAGGCTTCGGCCGGTCCGCTGAGGGTCGCGGCGGCGAGGGTGGCGAGGGCTGCGAAGAAGAGGATCGCGCGCATCAACGGCTCCCCTTGGCGGGCTGCTCGCGCACCGCGCGGGCGATATCGGCGAGCAGTTCGTCGAGCGGGCGCGAAGGCGGGAGCGGCGGGCCTCCCGCCTGCCGGGCGGTGAACTCGAGGCCGGCCACGCTGCGGAGCGCGACCCTCTTGCCGGCGACGGTAGCGACCCGGAGCTTGCCCTGCGCCATGCCGACCGTCCAGCGCGCGGCGCCGCGGCGCTCGAGGAACACCACCACCTCTTCCCCGTCGCTGAAGCGGGCCGCGCCGGTGACCAGCATGCCCATCCCTTCGGCCTCGCCGCCCTCGCGACGGACGATCACCAGCTCCCCTTCGACGGCCTCGCCCTTCATCGATCGGGAGACGCGCAGGCTGACGTCGGTGTAGATCGCGCTGTGGTCGCTGTTCCAGCGCGCCGTCTGGCTCTCGACGCGGGCGACCAGGATCTGATCGGCGTGGGCGCAGAGCTCGCGGAGGTCGAGCGGGAGGATCGTCGAGGCCCGCGCGGGGGCGGCCAGGAGCAAGAGGGCGAGCGCGGACCAGAGGAGCGGGCGGGACATCGAAACCTCCAAACAGGGAAGCGTATCCCGTTCGTGGCCGCGCCGCGACTGTTCGTTCGGCGCTTCCCGGGCGTTTCCTGGGAAGTAACGTTGTGTCCCCCGGACCGCCGTGCTAGCTTCAGCCCCCCAAAACGGAGGAGTCACGACCATGGCCAAGAATCTTGCGGGGACGAGAACCCTGAAGAATCTCAAGGACGCGTTCGCCGGCGAGTCGCAGGCCAACCGACGCTACCTCTACTTCGCGAAGCAGGCCGACGTGGAGGGCAACCCGGACATCGCGGGGCTGTTCCGCGACACCGCCGAGGGGGAGACCGGCCACGCGCACGGCCACCTTGAGTACATCAAGCAGGTGGGCGATCCGGCGACCGACAAGCCGATCGGCACGACGCGCCTGAACCTCTCCGCGGCGATCGCCGGCGAGACCTACGAGTACACCGAGATGTACCCGGGCTTCGCCAAGGGGGCGCGCGAGGAGGGCTTCGAGGAGATCGCCGAGTGGTTCGAGACGCTGGCGCGCGCCGAGAAGTCGCACGCGGGGCGCTTCCAGAAGGGACTCGACTCGCTCGATTAGTAGTTTCCGCAGTCCCTGAAAAAAGCCCCACCGACGCCACCGAGGCGCGTTCATGAAGAAGCTCACGCTCGCCGATATTCGCCCGTTGCGGCTCTACGAGCGCGCGCGCGATGCTGCCCGCCAGCGCGTGATCGAATTGAAGCGCGCCCGGCGGGTGGCGCTCGGCGAGCACGTGACGCTGGTGTTCGAGAACCGCGCGACGATGATCTTCCAGGTGGAGGAGATGGTGCGGGCGGAGGAGCTGGCGGATCCGGCGAAGATCCAGGCGGAGATCGAGGTCTACAACTCGCTCCTGCCCGACGAGGGCGAGCTGTCGGCGACGCTGTTCGTGGAGATCGTGTCGTCGGAGGCGATCCGGCCGACGCTGCACCGGCTGGTGGGGATCGACGAGCATGTCTCGCTGGTGGTCGGGGGCATCGCGGTGAGGGCGCAGTTCGAGGCGGGGCGGAGCGAGGGGGAGCGGATCTCGGCGGTGCAGTACGTGAAGTTCCCGCTACCCGTGGAGGCGCGTAGGGGGCTGGCGACGGCCGGGACGGAGGTCGCGCTGGTGAGCGATCTTCCGGGGTACGAGTGCAAGACGGTGCTCAGCGAGGGGACGCGGGAGTCACTGGCGGAGGATCTGGAGTAGGTCGTACAGGAGCAAGGAGTGGGCTGGAGTCACTGCACCAAGAGTGCGACATGCTGACGCGCTTGAAGGTTGATGGCTTCAAGAACCTCGACGGGCTCGATGTCCGTTTTGGACCCTTCACCTGCGTCGCGGGCCCGAACGGCGTCGGCAAGTCCAATCTCTTCGATGCCATCGCGTTCCTATCGGCCCTGGCGGACCGGCCCCTGGTGGAGGCCGCACTGGCAGTCCGCGGCACCGAGGCGCGGGGTGACGTGCAGAGCATTTTCCGGAGGGTGGGGGATCGGACCGCCGACCGGATACGATTCACCATCGAGTTCGTCATCCCGGATGAGGGAGAGGACGGCCTGGGCCAGCCGGCAAAGGCGTCCATGACGTTCTTGCGGTACGAGTTGGAGCTTCGCTATCGAGCCGACACGACCGTCAAGGCCATGGGCACTCTGGAGGTGGCCAAGGAGCGCATGGGTTCACCTCAACCGCTCGGAAGCGAAGGTACTCCTCGGATTCCCGCACACGAAGGCGTGGCGCGACTCCGTAGTGACGGGGCGCCGAACCAGTCCCTATATCTCCACCGAGGATGAGGACGGAATCACGATCGTCTCACTTCGCGCGGATAGCATTGGTGGGAAGGGAGGTGGGCGCCCCCGCCGCGTTCCGGCGTCAAGCCTGCCCCGAACGATGCTCTCGTCGGTGAACAACGCCGCGGAGCACCGCACCCTCGTACTCGCCCGGCAGGAGATGATGAGCTGGACCCAACTCCAGCTCGAGCCGTCGGCGCTCCGGGCCCCCGACGGGTTCACGGCGTCACGTTCCATCGGCCCCAACGGGGCCCACCTTCCGGCGACTCTCTACGAACTCGCGCAGACGGCCGAACGCGCACGCGTCGGCGGTGCCTCCGACGTCTACGCGCAGGTTGCCAACCGCCTGTCGAATTTGGTCGAGAACGTTCGCCGGATCACCGTCGACGTGGACGAGAAGCGCAATCTGCTTAGCATCGTCATGACGGACCGGCACGACACGCAGCACGTCGCCGGCGCGCTCTCGGATGGCACCCTCGGGTTCCTCGCGCTGACCGTCATGGAGGCCGACCCGAAGAGCCGGCGTCTCCTCTGTCTGGAGGAGCCCGAAAACGGGATGCATCCGCTCCGTATCGCCGCTGTCATGGAGTTGCTCGGCGATCTGGCCGTGGACGTCGAGCTGCCCGTCGACCACGACAATCCTCTGCGCCAGGTCATTATCAACACGCACTCACCGTCCGTCGTGGCGTGCGTTCACGATGGCGCCTTGCTGGTCGCGTATCCCATCCACGCGATCGTGGCAGGTGTCGAAGAGGCTCAACTGTCGGTCCGCCATCTCACGAGAACCTGGCGGCACACTGCAACGCCCCAGGTGCTAACGGTCACGCGCGGAGACCTCCTCGCGTACCTCAATCCATTCGCCGTGATCGAAAAGACATCGACTGGCGGTCCGCGCGTTGGCGTGACTACGCGCGTCATGGACCGCAAGGACATGCAGATGTTCCTTCCCGGTCTCGCGGCGGAGCGGACCCGGTGACGACGCAGGCGACACTGGTGACCGACGGGCCCTCCGACACCGTTCTCCTCCCGATCTTGCGGTGGCTGTGCGGGAAGATCACCCTCGCGGCCATCGAGGTGCGGTGGGCCGACCTGCGAGGCGTGCCGAACCCTCCGATGGGCCTTGGCGAGCGCCTCACCCTTGCCGTCGAACTCTACCCCTGCCGCCTGCTCTTCGTACATCGAGACGCTGAGAACCAGGAACCGCGGCTTCGCTACGAGGAAATTTGGGGCGCCAACGGGACAGGATGCTCCCACGTCTGCGTCGTGCCGGTTCGGATGCAAGGGGCGTGGCTACTCCACAACGCGGACGCGTTGCGTCGGGCTGCGGGGAGACCGTCAAGTACCGCGCCACTGGAACTGCCAACTCGGCGCCAGTGGGAGGCACTGCCCGACCCGAAGGGCATCCTGCATCAGGCGCTGAGAACCGCCAGCGGAGCGACGGGGCGGAGGGCAAAGAAATTCAGTCCCGAAAAGGCCGCACATCGTCTCGCGGACCTCATCGACGACTGGTCCCCGCTGCGCCAACTGCCGGCCTTCCAACTCCTCGAAGCCGATACTCGAGCAGCCCTCGTTGCCCTGGACGTGCCGCCGGCTTCCGACTTTCCTTGAACCAGACTACCGGCGGCGCTCTGACTGGCCTTCGCCCTTTGCGGGCGACAGCCAGTCAGTCGATCGAGGGGAGTGCGTGCCGCCTCCCTCGACGAGTAAAGCTCGCCGAGCCTCCCACCCTGCCACGGCGGGACTCCCCGCCGGCCGCGCCGTGCGCGGCTTTCAGAGGCGCTCCCACCCTACCCACTTCCACCAAAACTCGGCGTCCTCTCTCGACGAGGGGCCCCACACCTGGCCGAAAAACGGCGAAAGGCGAGTCTGAGCGACCATGCCGGCTTGCATGCGGGTTCGGTCTGCACGGGCGGGAGGGGTGACGGGGACGGGAAGGGGAACGGAAACGGGACTGAAACGAGCACGAGAAAAGGCGTAGCGTCCTAGCCCTAGCGGAGGTGCGCCCCGCCGTCGACGGGGAGCACCACGCCGGTCAGGTAGTCCTCGCTGCACAGGAACCGGACGGCGCGCGCGACGTCGGCCGGGTCGCCGATGCGCTCGAGCGGGATCCGCCGGATGATCGCGTCCTGCTCGCCATCGGAGAAATCGGGCGGGAAGACCACCGTCCCCGGGGCGACCGCGTTGACCCGCACGCTCGGGGCCAGCTCGAGCGCCAGGTTGCGCGTGAGCTGGACCAGGCCCGCCTTCGAGGCGGCGTAGGCGGCGTGGTGCTTCCAGGGCTGCCAGGCCGCCACGTCCACGATGTTCACCACCGACGAGATGCCGAGGGGAAGCGCGAGCCGCACCAGGCGCGCCGGGGCCACCAGGTTGAGCGCCAGCTGCTCGCTCCAGGCCGCCTCCTCCTCGTAGGCGAACGGGGCGCGACGGTAGTCGGCGGCGTTGTTGATCAGCAGGTCGAGGCGGCCGTGCTGCGCGTGCACAGCGTCGATCAGGGCCCGGCAGGCCGCCGCGTCGCGGAGATCGGCCTGGACGATGCTGCCCGTCGCCAGCTTCGCCGCCACCGCCGCGGCCTCGGCGCGCGATTCGTGGAAGTGGATCACCAGCTGCGCCCCGGCCCGCGACAGCTCGAAGGCGATCGCCCGCCCGACCCGCCGCGCGCCTCCGGTGACCAGCGCGACCTTGCCGGCGAGATCCATCGCGGCAGGATAGGGCGCCGCGCCCGTCCTTATCAATAGCCCGCCGGCACGCTACACTCGCGCCCGTGCATCGCTACATCAAGGCCGCTGGCGCCGGGCAGAAGCGGGCGCGCGCGCTGACCCGCGAGGAGGCGCGCGCGGCGATGGGGCTGATCGCGGCGGGGCAGGTCGATCCGGTGCAGGTGGGCGCGTTCCTGCTCGCGCTACGGATGAAGGGCGAGACGGCCGACGAGCTGGCGGGTTTCACCGACGTGCTCACCGCCCACACGGTGCCGATCGAGGCGCCCGCTGGCACGCTCGCCGTCGACGGGCACGGCGATGGGCACGTCGGGATCCCGTCGCTGCTGCCGGCGGCGATGTGCGCGGCGTCGGCGCTCGGTGTGCCGGTGTGCCTCGGGGTGGATGCGGGCTCGCGCTTCGCCCGGCACGGCCTCGCGGCGGGGCTGCGGGCGATCGGCCTCGACGGTGCGCTCGATCCGGCGCGCGCCTCCCGCGATCTCGCCACGGCCGGGGTGGCTGCGTGCGATCTGGCGCTCACCTGCCCGCCGCTGGCGAAGCTCGTGGCGCTGCGGCCGCTGCTCGGCGTGCGCACCGCTGCGCAGACGCTCGCCAAGCTGGTCTCGCCGCTCGGACCGCTCCTCCGTCTGGTGGGGATCTTCCACGCACCCTACCTCGAGCCGACGGCGGCGGCGCTCGGGCGGCTGGGCGTCTCGCGGGGGCTGGTGGTGCAGGCGCTCGGGGGGCTGCCCGAGGCGCGCCCGGGCAAGCTGGTGCGCGTGGCCTACGCCGACGCCGCGCGCGCGACGCCCATCGATCTGCGCGGCTTCGGCGCCCCCGAGCCGGAGGACGAAGCGCCGCCGCATGTGGTCTCGGAGTTCGAGATCGACCTCGCCGCGGCCGAGGCCAACCGGGAGGCCCTCGACGGCCACCCGGTCCAGGCGCGACGGGCTGCGGCGGCTGCGGCCCTGCTCCTCCATGCAGCTTCCGGCGGCGATCCCGAATCGCTGGCCGGGGAGGCCTTCGAGTGCTTCGTGTCCGGGCGCGCCCGCACCATCGCTGCGCGGCTAGGCTGACGCGCGCGCCGACAGCGGTGGTTGCCGGCCGGGTCGCGTGGACAGTTCGCCCGCGCGCGGTCCGCGGCTCCGTTGGTTGCCGTTCCCGTTCCCGTTGGCGTTCCCGTTCCCGCTCCCGTTTCCCCCCAATCCACACCGCTTGCCGGTTGTGTACATCGATCTTGTAGGTACAATACGTCATGCGCATCCTTGGTTTCGACCGGGACGAAACCCATCGGTGCAAGGTGGTGACCGCCTATGAGCCGTCCAATCCAGGCTGGTGGAAGAAGTACGCGCGAGCAAAAGGGCTCGATGACAGCTAGGAAGCACGCGGCGCGGCGACCGCCGGAGGAGCGCGATCCCGACGCCGTTGCGTTCGAAGCCATCGACTGGGGTCGCGCCGGGTCGCTGCCGATCGATCTCGATCCCGCGCTTGTCGAAGCCATCCGCGCGCGCTCGACCCTGCGACCGATCACGCTGCGCGTGGGGACCGATCAGATCGAAGCGGCCCGCGCGGTGGCCGCGCTCACCGGCACGAAGTACCAGGCTGTTCTCCGTCGCTGGCTCGCCGAAGGAGCCAGCCGATCGCGCGCGCAGCGGAGACACGCAAAGGCGCGGTAGCGCCGCGGATCGACGAACCATGATGTGCTCTGCGAGCCCGAGGCAGTGGCGAGCCGACTCTGGACGGAGCTCCACGACGCCCACCCTCACCCTCACCCGCCAGCGGGTGAGGGAGACAAGCCGACCAGGAACAATCTACGACCAGCGGCGCCCGCCGTCCCGACAACAGGGAACCGCGCCCCGTGCCGTGCGACGGACAGTGCCGTGCGGGGTGCTGAACAGCGGAGGGGGCCCTCTTGCTGGCTCTTGCTCGTCACGTAGTCGTAGTCGTAGTCGTAGTCGTCCCGTCCGCAGCGACGGCAATCGAACTTCCTCCCGCAACAAATTCATCCTGCCAACCGACCACCCTGGCCACCC
>SHYY01000190.1 GCA_009692555.1 Myxococcales bacterium
ACAGCATCGCCCGGGGCTCCGCGATGGAGTGCAAGGCGATCGTGGATGCCTTTGCGGTCCTGCAACTCGCCTTGGAAGACACCCGGCGACAGGCCATGGAGCTGCTGACCCGCATCGTGGAGATGCTCACGCGCTTGTGCCGGAGAGGTCATCCCCCGCGCGCGAGTGCCCCTGAATCGACTACGACTACGACTACGACTACGTGAGCGGAGGGACCCCCTTCTCCGTTAAGCACCCCACGCGGCAGGCCGGTTTGACGGAGGATCGCGCCCCGTGCGACCCTCGCCGCGAATGCGAAGCGCCCTCCTGCCCTGCGGCCTCCTCCTGCTGTCGCTCTCCGGCTGCACCGCCGGTGGGGGACCGGCCCCCGAGGACGCCGGCCCGGCCGACCTCGTGATCCCCGCCTGCACGACCGACAAGGAGTGCGGCGGCGCGCTCCAGTGCCAGGCCGGACGCTGCGTGCCGATCACCATGCAGGGCGACACCACCGCCCCGAAGTTCGCCGGCGCGACCTCGGCTCTCCCCGTCGACCCGGCCTCGATCAAGCTGACCTGGGTCGCCGCCACGGACGATCGCTCCCCGCCCGCGAAGATCACCTACGAGGTCTACCTCTCCGAAGCCGCAGGCGCCCAGAACTTCCTCGGCGCACCCTGGGACAAGATCACCGGCGCCGCCGAGTACACCGCCCCCGGCCTGAAGGCCGCGCAGCAATACTACGCCGTCGTCCGCGCCCTCGACGAGGCCAAGAACAGCGACAGCAACACCGTCGAGG
Source organism: Myxococcales bacterium (assembly GCA_009692555.1). Lineage (GTDB taxonomy): Bacteria > Myxococcota_A > Polyangia > Palsa-1104 > SHYY01 > SHYY01. The sequence continues at coordinate 773 of SHYY01000190.1, forward strand.
TCAGCGCCACAACCAAGCCGTAGCCCGGCGCACCCAGCCCAGCCTGAGCCCAGCCTGAGCCCAGCCTGAGCCCAGCCTCAGGCCGCTTTACACCCGCCGCCCCCTCTGCGATCATCGCCCCGCCTCTCTCCACTTCCACGCACCGAGGTCCCGATGGCCCTTCGCACCCTCACCCTTCTCGTCGCCGCGCTGGTCGCCGGCTGCGGTAACTCCGGGGGCCGCGCGAAGCCACCTGCCGAGATCCCCGACCTCGTCGTCGTGGTCACCGCCGACCTCGCCACCACCCCGTCCGACTTCTCCCTCACCGACTTCAGCGTCCCGGTCAACTCCTCCACCGACATGGCGCAGATGACCTGCGGCAAGGCCACCTACCAGGGCAAGCAGTCGCCCGCCGCGCTGCTGGTGGTCCTCGATCGCTCCGACAGCATGGCCGACAACAACAAATGGGTCTTCGCCTCGCAGGCGATCGTCCAGGCCCTCGACTCGGACGTCTTCGACACCATGTACGTCGGCCTCTACGCCGCCCCCAGCGGCAACGTCAACGGCCCGCAGTGCATCTTCAACCTCCCGGTCGCATGCCAGGCCCCGCCGTTTCCGCAGATCGATCTCAAGCTCTCCGGCCTCCTCAAATCGGGCGACAACATGGGGGTCCGCCACGACGTGAAAGCTTGGCTTGGCAACAACGCTCCGGGCGGCGGTGGCCTCGGCGACGCCTCCCCGCTCTACAACGCCATCCAGGCGGCGCTGCTCTCGCTGCAGGGCTTCAAGCTCCCCGGCGGCAAGCGCATGCTGTTCGTCGTCACCGACGGAACCATCAGTTGCAACCAGCTCTCCAAGCCGGCCCGCCCCGGCTTCCCCGACTGCAACGGCTGCACGGTCGACTGGGAGCACCCGAACAACATCGTCGCCCTCCTCCAGGCGGCGAACAAGGATCCGCAGAATCCCGTCGAGACCTTCGTCGTCGGCGTCCCCGGCGCCGACACCTACGACCCCAAGGGCTGCGACTTCCCTCCCTACCACATGCGCGCCGCCCTCTCCGCGCTCGCCGCCGCCGGCTCCCCCGCCAACATCCCCGCCAACTGCACCGGCAAGACCTTCGCGCAAAACTCCCCCGACCCGCAGGTCTCCTGCCACTTCGATCTCACCCAGAACAACTTCAAGCCGCAGGCGCTGGCCGACGCGATCACCGCGGTCCGCGGCAAGGTGCTCGGCTGCACCTTCGAGCTTCCCCAGGTCGACGGCGGAGTGGTCGACAAGGACCTCGTCAACGTGAAGCACACCATCGGCGGCGTCACCGTCGACCTGAAGCGCCGGATGGACCCGAAGAACGCCTGCCTGATGCCGGGATGCTGGGATTACTCCAAAGACGGCAAAGTCGAGTTGATCGGCAAAGCCTGCACAGACATCCAGGCCGCCAACAACCCGAAAGTCGAGATTACCCTCGGCTGCCCGACGATCATCGGCTGAAACGATATTTCCAGAGGCGGCGACCATGAATCGCACGATTCTCGTCGCCGTGATGCTGAGCTCGCTGCCCGCGCTCGCGCAGCGCTCGTCGGTGTCGAACGACTTCCCGATCTACGACAACGGCGGCCGCCCGGACCTCACCCCGGACCCGAAGCGCTTCGTCTCGCAGATGGAGATCGTCGACCGCCTGTTCGCCGCCGACGACTGCTCGGTGATCGAGGGCGCCATCCTCGGCACCGGCTACCGCCGCCTGCTCCGCTTCGACACGGTGATCATCAACGCCGGAGACGGCGATCTCGTCGTCGGCGACCGCGCCGATCCCGCCAATCTCTACCACGACTGGTTCGAGTTCTCGCCCTGCCACGGGCACTACCACCTCCACGGCTTCGCCGACTACCTCCTGCTCGGCCTCGACGGCGCCGTCGCCGCCGCGGGGCACAAGCAGGGCTTCTGCATGGAGGACTCGCTGAGGTACGGCGGCGGCAAGAGCCACGGCTACAACTGCGACTACCAGGGGATCACCTCCGGCTGGGGCGACTGGTACTACAAGCAGCTCCCCGGGCAGTGGATCGACATCACCGGCCTCCCCGAGGGCGACTACTTGGTGCGGATGGTGATCAACGCCTCCAACACCTTCGCCGAGGGGCAGAACCGCTACCCGAACTTCGTCGAGACGCGGATCCACGTGCCGGATCCCCGCAAGAAGGTGACCTTCGTTCCGTGACGGTCAGCCGAGGCGGGTGATCGAAAAGGGCGTCAGATCGATCGGCGGCTCGTCGCCGGCGATCACCGCAGCGACGGCGTCGGCGGTGATCGGCGTGAGCAGGATCCCGTTGCGAAAGTGGCCGGTCGCGAGGTGCAGGCCGGCGATCGGCGTCGGCCCGATGAACGGGAGGTGGTCGTCGGTGAAGGGGCGGAAGCCGGCCCAGAAGCGGCGCACCGGCGCCTCGGCCAGCGACGGCACCACGCGCCGCGCGAGCGCGCACAGCGTCTCCAGCCCGATGGCGGTCACCTCCTTGCGGAAGCCCACCAGCTCCATCGTCGAGCCGACCACGATCCGCCCGTCGCTGCGCGCGACGAGGTAGCCCCCCGGCGCGCACAGGACGTGGCCGATCGGCGAAGGCCGCGTCTCGAGCTCCACCATCTGCCCGCGCATCGGCCGCACCGCTCGTGCCGGCAGCGCCGCCCCGTCGACCAGCCCCGACCAGCTCCCCGCCGCCACGACGACGATCGGGCTCTCGACGGTCTCGCCCTCGATATCCACGCCGCGCGCCTGTTGGCCGTCGTGGAGCACCCGCCGCACGTGCGCCGACTGAAATTCGGCCCCGGCGCGCGCCGCCGCCAGTTGCAGGGCCCGCACGAACAGCGGCGGATCGAGCTGCGCCTCGTCGGGAAAGCGCAGCGCGAGGGCGAACTCCCCGAGCGCGGGCTCCCGTTCCCGCGCCTCCGCCAGCGTGAGCCGCTCCACCCGCAGCCCGCGCGCGAGCTGCCACTCCGCCCGGGCTGCGAGCGCCGCCGCCCCCGCCTCGTCGGCCAGCGCGATCAGCCCCGACGCGCGATACCCGACGTCGACCCCGGTGGCGGTCCGCAGCTCCTCCACCAGCCCCGGAAAGAGCGCGCGTGAGCGCAGTCCCATCTCGAACCCCGGCCCGGGCCCCTCCGCCTCCTGCTGCGGAGCCAGGATCCCCCCCGCGGCGCTCGACGCCTCCGCACCGGGGACGGCCCGCTCCAGCACCAGCGGCGCGAACCCGCGCTGCGCCAGCCGTAGCGCGATGGCGCACCCCATCACGCCCCCGCCGATGATCACCGATCGCCGCTGCACGCCCCTCCATAACCCGTACCGCGATTGAGATCGAGCACACACTTCGCGCGCCGAATTGCCACTGCCATGGCGCCGGTCACCCGGATGGCAGGCGCCACCTGCCGGATCTGTGGCCTCCCGCCCCCAGGCGCTGCTACTTGCCATTGTCGCGAGCGGGGATCAATCCAGCGCGGCGCTTGCTGCGTGTGTCCGTTTGGTAACACCCGCAGCCCGCGATGGGGGGCTCGGCGCCCCAGCAGCGAGGAAGTCGATGACCAGACCCGCCCGCCTCCCCTTCTCCACTCCCTTCATCGGCGCCGGCGCCCCCTCCGCGGCCGAGCCCGCTGCGGCCCCCGATCCGGTCGCCGCGCACCTCCCCGCCGATTATCGCGAGCTCGTTCGTCGCACCACTCGCGCGATCTTCATCGCCCACTGCCCGTTTCTGCTGCTGGTCAACCGGGCCAGCCTGATGCGCGCCGCGCGGGTCCCGCGAACTCTGACCAGCACCGATGTCCAGGACGGGGATGCCCGGGCCCTCGTGCTGGCGCTGCGCAAGAGCACCGGGCCGTTTCCGTCGATCATCACCCTCGGGCGCACCGCCCACAGCGACCTCGCCATCCCCGACGTCACCATCTCGAAAGTGCACGCCTACTTCCGCGTCACCGATGGGCGGGTCGAAGTGACCGACGCAGGATCGAGCAACGGATCGTGGCTGCTCGGCCAGCGCCTCCCCGTCCAGGGAGCTCCGCGCGAGGTGCCGATGGGAGCGACCCTGCTCTTCGGGCGCGTGGAGCTCGCGCTGTGCGACGCCGCGGGCTGCTGGGACCTGATTCACCCGGGGGAGCCGCATGTCTTCCGCCGCCGTTAGGCCCGCGTCACCGCGCACCGAGGTGCTGTTCGCGCCCGGGTCGGTCATCGGTGGCAAGTTCGTGATCCGCGAGCTGATCGGCGAGGGCGCGATGGGCGTGGTCTTCCGCGCCGACCAGATGCCGCTCGGCCGCTCGGTGGCGCTCAAGATCCTGAACCCCGATCTCGCGCGCGACCCGAAGATGCGCCCGCGCTTCCATCAGGAGGCCCGCGCCGCCAGCCGGATCAACCACCCGAACAGCATCGCGATCATCGACTTCGGCGAGACGCAAGACGGCCTGCTCTACCTCGTGATGGAGCACGTGCGGGGCCGCACCCTTGGCGAGATCCTGCGTCGCGAGTTCCCGATCGCGCCGTCGCGGATCATCGATCTCCTCCGCCAGGTGCTCGGCGGTCTCCACGAGGCCCACTCCCTCGGCGTCGTCCACCGCGACCTCAAGCCCGACAACATCCTCGTCGAGCAGCTGCACGGCGGCGGCGAGCTGATCAAGGTCTGCGACTTCGGGATCGCCAAGCTCCTGGAGAGCACCACACCCAGGCTCAGCACCCCCGAGTTCGTCTGCGGCACCGCGCATTACATGGCCCCCGAGCAGATCTGCTCCGGCGAGATCGACGGGCGCGCCGATGTCTACTCCACCGGCGTCCTGCTCTACGAGATGCTCGTCGGCGAGACCCCGTTCGCGGGCTGCTCGACCTTCGAGACCCTCACCCGCCACCTCACCCTTCTGCCGATGCCGCCGAGCCAGCGTCGCCCCGATCTGGCGATCTGCCCGGCGCTCGAGGCGGTCGCCCTGCGCGCGCGGGCCAAGGCGCCCCACGACCGCTACGCCTCCGCCGCCCAGTTCGGGGCGGCGCTCCTGGACGGCCTGCGGCCCTCGCCTCCGCCCCGGCCGGCCGCCCGCTGCCCGGAGTGCGACGAGCGCCCCCCGAGCCATCGACCCTGTGCGCGCGCTGCAGCGCAAGGCGGGTGGCTCCCGCGTCCGGTGTTCGCCGCGATGCCGGACCGCGGCCCGCGACGGGCGAGCCGGCGATCCGATTTCCTCTCCCGCTGGTGGGACGGCGGCGCGAGCTGGACGCCGCCTCGCAGCTCCTCACCGGGCAGGCCGGTGGCCGATCCCTCCTCGTGCGGGGCCGGGCGGGCGTCGGCAAGACCCGCCTGATCGACGAGCTCTTGCCGGTCGCGGCGGCCCGCGGCCACCGTTGCCTCCGCTTCGGCCCGGACCCGACCGGTGTCGCCGAATCCTGGCGGCCGGTCCGGCAGGCGGTGGCGGCGCGCCTCGGCGTGTCGTTCCCAACGGGGCTGCCGGAGCTGCGACGGGGCGCCGAAGCGAGCGGCCTCGCGGCCGGCGACGTGCGGCCCGGCCTGGCCGAGCTGTTCCGCATCGGCGGGCGTGGCGAGCTGGAGCCCGCCGTGCGCCGTCGGGAGTGCGACTCCGCCGCCCTGCGCGCGCTCCGCGGCCGCCCGAGCTCGCCGCCGACGGTGCTGGTGTTCGAGGACGTCGAGGCCTACGACCGCCCGTTGCTGGCGCTGGTCTCGCGGCTCCTCCTGACTCCAGGTGATGGGAAGCTGGTGGTGATCGCGACAACATCCGACCACCCCCGGACCGCGCGGCTTCAGGCGGGCGAAGTGATCGCGCTGGCGCCGCTGACCGGCGACGAGCTGTGCGATCTGGTCGACGCCATCCTGGGCTCCTCGCCGGGCGCCGATCGCCTGGCGGTGTGCCTCGCGGTGGCCGACGGCCTGCCGCTCCACGTGGAGCAGATCGTGCGGGTGATCGTCGACGGCGGTACCCCCTCCGGGGGCGGGCTCTGCGCACTCCTCTCCGCGCGCATCGACGGGCTGCCCCCCGATGCGCGGCGTGCCCTGCAGGCGGCGGCGGTGATCGGCGGCGAGGCGCCGCGCGATCTGATCGCGCAGCTCATGCGCCCGGGTGACGACGTCGACGCCGCACTCGCCACGCTCACGCGGCGCGGGATGATCGCCTTCGCCGACGGGGTGGCCCGGATCGGCCACGCGCTTTTGGCCCAGGTGACCTACGATGGGATCCCGGCCGAGGCGCGTCGGCAGCTGCATGCGCAGCTCGCGCTCCTTCTCGCGGGCTCGAGCGTCGGTCCGGCGGTCCTCGGCCGCCACGCCTCCCGCGCCGGAGGGAGCGGCGACGCGGTGGAGCTGTTCCAGCAGGCAGGAGACGCGCGGCACGCGGCGCTCGACGACCACGGCGCCGCGGCCTGCTACCAGGCGGCCCTCGACCTCGCCCGCGCGGCCTTCGTGCGCGGTGAGGAGAGCGATGGAACCCGCCTGGCGCGGATTGGCGCCTGCCGTGGCGAGGCGCTGCTTCGATCCGGCGACGGCGCGCTCGCCGAAACGGTGCTCCGCGAGGCGTTCGAACGCGCGGGCAAGGACCCCGAGACCACCGCCCTGGTCCTGCGTGGCCTCGGACGCCTGCTCCACTCCACCGGCGACGACGAGCAGGCGTACCAGGTGCTTCGCGGCGCGCTCGCCCACGCCTCCTCGTCGGGCAACCTGCCGCTTTGCGCCGAGCTGTCGCTCGAGATCGGCGGACTCCTGCAGCGCCGCGGCGATCCCGGCGGGGCGCTCCAGCACCTCCGGGAGGCGCTCCTCGCCTGCGGCCTAGGCGGGCGCGGCCTCCCGGGCGGTTCGCCGCTCAGCGGATGGCGGATCGCCCTCGCGATCGCGCAGATCCACGCCGCGCTCGGGCGCAGCGACCCCGCTCGGCGGCAGGCGCTCGGTGCGCTCCGACAGGCCGAGCGCGCCGGCTCCGTCGCCGGACAGGCGCGCGCCCATGAGCAGCTCGCCGACTTCGAGTGCGCCGTGGGGCGGCGCGCCGACGCGGCACCGCACCGACTCGCGGCGATCGCGCTGCTCCGCCGCGAGGGGGACCGCCGCGCGGTGGCTCGCCTGCTGATCGACGCCGCGAGCGACGAGGTCGCCACCGGTCCGCAAGGACGTGCCCGCGCCTGGCGCGGCGAGGCGCGCAGCCTGGCCGCGGCGGTCGAGTGGGAGGGCGGCGTCCGGCGCTGCGACGAGGCCCTCCGGCAGCGCCCCGGCGGCTGAACCTCATCGACCGCCCCGGAGCGGCGACGGAGCGGCGTCGTACCGTTGGGATCCCCGCCGGGACGTGCTAGCTTCGCCAGCCTTCCGGGATGACGCCTCCTCCAACGACGCCCGGGCGGCTTCCCCTGCTCGAACGCTACTGTGACTGGGTCGGGCGCCGCCATCGCCTGGTCCTCCTCCTCGCGCTCGCCTGCAGCGCGGCAGCGACGTGGACCGCCTCCCACCTCGAGCTCCGCACCAACGTCGCGGAGCTGCTGCCGTCGCGCGATCCGGCGGTCGAGGAGCTGAACCGCACGGGGAGGAAGATCGGCGGGACGCAGGTGCTCGAGGTGGCGGTGGAGAGCCCCGACCGGGCGGCCAACCTGCGCTTCGCGGGTGAGCTCACCCGCCGCCTGCACGCGCTGCCGCCGGGGATCATCCAGATGGTCGCCTTCGAGGTGCAGGGCGAGAAGAAGTTCTTCGCCGATCGCAAGTGGCTGTACGCCGACCTGCCGCTCCTGACCGCGCTGCGCGACGGCCTGCGCGGGCAGCTCGAGCACGCCAAGAATCCGCTCCTGGTCGATCTCGACGAGCCCGAGACGCCCGAGCAGCTGGTGGCCCGGTTCCAGGCGAAGCGCACTCTCCTCGACACCTTTCCGACCGGCTACTTCGAGGGGGACTGGGGCCCGGGGAAAGGTCCGGGCTCGATCGTCGCGGTGGTGATCCGGCCGCCCGGCGATCTGTTCGGCGAGCGGGTCGGTGAGCGGCTGCTCGCGGAGACGTCGCGGATCATCGCCGAGCTTCAGCCGCCCACGTTCCACAAGGACCTCCGGGTCGGGTTGACCGGCCCGGTGATGGCGCAGCTCGAGGAGCGCGCGGCGCTCGAGAACGACCTGGCGTGGGCGACGGGGATCTGCGTGCTGCTGGTGTGCGCCGCTGTGATCCTGTTCTACGGCCGCGTGCGCTCGGTGCTCTACCTGGCGATCCCGGCGCTGCTCGGCGTGGCGGTGGCGTTCGCCTGCGCGCAGCTCCTGTTCGGCTACCTCAACACCTCGACCGCCTTCATGGGGTCGATCATCGTCGGCAACGGGATCAACTTCGCGATCATCCAGATGGCGCGCTACGAGGAGGAGCGGCGCGCCGGGATGGCGGTGCGCGAGGCGACGGTGGTGGCGCTCGGCCAGACGGTGCGGGCGACGGCGATCGCGGCGCTCGGGGCGGCGATCGCCTACGGATCGCTGACCGTGACGCGCTTCCGTGGCTTCTCCCAGTTCGGGGTGATCGGCGGCATCGGGATGGTGATGGCGTGGGTGGCGACGGTGGCGCTCCTGCCGGCGCTGTGGGCGGCGTTCGACCGGCGCAGCGCGCGGCTGCGGCGCTTCTCGCCACCGTTGCAGGGCGCCTTCTCCGAGCTGGTGAGCCGCCTCGCCACGCGCGCGCCGCGGGCGCTCCTCGTGGTCTCGCTGGTGCTGACCGTGGTTGCGGCGGTGCCGATCCACACCTACCTGCGCGATCCCTTCGAGTACGACTTCAACAACCTGCGCAACCGGCGCTCGTTCGAATCGGGCGCGGCGGCGCTGGCTCCGCGCGTCGACCGGATCTTCGGCGAGACGCTCACCCCGGCGGTGATCGTCGCCGACAAGCGCGAGCACACCGAGGAGATCCGCAGCGTCATCTTCGAGCGCGACAAGGCGCTCCCCGGCGAGAGCATGATCGGCAGCGTCCGCACGATCGACGACTTTCTTCCCGGCTCGCGCGCGCTGCAGGAGCAGAAGATCGCGCTGCTCGGGGAGCTGCGCGAGCTGTGCGATGACCCGGCGCTGAAGCTGCTCGGCGACGAGGAGCGAAAGAAGATCCGCGAGCTGCGCCCGCCCGAGGGGCTGACTCCGATCGCCGCCGAGGAGCTGCCCGAGGCGATCCGCCAGCCGTTCACCGAGGTCGACGAGGAGCACGCCCTCGGGCGGATCGTGCTGGTCTACCACCAGGAGCGCTTCTCGACCTGGGACGGGCGCAACCTGATGCGGATGGCCGACATCATCGGCGAGATGCAGCTCCATGACGGGACGGTGGTGCGCTCGTCGGGGCACGCGGTGATCTTCGCGGCGATGATCCGCTCCATCGCCCACGACGCGCCGCTGGCGACCGCCGCTTCGTTCCTCGGCGTGGCGCTGCTGGTGATGGCGCTCGCGCGCGGGCGGCGCGGGGCGGTGCTGGTGATCGTCACGCTATGCGCGGGCGTGCTGTGGATGCTCGGCGCGGCGGCGTGGGCCGGCGTGCGAACCAACTTCCTGAACTTCATCGCGCTGCCGATCACCTTCGGCATCGGGGTCGATTACGGGATCAACATCTACCTGCGCTACCGCATCGAGGGGCGCGGTCGCGTGGGTCGGGCGGTGCGCGCCACCGGCGGCGCGGTCGCGCTCTGCTCGCTGACGACGATCATCGGCTACGGCGCACTGCTGGTGGCCGACAACCAGGCGCTGCGCAGCTTCGGAAAGATGGCGATCCTCGGCGAGGTGGCGTGCCTGCTGGCGGCGGTGGCGGTGATGCCGGCGTTCCTGGTGTGGGCGGAGAGGCGCCGCAAGCCGGGCGATGACATCACCTCGCGCCGCCGTCGCGCCCCGGCGAAATAGGTCGGAAACGGAAACGGAAACGGAAACGAGGAGTCCCCCCATGCCGATCCCTGTCACCCTGCTCTACGGCGCGTTGAATGCGCTCCTCACGACGCTGCTCGGGACGTCGGTGAGCCTCGGTCGCCTGCGCATGAAGGTGTTCACCGACGGCGTCCCGACCGGAACCCTGCACCGCCTGGTGCGCGCTCACGGCAACAACGCGGAGTGGGCGCCGCTCGGCATCGTGCTCCTGCTGCTGCTCGAGCTGGCGCACGCGCCGAGCCTGCCGCTGCACGTCTTCGGGGGGCTGCTCCTCCTGACCCGCTCGCTTCACGCCCTCGGGATGCTGTCCCCGCTGCGGCTCGGCACGCCGAACGCGGTCATTCACTACCTGCTGTTCACCGCGATGGGCGGCTACGCGCTCCTGCTCCGCTTCGGGTACTGAGCCTCGCACATGGCCCTCTTCTGTCGCTGGGAGCGGTCGCGGTGGGGCACGCCGATGCGCCGGCCGGCGCGCATCGAGCTCTACGCGCTCCTCCTCGGACCGCGGATCGACGGTGCGCTCGAACGGGCACGCACGCTGGTTCCTGATGACGCGGCGTGGGACGCGCTGGAGATCGACGTGCGGGCCCGCGCCACCGACGTGGGAAGGCTCGATGAGGCGCTGTCGGGCCGCGCCGCGCTCGCGCTCGAATCGTGCGATGAGCACACCAGGCGCGAGGTGGCCACCTGCGCGCGCTACGCCACGATCGCGGCGACGCTGCCCGATCCCTCGTCGCTGGAGGTGCTGCAGGCGGCGCACGCCCTGCTCTCCGCGCTGGCCCGCGAGGACGATCTGCTGCTCGCGGTCGATCGCTCCACCGCGCGCCTCTGGACGCCGCCGGAGCTCTCCGCGCTTCGGGACGGACGCGGCTTCGATCTCGACGAGCACGTTCGCGTGGTGGTGGAGGCGGTGGAGCGGCGCCCCGGCGCCGGTCACATCGTACGCTCGCGCGGCCTCGTGAAGTTCGCCCGTCCCGACGTGGCGGCCCGCGTCCCGAGGCGCGACTCCGAGCGCGTCTCCGAGATCGTCCGCGACGTCGCGCGCCTGCTCGCCGACGGAGAATTGCTCTCTCCCGGCGACCGGGTGAGCCTGGAAGGCGCGCCCTCGCTGACGCTGATCCCGCGCCGGGACGACTGCCAGGACGACGACGCGCCCGACACTGCGCCGCTCTTCGAGCTGCGCGACCTGGGGCCCGCGGGGCGGCCCGGCCCGTCGCTGGCGGGCCTGCTCGCGGCGCTGCGCCCGAAGCCGCGCCTCGGGTGCTTAACGGAGAAGGGGGTCCCTCCGCTCACGGAGTCGTAGTCGTAGTCGTAGTCGTAGTCGATTCAGGGGCACTCGCGCGCGGGGGATCACCTCTCCGGCACAAGCGCGTGAGCATCTCCACGATGCGGGTCAGCAACTCCAT
>SHYY01000016.1 GCA_009692555.1 Myxococcales bacterium
GGGCTCCGCGATGGAGTGCAAGGCGATCGTGGATGCCTTTGCGGTCCTGCAACTCGCCTTGGAAGACACTCGGCGACAGGCCATGGTGTTGCTGACCCGCATCGTGGAGATGCTCACGCGCTTGTGCCGGAGAGGTGATCCCCCGCGCGCGAGTGCCCCTGAATCGACTACGACTACGACTACGACTACGACTCCGTGAGCGGAGGGACCCCCTTCTCCGTTAAGCGCCCGACGCCCAAGGCCTTCTTGACAGCCCCGGCGGCGGGTGGAACATTCGCTGCGCCGTGACCTACATCGCGGGCTCACTGCTGGTGCGCTACGGACTGATCCGGCACGAGCAGCTCGTCGAGGCGGAGCGACTGCGCCAGCTCGACGGCAACACACTGGGCGAATGCCTGGTGCGCCTCGGCGTGCTCAACGAGGAGCAGCTGGTCAACTTCTACCAGCGACGCCTGATGGTGCCAAGGATCGCGGCGGCGCAGCTGGCCCGGGTCTCGTCGCGCGCGATCGCCGCCCTGCCCGCGGACATGGTGGCCGAGTTTCGCGTGTTTCCCGTCGAGATCGACGCCGAGGGGACGATCACCCTGGCGATGGCCGACCCGGCCGATACCCACGTGGTCGACGAGCTGACCTTCTTCACCGACCGCTTCTGCCAGCGCGCCGTCGCCACCGAGTCGCTGATCCGCGCAGCGATCGAACGCTACTACCGCGTGCGCTTCGACGCCCCGCCGATCACCGCCCGGGTCGCGCAGCCGACGCCGGTCCCGCGCGCCGACGAGACGCTGCGGATGGCCGGCCTGCCGCGCGTGGAGCCGGAGCCGGTGATGCTCCTCACCCAGATCAAGCACGCCGACGACACGCCGCTGCCCGCGCACGCGCCGATGCCACCGGACTCCCCGACTCCGCTCGCCGCTCGCCCCAACGAGGCCGAGGCGGAGGCGCCACCCCGGGGCCCACCCCAGCCCTCGCCAGACGACCCGAAGACCGACCCGATCCTCCTCACCCACCCGAAGGAGGTGGCTCCGAAGCGCCGCAAGATCACCCTCACCGGCCTCCAGGTCAACCCACCACCGGCGCCCCTCGCCGCGCTTCGCACCGCCGCGACGCGCGAGGCGATCGCCGCCATCCTCCTCGAATACCTGGCGGCGATGGCCCCGCGGGCGATCCTGTTCGTGATGCGCCGCGACCGCCTGGAGGGCTTCGACGGGCGCGGCGAGAAGCTCGATCCGTCGCTGGTCCAGCGGCTGGCGGTCTCGACCCACGAGCCCTCGCTCTTCAGCGACGTGATCCGCTCGCGCCTCCCCTACCGCGGTCCGCTGCCGGAGACGCCCGCCAATCGGGCCTTTGCCCAGTCCATCGACGCCCTCCCCGGCGAGGTGCTGCTGCTGCCGATCGCGGTGCGCGACCGCGTGATTGCGCTCGCCTACGCGGACGGTCTCTCGCGGGCGCTTCCCGATGCCTCGCTCCATGCCGTCAGCCGCGAGGCGGGCCAGGCCTACGAGCGGCTGATCCTCGAAAGCAAGCGTTAAGATTCTAACGTGTCGTCCGCTCGGCCAGCCACTGTCTGATTTCACGACAGTCCAGACTCCCGGATCTATTGTCAGCCACGGCACCTGCAGGGTGGCCGGGTTCCTGCTACTTGACGGGGTATTACCCCTACCCTGTACTATGGAGGGCGAAGGAAATTGATGGACGTCCGCCGTACCCCCCCGCTGGAGCCTCGCCCGGCTCCTCTGCCGATCGCCGACCGCCGTGGCCTGCCGCGCTGCGTGGGGCGAGAGGGTGAGCTGGTGGCGCTGGAAAGGCTCCACGACGAGGCGCTCGCCACCGGCCGTGGGCGTGTGGCTCTCGTGACCGGGCCCGCGGGGATCGGCAAGTCGCGGCTGATGCAGGAGCTCCGGCGGCGGCTTCAGGGGCGCGGGGCCACCGTGGTGGAGGGGCGCTCGCGGGAGGGTGCGCGGGCGTTCCAGCCGCTGCTCGAGGTGGTCGAGGCGACGGTGCGTGCGCTCGGCGACCTCGGGGCGAGCCGGACCGCGGCCCATGGGCTCGAGGTCTGCGAGGCGCTGCAGGGGCGCAACGCGGCGCGGCCGGGAGGAGGGGAGGCGGCGGCCTCGGAGATGCGGCGGGTGGCCCTCTACGAGCGGCTGGCGGCCTTCCTGGCGGAGGCGGCGCGGATCCAGCCGCTGGTGATCGTCATCCACGACCTTCACCTCGCGGACGCCGCGAGCCGCAAGCTCACGGCGCACCTCGCGCAGACGCGCTTCGCCTCGCCCGAGCTTCCGGCCTCGATCGAGGACCGGCTGCGCGGGCTGCTGGTGGTGACCTCGCGCGACGACGCTGGCGACTGGCTCGAGGGAGTGGCCGCCGAGCGGGTGGCGCTTTGCGGGCTGGACGACGGCGGGATCCGCGAGTTCCTGCAGTCGCCGGAGGTGGTCCAGTTTTTCGCCGAGGCGACCGGAGGACGTCCTCGCGCCCTGGAGGCGCTCCTCGAGGCACGGCCTGCCGATGCCGACGAGCTGTTCCACGCCCTGCGCGGGCGGCTCTCCCCCGAGGCAGGGCGGATCCTGCGGGCGCTCTCGGTCTACGGGCGCCCGGCGAGCCCGGACGCGCTCTACCGACTTTCGGGCGGCCGCCCCGGCCCGCACGAGCCGCTGGGCGACGAGGTCGTCCGGGCGGTCACCGAGCTCGTCGAGGCCAGGCTGCTCTCCAAGGTGGTGGTCGACGGGGAGCTGCGCCTGGGCTTCACCCGATCGGCGGACGAGGAGGCGACCTACCAGGCGCAAGGCGAGGCGGATCGCAGGCTCCTGCACGCGCAGGTCGGGCGCTTCCTGGCCGAGCGCGGCGACGAGGCGGACGTCGTGGCAGCGGCCGAGCACCTGTGCCGCGGCGGCGCGGGCGAGGTCGCCGTCGACGCGGCGTTGACCGCCGGCGAGCGCCTCGAGCTGACCTTCGGCTACGACCGCGCGCTGGCCCTCTACGGGCGCGCGCACGCGCTCACCACCCGGGACGATATGCGCGAGGAGCTGGAGCGGCGCAGCGTCGAGCTCGGGCGTCTGACCGGAGACTACGCCGGTGCCCTCGAGAATGCCGAGCGCCTGCGCTGGCGCGCCCCGAACGACGCCTCGGTCCACCGGCGGATCGGTCAGCTCCACCTCCTGCGCGACGAGTTTGCCCTGGCCCGCTCTGCCCTCGGGCGGGCCCGCGAGCTCGCCGACGCGGACGAGATGGCGCGGGTCCTCGCCGCCTTCGCCGAGGTGTGCTTCCTCGACGGCCACCCGGCCGAGGCCCGAGCGACCTGCGAGGCCGGCCTGGCGGCGATCCCGGCGGAGGCCTCCGCGCACGGCGACGGCGAGGCGTACCGGCTGCGTCTGGAGATCCGCAACACCCTCGGCAAGGTCCACCTCGCCGAGGGGCGTTACGCCGACGCGGCCACGCTGTTCGCCGAGAACCTCGCCGAGGCCCGCGCCCACCGCATCGTCTACGAGGAGACCCGGGCGCTGATCAACCAGGGGATCGCGCACCTCCGCCTCGGCGACGACGGGCGGGCGGCGGAGTGCTACCAGGCAGCGCTCCAGGTGGCGGACGCCTCGCTCGACCACCGCCACCGCGCCTTCTGCCTCCAGAACCTCGGGGTGCTCGCGCAGTCGAAGAGCAACTACGGGGCTGCGCTGCGCCACTTCCAGGACGCTGTGGCGGCCTTCAAGAAGATCGGCCACCGCGGGCGCTTGGCGTGGCTGGCGGTCAACCTGTCGTGGCTCTACCTCGACCTCGGAGCACAGGAAAAGGCGGTGGCGACGGCCGCGCTGGCCGACCGGCTCGCAGGCGGCAACGAGGCCTCGGCGGTGGCGATCAACCGGGCGGTGATCGCCGGCCGGATCGCGCGCGGCGCCGGCGACCCGGACACCGCCCGGCTGCGCTTCGAGGAGGCGCGGGCGCTCGCGCGGCGCTCGGACAACCGGGAGCGCTTCGCCGAGGCCACGCTCTACCTGGGACGCCTCGATCTCGACAGCGGGGACATCGCGGCGACCGAACGCCTGCTCGGCGAGCTCGACCACGGTGCGCCCGCGGCGGGCTACTCCCAGGCCATCCGCGCCCGCGCGCTGCTTCTGGCGGGTGAGACCTCCGCCGCCGGATCGGCCCGGGACCGCCTCGCCATGGCTCGCAGGGCGCTTTGCGAATCGACCGAGATCTTCCACCGGGTCGGTGATCTCGATGGCGAGTGGCGCAGCCACTTCGCTCTCGGCCAGGTCGCTCAGGCCGCCGGCGATCCCGCCGAAGCCGATCGGCGGACGCGCCTCGCCGGCCGGATCGACGAACAGCTGCGCGCTCGCGTGCCCGAGGAGCTGCGCGCCGGCTTCGCGGCCGACAAGGCGCGCCGCGCCCTCGAGCACGCGCTGGCGATGCCGTCGAGCCGCCCACCCTCCCCCGTGGGGCCCGAGTCCGCCCCGCCACACCTGACCCTGGTGCGACCCGGGACGGGCGCGGCACCCCAGCCGTCCCCGGCGCCGTCGCCCGCGCCACCGCCGGCGAGTGACCGCTACCGGCGCATCCTCGGCAGCCATCCGCGGCTCCGGCAGGTCTTCGCGCTGATGGACAAGGTTGCGCCGCACGACTCGCTGGTGCTGATCCGGGGCGAGTCGGGGACGGGCAAGGAGCTGATCGCCGACGCGCTGCACGCCGGATCGACCCGCAGAGCCCGGCCGCTGGTGAAGATCAACTGCGGCGCGCTGGTCGAGTCGCTGCTGCTCTCCGAGCTGTTCGGCCACGAGCGCGGCGCCTTCACCGGCGCGGTCCAGCGCAAGAAGGGGCGCTTCGAGGCCGCCGACGGGGGGACCCTCTTCCTCGACGAGATCGGCGACATCTCGCAGAAGACCCAGGTGGCGCTCCTGCGCGTGCTGCAGGAGCGGGTGTTCGAGCGGGTGGGATCGAACACGCCGGTCAAGGTCGACGTCCGGATCCTGTGCGCGACCCACCGCGACCTCGAGGCGATGGTGGCGCGCGGCGAGTTCCGCGAGGACCTCTACTACCGTCTGAAGGGGATCCAGATCGACCTGCCGCCTCTCCGCGAACGCGCAGAGGACATCCCGGCGCTCGCCGAGGCGTTCCTCGAACGGATCGCAAAGGAGCGCGGCACGCCGGTCAAGCGCCTCGCCCAGGGCACCGTCGACCTCCTGTGCCGCTACGGCTGGCCCGGCAACGTGCGGGAGCTCGACAATGTCCTCCGCTCGGTGTCGCTGTTCGCCGACGGGGAGGTGATCGTCCTCCGCGACTTCGCCGACTACACCGAGATCCTCCGCGAACCGCGCCGGGTGGCCGCGCCCGGCCGCGAGCCGGCCCCGCAAAGGACGCCCGCCCTGGCGCCGCCCGCGGACGCCGCCAGCGACGGGAACAGCGGCGCATGGGACCGCCTGGGCGCCGAAGGGATCGGCCTCCGCGAGCTGCAGGAGAAGATCGAGATCGAATGCATCACCCGCGCCCTCCACGAGGCGCGCGGCAACATCACCCGCGCCGCGGAGCTGCTGAAGATGAAGCGGCCGCGGCTCTCGCAGTTGATCAAGGAATACAGGATCGCGCTCTAGCGCGCACCGGGGACACGACCATGAGAACGACCGTGAAGATGAGTCTGGTGGCGGTGGTGGCGGCCCTCGGCGCCGGTTGCGGTGGCGCGGTCATCTTTGATGGCGAGCCGGGACGGTCCGGCGTCGCGCTGTCCGCGCCCGATCTGCCGGCCTGTGGGCAGGTCACGGTGCCACCCGGGGAGGTCTCCCTGGAAGACGTGGCGGGCAGCGCGAGGATGGTGGTTCAAATCGGGCGCGGGCCTGCGGCGAGGAGAGTCTGCGAAGGCACACTCGCGCAGATCGAGCGCGCCGGCTTGCTCGATCGGGGCCCACGCTTCGGCCGCGACCGCGCCGAGAACGATCCGATGCCCGCCGACGGGGAGCATCCCGACGAGAACGATCCGATGCCGGCGCACGGCGGTCACCCCGCGGACAACGACCCGATGCCGGCCCAGGGCGATCACCCGGTCGACACCGCAGGCACTGTGCACACCCCCGCCCCCGCCGTCCCGTAGCTACAGCAGGTAGGTCGTTCCGTCGCCGCTCAGGCGCGCCTCTCCGACGAGGAGGGCGTGGTTCAGTAGCTCGCGGCGGGCCGCCTCCACGCGCAGCGACTCCCACAGCACCGGGTGCGACGAGACCACCTCATAGAAGTCGCGCGGGGGAAGCTGCACCACCTCGGTGGTCCGCGTGGCGCGCACCGTCGCCGAGGCCACGCCCCCCTTTAGCAGCGACATCTCGCCGAAATAGCTCCCCTCGCCGAGCACCGCCAGCGGCAACTCGACCTCCCCTTCGCGATGCACCACCTCGACCTCCCCGACCAGGATCAGGTACAGCCCGGCTCCCGGCTGGCCCTCTGCGATGATCTCCGCCGCGCGTCCGAAGCGGCGCGGGCGAAAGCGCCCCGACACCTCCTCCCGTTGCACTGCGGAGAGCGGGGCGAAGAACGGCGCCGTGGCGATCAGCGTCTCCATCAGGCGCTGGCTGTAGAAGCGCCGGAGCGTGCGCGCGACCCCCGGGTGCGCGGCGGTCAGCTCGTCGACCAGCTGGCGCGAGATCTCCAGCAGCTCGACCGCCTCGACCACCTCCACCGAGGCATGGCGCCGCTGATCGGAGAGCACCGCGAACTCGCCAAAGAAGGACCCCGCGCCGAGCCGGGCCAGCTCGACGCCGGCCTTTTGCACCCGCACCGACCCGGACGAGATGAGGTAGCAGGCATCACCCGGCTCGCCCTCCTTCAGGAGCAGCACCCCGGCGGGCTCCCGGCGCACGCGCAGGCGTGCCACCAGCTCGAGGAACGCCGCGCGCGGGAGATCGCCTAGCAGCGGGAAGGGCGGGGGAGGGTTCGCCGGATCGGGGCTGGGCCACGGCACGCGGAGCGCCGCGGCGAGCTGGGCGCGGTCCTCGTCGGCGAGCTCCCGGACATCGGGGTCGGTGTCGCGTCCCTGCGAAGAGTCGGCGGCTCCCTCGTCGCTCCGGGGCATCGCGCGCGCCCCGATCGGCCGCCCCATCGGATTGGTCGCCGGCGTCACCCGCGGATCGAACGCGCCGCCGCGCAGGTCGACCACCTGGGCCGTCGCGACGCGGATCGCCGTGCGATCGGAGTCGTCCGGATCCGCCGAGGCAGGCGGGCTCGGATAGCCAAGCCGGGTGTTCGCCCCGTCGTCAAAGTCGATCGAGATCAGGTCGGTGACCGCCGGCGACGGCGGCAGCGGCAGCGGCGTGTCCTCCTCCACCTGGCCGGCCGACTCCGAAAAATCGCCCCACTGCGGGGCCGCATTCGCCGGCCGACGCTCACGGGCGGATCGCTTGCCCGCGATCGACTCGAGCAGATCCACCGTCGGGCGATGCCCGGGATCAACCTCCAGGGTGCCGCGGCAGACCACGATCGCCTGGGCGTATCGCCCCTCGTCGGCGTAGGCGGTGGCGACGCCGAGGTAGAGGTCGATCGCGTCCGCGTGCCGCCCCAGCTGGTGCAACGCAGCGGCCAGCTCGAGCCGGCGCGCGATGCTCGACGGGTCGGCCTGGACCGCGCCCGACAGCTCCTTCACGCGCTCCAGCCGTGCGTCGGTCACCAGGAGCCTGTTGGGGTAAGGCGCCGTAGCGAGGCCGCCGAAACCGAGGCCAGGCGAGGAGCGACGACGACGGACTGCTTTCTGCAATCCGAGGAGAGGCGACGTTGCTCTCCGAGCTTGCTGCACGTCGGCGATTGCCGACGAAGCATGGCCGAAGGGATCGGCGACCGCAGTAGGCACATTACCCCAACAGGCTCCTGGGTATTGACCCTCGGACGGAACGCTACCTGGCGACCAGGCTGACCGGGAACTCGACCTGAACCCCGCCGCCGGTGAAGGTCGGGAACTTCCACTTCCCGAAGCCCTGCGCCATGCACCGCTCCATCTCGGCGTCGACATGCGGGTTGAAGATCGTGCCGGTGGCGCTCCCCGTCGGGTTGAGCAGGAAGCGCGCGGTGACGCTGCTGACCGTGCGCAGGTTCGGATTGCGCTTGAGCCCCTTCTCGTAGCAGCTCACCAGCGCGCCACCGTTCGAGACGATCACCTTCTTGACCGCCTTCACCTGCTCGGGCGAGAGGTTCGCCGACTCGACCTGACGCGGCCCAGCTTGCAGCTCGATCGCGCCCAGCTCGAGGACATTGGGCTGGCTGGCCTCCTTCATCTTCCTCACCTCGGCCTGGGCCACCTGCATCTGCTCCTTCATCGACGACTTCTCGGTCTGGCACTTGAGGAGGTCGTCCGCGAGGCTCTTGTTGCGAGCGGACATCTCCTCGCTCGCGCCACCCCCGGAGCAGGCGGCGGCGAACAGGAGGGCGGCGGCGACGGGAACGAGCGGACGGACGGCGGCGGGGAGGTTCATTTTGCGTGAGGATATAGCCGGATCGCCGCCGGGCGCAAGATCGTTCGGCCGGCGCTCGGCCGTCGCGGAAACTCGGGAATCCCCCGCCCCATGGGACGCTTTGGAGCCGCCTGCGGCGAGTCGATGAGGCTCAGTCACGGCAGCGGATCGCGGTTGCGGAACTCTCCGATCACGCGCCCGCCGACCACGTGCTCGGCGACGATTCGCGGGACATCGCCCGGGGTCACCGCGTTGTAGATCACGCCGCCGCGGAGGCTCCCGAGGACCGAGCGGTGGATCTCCTCCTCCCCCTCGCCCGGGCGAAGCTCGCGCACCATCACGTTGACCCCGCGCGCGCACTTGCCAAAGCAGCTCTGCCAGTCGAGGTGAACGGCCACCTCCGGCGGCGGCGCGGTCGCGAGGCGTGCCTTCAGCTCGTCGTGCACCGCCCGGGAGTTGCGCTTGTCACCGCACTCCGGACCACGGCAAACCAGGATCAGGACGCCGTGGCCAGGCGCTGCCCTGCGGCTACTTTCCGAGGGTGTCTGGCTGGTCCTCACCCGGCTTCGCCTTCGGCGCCACCTTCGGCACCAACCTGGGCGCGCTCTCGACCAGGATCTTGCGCAGGAACGCCCCCAGCGACGGCAGGGTCCGCTTCTCCTCGGCGACGAACACGAGCAGGCGGCGCTCCTCGGGCCCGCCGAGGCGGAGCAGACCGTCGACCGCGAGCTGGAGCGCCTGCGGATCCGAGTTGAACGACGGGTCGCAGCGATAGGCCAGCACGAGATCGCGCAGCGGCTTGACCGCCTCCGGGCCGCCGAGGGAGACGATCGACTTCACGATCTCCTTCATCGCCGCAAGCGGCGTCGCCGGGTCGGCGAGGTGGCGGGCGAGCAGCGCGGACGACTCGCGATCCGAGACCACCGCGCTCACCCGCGCCAGCGTGTCGACGCCGCGCACCCGGCGATCGGCGAGGTAGTCGTAATGCAGCGCGAGCGCCTCGCGGTAGAGCGGCGCCGAGTCGGCGTCCTGGCGCGTCACCAGCGCCTCCGCCGCACGCGCCACCACCGCCGGAGCCATCCCCTCCTTCAACACCACCTTGACCAGCACCTCGGTGACCTCCCTGCCCGGCACCTTGGTCATGGCGTCGACGGCGAACACCTTCACCGCGGTGAAGCGCGCGTCGGGATCCCAGATGATCGTCGCCAGCGTCTGCGCCACCGACGGGGGCTGCCCCCCGGTGCCGGGCGCGAAGCCATCCGCATCGAAGGTCACCCCGGTGACCTTGAGGCCGGTCTTCTTCGACCACGCCAGGCCGCCCGAGCGCGCATCGATCGCGCACAGCTGCCCATCGGCGGTGGCGTAGACGATCGACGCCCCCGAGTCGTCGGAGCCGACCACGTCGACCCGCGGGTGGGCGTAGGCCCAGCGGATCGCGCCGCTGTCGGCGTCGAACGCGAAGAAGAAGCGGTAGCTGTGCAGGAAGGCCGCCCCGTCGCGGAAGGCCACCGATTCGCCCTTCGGCTCCGCGCGCCACAGCAGGCGGTTGCGATCGAAGGCGGTGTAGTCCGCCTGCGCATGCTGGTAGCTGTCGTAGAAGTAGAACGAGCGGATCTGCTGCGACGCCATCTTCGCCGCGGTGAAGGACGATCCCTTCTTCGAGCCGGTGGCGCTCTTCACATCGAGCAGGTAGATCCCCGAGTTTGCGCCATAGTAGAACCCGTCGGCCTCCGCCCGGACGAAGGTGATCGACTCGTCGGTGGCGCGCACGCGAGCCACCTCGGCGCCGCTCTTGCCGTCGAGCAGCACCAGGTTCTGGTAGGCGTAGGGCACCGCCACCATCCCGCCGCGCGCCGCCGGGGCGCCGAGCGAGCCCGACGCCTCGTCGCGCCACACCTCGCCGCAACCGTCGGGGGAGATCGCCACCGCGTAGCTGGTGCGCGTGGTCCCCGACGAGGACTGCACGACGTAGTAGAGCCGATCCTCGGCGGTCAGGCCGAGGAACTTCTCCTCCGCCTTGATCCGCGCGGTGCAGCGCAGCGCGCCGTCGGCCCCGTTGCGGATCGCCACCTCCGTCGGTCCCTGGCGGTGCGCCACGAACCCCCGCCCGACCGCCAGACGCGAGGTGACGTTCGCCTCGACATCCCAGGCGATCTTTCCGTCGGTGAGATCATAGGCCACCAGGTGCTTCGGCGCCGCCGTCACGAGGTAGGCCATCGCATGCCCGCCCCCGCGCGGCCCCTTCTCGCTGGCGCCGTAGGTGGCCAGCGTGCGCTGGATGTCTTCCACCGAGTTGTCGCGCGCGTGCAGGGAGAACGGCGGCTCGACGCAGCCGAGCGCAGCCAGCGACGGCACGAGCAGCCAGAGGCGCATCAGTTGGTCCCCCGCTGCTCGATCGCCTTCTTTGCCTCGACGCGCGAGGGCCGCGTCTTCTCCTTCTCCGTCGCCTGGACATATTCTGTCAGCGCCGCGGTCGCCTCCGCGCCGGCGAGCTTGGAGATCGCCTTCACCACCTCGAGGCGGATCGGATCGGGCCCGAAGTCGGGTCGCTTGAGCAGCTCACCGAGGGTGGCCGCGAGCAGCGAGTCGGGGATCTGGCCGACCAGCTCGCCCAGCCGACGCGCCGAAGAGGGTCCGCCGATCGCCGCGATCGCATCGACCGCCGCCGCGTCGCGGTGCGCCAGCAGCTTCACCAGCGGCTCCTCCGCCGAGGTCTCCTTGCGCTTCGCCAGCGCCCGCGCCGCCGCCGCGCGCACCTCCTCCACCGAGTCAGAGAGCGCGCCGATCAGCGTCGGCACCACCCGCGGGTCGGTCAGCTCGGCGATCGCCACGACCGCCTTCTTGCGCAGCTCCGGATTGCGGTTGCGCGCGTACAGCACGAGCACCTCGGTCGCCCGCGGCTCCTTGCGTCCCGAGAGCCCGGCCAGGAGCGCGGCCGATACCTTCGGCGGCGCGCCGATCGCCAGCTCGTCGAGGATCGCCTCGCACGCGCCCGGAGTGACGTCCTCGGCCAGCTTGGTGGCCGCCTCGATCGCCTTGCCCTCGTTGGAGTTGCGGATCTCCCGACGCAGCGCATCGACCTCGTCGGCGTACGCGCGGGGCGCGCCGCCCGTCACCAGCACCAGCAGCAGCCATCGCATGAAGGACCTTCTCCTGATGGGACTGGACACTAGTGTCCGACCTTCGTCTCGTCCTCGGAGAAGGTCACCTTGCCCGAGTAGTGCGGCCCCTCGCCGCGCAGGATGAACTCGCCCGACGCCAGCACCGCGTGTCGGCTCTCGATCACCAATCGGTATTTCTTGTTCATCTCGAAGTCCTCGTTGTCGAAGGTCACCGAGTTGAACAGCGCGCGATCCCCGCGGTTCATGAACTGCTCGGTCGCCGCCTTGCGCGCGTTGGCGCCGTTGGTGATGTCGTAGATGACGAGGTCGACCTGAACATCGTTGATCGGCTTCGAGAAAAAGGCGGCGTACTCGATCTTCAGCTTGTTGGTCTTCTTGTCGTACCAGAGCGTGGTCTTGTTCAGGTTCTTCAGCTGCGCGACATAGGACGGCACCGACGACCAGCTGGTCGGCAGGCGCCTGTCGCTGATGATGATTCGACCCTTGAGGAGGTCCTCCGGCATCGGTCCCTTGGCGAGGGCTTGCGGAAGCAGGGCGGGGGTCGCCAGGGTCAAGGCAAGAACAGCGGCAGCGTACTTCATGGTTCCCGGCTCCTCCTGGCGAGCGTTTGGGCGATGGCTCCCGAGAAGCTACGACAACCGGCCGCAAGGTTCAATTCTCTTTCGAGAGCAGCGCCGCGATGGCGGCGATCGCCTCCTCGCCGGCCTGCCCTTTCGCGCGGGCGACGGCGAGGAGGGGCCTAGCGCTGTCGCGGTAGAGGGCCCGCACGGGCTCGGGGAGCGCCGCGAGGTGCATCGCCACGACCGCCACATCGCCCCGTGCGATCGGTCCGGTGAGCGCGTCGGGGAGGCCGTGGGCGGCCACGTTGCGCGCCGCCGATCCGAGCAGCCCCCCGAGGGCGGCCGCGGCGGCCTCGCGGTCGAGCCCCTCGCCGACCAGCAGATCGATCGCCGCGGCGACGAGAGCGAGGGTGTGGTTGCCGGCCAGCACCGCTGCGGCGTGGTAGCGCCCGAGCCCCGCCGCGTCGAGCGCCAGCGGCCGGCCGCCGATCCGCAGCGCCAGCTGCTCGGCCTGCGCGCGCCCGGCCTCGTCCCCGGCCACGCCGAACACCGTCCCGGCGAATTCGGCGTCCTCGGTGGCGCCCGCCAGCGCGCGTAACGGGTGGAGAAGCCCGACGCCGCGCACACGGTCCCGTACCGGCGCGAACACCTGCTCCGGCGGCAGCGCGCCTGCACAGTGGAGCAGCACCGTCTCCTTTCCGGCGCAGCCCTCGGTGAGCAGCCGCTCCGCGACCTCGCCGATCGCGCCGTCGCTCACCGCCAGTACGGCGACCTCGCAGGGCCCCCGGCCGCCGGATGGTGCTGGCAGCGACTGCCCGGCCGCCAGGACGCCCGAACGCGTCCAGCGAGTGACCTCGATCCCGGTGCGCGTGAGGGCGATCGCCAGCGCACGCCCGACCGGTCCCGATCCCGCGACGAGCACCCTCACCGCCGGTACAACCCGTGCGTCGCGATGTGGTCCGCCACCGTCGCGGGCACCAGCTGACCGATCGCCTCGCCGGCCGCCGCCCGCCGCCGGATCTCGGTCGAGCTGATGTCCGGAATCGACACCTCACCCGATCCGGTGTGGCCGACCCGCCCGACAGTGAAAAAGTCGACCAGTCGCTCCAGCTCCTGGTAGCGGTACCAGCGCTCCCGCTCGGCGAGCAGATCCGCCCCGATGACGACCACGATCCGCTGCGCGACCCCCATGGCGTAGAGCGCCTGCACCGTATGCAGCGTCCGGCTCTCCCCTCCCAGCCGCTCCTCCACGTCGCTGACCTCCACGCGCCCGTTGAAGGGCTCCGCCGCCAGACGTGCCATCGCCAGCCGGTGCTCGAACGGCGCGAGCCGCTTGTCGAACGGATGGACGAAGCAGGGCACCATCAGCAGGCGATCCACGCGGGCCGTCGCCAGCGCGTAGACCATCGCCATCTGGTGCCCGACGTGGGGCGGATTGAAGCTGCCGCCGAACAGCGCGACCCGCATCGTCGGCGACGGTAGCATGGGGCCGGAAGCGTGGGGAGAGGCTAGGGGCGAAGAGAGAGTCTAGACGATCGGAACCGGCTTCAGCGTCGCCTGGTTGCCCTTGACCACGACCTTGAAGCGGACCATGCGGGCGCTGTACTTCTTGCACAGCGCCGCTTCGTTCTGCTTGAGCTTGGCGATGAACTGTTCGCCGTCCATCCCCTCCGTGCCCTCCCCGGTCTGCTGCCGTGCGGCCGAGTACTCGCTCCAGATCCTCGCGTAGTAGGAGTCGGCCGCCTCCGCCGCCAGCTCGGCCGCTTCCCCCGATGTGGCGCTGCTGGCGGCGCCCGTCGCGGCGGCCGCTTCGTCAACGAACAGTCCGCCCTCGCCGCGCCAGTGCTGCGACGCCGGCAGCTCCGCGCCCTCCTCGGACTCGTCCTCGTCGCCCGGCTCCGGTCTTCCGAGCAGCCGCGCCAGCATGACGTTCAGCCCGTTGGCAAGTCCTTCGAAGTCCTGCGACGGCGACTCGAACACGAAGTCGCGGTTCCCGTTGATCACCTCGGTGACGCCCGCCTCGATCTTGTCGAGCGGGCCGAGGAAGCGCCGCGAGGTCCGGACGGCCGCCCCCGCCACCGCGAGCATTCCCACCAAGCCGAGGCCGATGATCATCACCCCGAGCGGCATCAGGGGCGCCTTCGCCGCGCTCAGCGACGCCAGCACCACGAAGCCCGAGCGCGTGGTCGAGTTCGGCACGTTACCGAGGAGCGGCGCGGCGGAGGCCACCCACACGTCGCGGTTGATCATCACCCGGAAAGGCTCGGTCGCCTCGTGCTTGTTGATCGCCGGCGAGGCCAGACCCTTGGTGCCGTCGGGCTGCGGCGCGGTGAAGAGCTGCTCGGCGAGATCCTTCTCCTCGGCGCTCTCCGACTTCGCGCCGTCGGCGCGCGTGAAGCTCGAGGCGTGGATCTTCAACCCGCCGCGCTTCGACTCGTAGAAGTAGGCGACGTGGACGCCCGAGCGCTCCGACTCCGCGATCGCGTCGGCGGCCGACTGCACATCCCCGACGAAGACCACCCCGAGCACCTGCCCCTGGGCCGACTTCACCGGCGCCGCGCTGACGCGATACATCGCGCCCTCGACGTCCCATACATCCTTGTTCGGCTGCCCCTTGAGCGCGAGCGCCAGCGACGGGTAGTCCTTGGTCAGGTCCTCGCCGTTGCGCCATGAGAACGACTGATCGCGATCGCGCGCAATCAGCTTTCCAGTGGCGTCGGTGAGGCCGATGATCCCGACCAGATGGCGCTCCTTCTCCAGCCGTCCCCGGCGTGCCTCGCAGGCGACAAACGCCGCCCCGCGGCGGTCATCCTCGTTCGCCTTGGCGAACACCTGGACGAACTCCTCCTCGCGCGCGAAGTCAGCCGTCAGGGTGGTCAGATCGACCGCCTCCAACCGGGACGACCGGAGGATCTGCTGCTGCGCGTGCGAGACGCTGCCCTCGACCTGACGGGTGATGCTCTCGCTGACCGTGGTGGTGACCTCGAAGTACACCAGCACGGTGACCAGCGCCATCAGACCCGCCGACACCAGTGCGACTTTGACCCGGAACATGACTCAGCTCCCCGGCAAAGAGCCAAAAAAACCGGCCCTGATTTCGGCGACGAGTATCTTCATAGGCGGGTGCGAAGTCAAAGGAAAAGCCTGCGGGGTTGGTCCGACCACTCCACCTGCCCGCCGTCCGGAGAGAAGTTGACTTCTGAATGGTCCGACTTTATCCTACATGTAGGCTAAATCTGGAGTTGCCCATGAGTGACCGACGCAGCGAGCAACGCACCGCGATCGACCTCCTCGTCAACAAGTACATCGGGGAGGATCCTCATCTATGCCGCGCCGTCAATGTGAGCCGGCGCGGCATGCTGCTCTACAAGGTGTTCGAGCCCGACCTGGAGATCGGCGAAGTGGAGCTCGAGTTCCAGCTTCCGGGCGAGGATCACGTATTTCACGCCGCGGGGGTCACGCTCGCCGAACACCGCTGGGCGCGCGCGCACGGGGTCCGCTTCACGCGCATCAGCCCCGAGGACGCGGCGCTCCTCGATGCCTACCTCGCCAGCCCGAACCGCGCCACCGCCACCGGCTAGAAGTAGAGCGAGGCGCCGACGCCGAGGCGGAGACCGAGGCTGTCCTCGATGGTGGGGACCGGCTTGCCGTTGACCGAAGTGGTGTTCCGCACCGCCTCCGACGGGCCGTTCATCGCAAAGCGCCCTTCGATGCGGGCGTCCCCGTTGAGTGCGAAGTGCTTGCCCAGGCGCAGCTCCAGGCCGAAGCCGCCCTGGGCGACGAACTGGGTGCGCTGGTCGTCGATCTGCAGCGTCGGCGCGTCCAGCAGCCGCAGGTTCGCGAAGTTCACCCCCGACGCAAGAACGATGTAGGGCGAGAGCGCGTACTCGGGGCCGAGGAACGGGATGAGGAAGCCGAAGGTGATCGGCACGTCGGTGCGGACGAACCCGGCCTGGTCGGTCGAGCGCTCGTAGCCACCCATCAGTTCGAGACCGAAGTGGCGGCCGGCGCGGTAGCGCATCTGGGCGAGCACGCCGAACCCCTGCTGCTCCCCCTTGTCGAGAGTGAAAGCGCCCTCGAGCGTGGCGCCGACGCCGAACTTCGCCTCGAACTGCGGCCTCGCCGGGCGCTGCGCCGCGGCCACCGCGGCGGGCGCGTACACCGTCGGTGGAGCCTGCCAGACCGGCGGCTGGATGTAGACCGGCTGGGGCTGGACGTAGTAGGGCTGCACCGGCGGCGGCGCCATGTAGACCGGCGGCGGCGGCATCGCGGGGGCGACCCAAACCGGGGGCGGCCCCTGAACGATGATCACGCCGCCGGGAACGACGTGGCGCCGATGCCAGCGCACGCGCTGGTGGATGTAGACGTGCGGCGGCGGGGCCGGCGCATACACCGGCGGTACCGGCAGATAAACCTGAGCCTGCGCGGCCGTCGGGAGGGCGGTGAGGATGGCGAGCAACGTCACTGCGTAGGTGGTTCGCATCGTCAGGTTCCTCATGGGGGCTCGCGGTGCGAGCGGTCTGCGAGACCGTTTTAGCACCCCACATGCCATGGTCAAGGGTGCGCTAACCCGGCGGATCTGGCCGGGGTGTGAACCGCGGGGGTCACGCCGACGAGAACGAACGTTCACGTCCTGCCGGGGAGGCGGGTCGACCTGCGCCTCCCCGGAGGCGACGAGGGTCGAGACACGACACGACCTGAGTTCTTGACACGCCTTTGGACGCTCGCTAGACTCCGCACTCCGACGCGGCATCCTGCCGTCTTCCCCCTGGAGGAAGTTTTTGGAAGAGAAGAAGGGTTCCCGAGACATCAGCGATTTGAAGGCGCGGCTTGGGCTCAAGAAAGCCCCGGCCGGTGCCGCGCCCGGAGCGCCTGGTCCCCCCGGATCGGCGCCCCCCGGTGAAGCCCCCGGCGCGTCCGGACGATCGGTCCCGGCGCCGCCCGGCTTTCCCACGGCGGCAGGCGCCGAGCCGGAGGCGGCAGCGCCGGAGCCGGCCGGGCCCGATCCGCGCCGCGATCCCTTCGCCGCCGCCGCCCCTTCGCCCCAGGCTGCCTACTACGGCTACGGGATGCCTCTCCCCGGCACCGACGACGGCGTGCCCGCGGCGCAGCTCAACAAGCCCAAGTCGTGGGGCAAGATCGCCAGCTACTTCGGGGTCGCCCTGGTCGCACTCCTTCCCGCCTACGTCAGCGGCCGGTCGTGCGCGGCTCGCGAGAACTACAACCTCACGATCAACCAGGCCGCGGATATCCAGGTCGAGGTCGAGAAGATCTCGAAGACGCTAAATCTCATCAACGATCGCATCAACGCGAGCCCCGACGCGGCGAAGAACAACCCGGACGTGAAGCTGGCCGAGGATCTCGGAACCCTCGAGATCAAGGATCCCGACACCCAGAAGATCTTCCACACCAACTACTTCTTCATGACCGACCTCGCGATCGAGCGGCTGTTCGGCTACTACAACGACGCCATCCGCCTGTTCCGGTTGATCAAGGACCACGCGAAGAAGACCGGCGCGGACGCCGACCAGATCGCCAACTTCGTCACCAATGGTGGCCTCACTGGCGGTGACAAGAATTACGGCATCGTGTTCGACCTGTCTGGAGCGCTGCCGCTGGCCCACTTCGTCGAGGTCGGCAAGCCGATCTGCCCGGTCGAGGGGCAGACCGATTGCAACGCGACCGAGCTGAAGGGCTTCAAGTACCGGATCGAGTCGGGCGGCACCTGGTCCGAGAAGGGCGTCAACCGCGCCAAGCTCGCCGAGTCGGTGATCCCGATGCAGCAGACGCCGCTCTTCAAATCGGTAATGTCGGGCAACCCGGACATCCTGGCGGTCAAGGATCACATCCGCCGCATGGTCGAGATCAAGATGCTCTCGGCGAAGATGTTCAATGACCAGAAGGCGCTGTTGACCGATCTGAAGACCCACTCCGAGAAGCAGCGGGTCTTCACCTTCTAGCGTCTCTCCCGTCGACGAACCATGTCGACCCCCGCTCGCCCCTTCGCCTCCCCTCCCCTGCCCCACGAGATCGCACTGCCGTCGCTGTGGGGCTACGCGCGCCGCTACTGGCGGTTGATCGCCCTCGGCAGCCTGGCGCTGCTGGCGTTCAACGGGGCGATGGTGCTCCTCCCGTGGCTGCTCCAGCGGGCCGTGGCCGCGCTCTCGGCCGATCCGCCGCAGCCGGTCCTGTGGGTGGCGCTGGAGATGGTCGGGGTGGCGATCGTTGCCGCGCTGATCCGGATCGTCTCGCGGACGCTGCTCTTCAACGCCGGTCGCGATGGCGAGTACGACCTCCGGCGCGACCTGTTCGCTCGTCTGCTCACCCTACCCCCCTCGTTTTTCCGTCGCCGCTCGACGGGCGACGTGATGTCCCGCCTCACCAATGATCTGACAGCCGTTCGGGCGCTGCTGGGCTTCGTGCCGCTCAACCTCGGCAACACCCTGTTCGCGTACCTCTTCGCGCTGACGCGGCTCGTGACCCTGTCGCCGCGGCTGACGCTGTTCGCACTGCTGCCCTTCCCGCTGCTCCTCGGCGTGGCGCAGATCTACGGACGGAAGATCTTCCGCCACGGACGCGCCGTGCAGGAGAAGCTGGGTGCGCTCACGACGACGCTGCAGGAGGACCTGGCCGGGATGCAGGTGGTGAAGAGCCACGCGGTCGAGACAGAGCGCGAGCGGGTCTTCCGGGCGGTCAACGACGCCTGGCTGCGCGAGAGCCTCGCCCTCACGCGGGCGCGCAGCACGCTCATGCCGCTGCTCGCGATGGGGGGCGGAATCGCGACCTTGATCGCGCTGTGGCTGGGCGGACGCGAGGTGGTGCGCGGGGCGATGACGTTGCCGCGGCTGGTCGAGTTCAATGCGCTGCTCGCGATCCTGACCTGGCCGACGCTCGCGCTCGGGTTCGTCCTCGCCGTGGTGCAGCGCGGGCGCGCCTCGTGGTCGCGCCTCGCCGAGCTCCTCGCGGAGGAACCGACGATCGCCGATTCGCCCGGGATGGAAGCTCCCCGGGCGCCGATCGTTGGGGCGCTCGCGCTGCGCGGACTCACCGTGGTGGTGCCGACCGAGCATGGCGAACGGCGCCTGCTCGACGCGATCGATCTCGACGTGGCGGCGGGCGGATCGCTGGCGCTGGTGGGCCGCACCGGGGGCGGCAAGTCGACCATCGCGGAGGTGCTGCCCCGGCTGCTCGAGATCGGGCGCGGACAGGCGTTTCTCGACGGGATGGACCTGCTCGACCTGCCGCTCGCGACCGTCCGAGGGGCGATCGGCTACGCGCCCCAGGAGGCGTTCCTCTTCTCGACCACCATCGCCCGCAACATCGCCTTCGGGCTACCTCCACGGGGCCGCGACGGCGAAGACGAGCCGGCTCCGGAGCGCGACCCGCGGGTGCTGGCCGCCGCCGAGGCTGCCGGCCTGTCGCGCGATCTGGTGGCGCTTCCGCACGGGATCGATACCGTGGTTGGCGAACGCGGGATCACGCTCTCGGGTGGGCAGCGGCAGCGGGTTGCGCTGGCCCGGGCGCTGGCCTCCGATCCCGCCGTGCTGGTGCTCGATGACTCACTCTCGTCGGTGGATTCTGAGACCGAGCGCGACATTCTTGGCCACCTGCGATGCCTCCGCTCGGGTCGCACCACCGTGATCATCAGCCACCGCGTGGCCGCGGTCCGCGAGTGCGACCAGATCGCGGTGATCGAGGGCGGGCGGATCGCCGAGCGCGGGTCCCACGAGGCGCTGCTGGCTGCGGGCGGGATCTACGCCGACCTCTACCGGAGCCAGCTGATCGAGGCGCAGATCGAAGTGGCCACGGTCGAGGCGCTGGCGTGAGCGACGCGGAGGAGGTCCTCGGCCGGGTCTACGACGGCCGGCTCCTCGCCCGCGTCTTCTCCTTCACCCGGCCCTACCTGGGCCTGGTGGCGGTGGTGATCGTGAGCATGCCGCTCCTCGCCGCGCTGGAGCTGGCGCAGCCCTACGCACTGAAGGTGATGATCGACGCCCACATCCGCCCCCGTCGTCTCGACGGGATGGACCTCGTCGGGCTGGTGCTGGTGGGGCTCCTCGCGGCGGAGTACCTCGGACGGTTCGGGCAGAGCTACCTGATGCAGCTCCTCGGGCAGCGCGCGATGAACGACCTCCGGATCGTGGTCTACCGGCATGTGATGAGCCTCGGGATGGCCTTCTTCGACCGCACGCCGATCGGCCGGGTGATGACCCGCCTCACCAGCGACGTTGAGTCGCTGAACGAGATGTTCGCCGCCGGGATCATCGCCGCGCTGAGCGACGTGGTGAAGCTCGCCGCGATCGTCGGCTGGCTGCTCTACCTGCACCCGCGGCTCGCGCTGGTGACCTTCTGCGCGCTCCCGCTCCTCGGCCTGCTCACCCTCGCCTTTCGGCG
This sequence comes from Myxococcales bacterium, assembly GCA_009692555.1. Classification (GTDB taxonomy): domain Bacteria; phylum Myxococcota_A; class Polyangia; order Palsa-1104; family SHYY01; genus SHYY01. Next base: position 20,488 of record SHYY01000016.1, read on the forward strand.
CCTCGCGCGCACCGCGTTCCGTGAGATCAAGGTGCGCATCGCGCGGATCAACCAGTTCCTTCAGGAGCACGTCTCCGGAATGAAGGTGGTGCAGCTCCACCGACGGGAGAGCGCGGTCGCGAGCGAGTTCGATCGCGAGAACGGCGGCTTCCGCGACGCCAACCGGGGCGCGATCACCTACGATGCGGCGCTGTTCGCGCTGGTGGAGGCGATCGCGTCGATCGCCGTGGCGGCGATCATCTGGTACGGCGGGCGAGCGCTGGTGGCGGACCTGCCGGCAGCGCGCGCCGCCCAGTCGTGGGTGGGGGATGGGCGGGCCCCGGGCGGGATGGTGACGATCGGCCTGCTGGTGGCGTTCATCGAGTATGTCAACCGCTTCTTCGTCCCGATCCGGGATCTTTCGTCGAAGTACACCACGATGCAGTCGGCGATGGCGTCGGCGGAGCGCCTGTTCGCGCTGCTGGACACCCAGGTGCCCGACGCGCCGCGGCTGGACACCGACGAGGACGCGGTCGCGGTGCCGGGAGGCGCAAGGATCCCGAAGATCGCGATCGAGGGAGTGCGCTTCGGCTACCGCGACGGCGCGGACGTGCTCCACGACCTCTCGATCGAGGTCCCGACGGGCGGAACGGTGGCGGTGATTGGGGCCACGGGTTCGGGAAAGTCGACGCTCGTCAAGCTGATCGGACGGCTCTACGAGCTGCGGGCCGGGCGCATCCTCCTCGACGGGCACGACATCCGGCGGCTGGCCAGCGGAGCGCTGCGACGGCGGGTGTCGGTGGTGTCGCAGGACGGATTCCTCTTCACCGGAAGCATCGCGGACAACGTGACGCTCGGCGATCAGGCCATCGGACGGGCGGAGGTGGAGCAGGCGCTGGCGAGGGTCGGGCTGACGGAGCGCCTCGCGGGCCGCGGCGGGGCCGACGCCCGGGTGATCGAGCGCGGGGCGAACTTCTCGGCCGGCGAGCGGCAGCTCCTCGCCTTCGCCCGGGCGCTGGCGCGTGATCCGGAAGTGCTGATTCTCGACGAGGCGACCGCGTCGGTGGACCCCGAGGCGGAAGGACTGATCGAACGCGCGCTGGCGGAGCTGATGCGCGGACGGACATCGATCGTGATCGCCCACCGTCTGTCCACGATCCGGCGCGCGGGGCGGATCGTCGCGCTGCACAAGGGACGGGTCGTGGAGCAGGGCACCCACGAGGAGCTGATCGCGCGGGGCGGGCTGTACGCGCGGCTGTACGCGATCCAGCACGACACCGCGGCCTCCATGACCGGGTCGCGATGATCAGCGTCGCGGAGGCCTCGGGGCTCGGCGACGCGATCGAGGTGCAGCGCACCCGGGGGAGCGCGCGCCTGTCCGCGAGTGGTGCGGTGGCCTGGGACGCGATCGCAGCGATGGCTGAGCTGCACCCGGCCGCGATCCGGCCGACGCTGGCGATGCCGGAGGCTTTCGCGGAGATCCTCGCCGCGGCGATCGCCCTGGACGAGGCCAGCCCGGCTGACGGCGGCGCGGCGCTCGCGGCCCACTACCTCGACCTCATGCCGCGGATGCGGGTCGCGCAGATGGCGACGCGATCGCCGCCGAACGCCGCGCTGTTCCACACATCCCTCGAGTGGGGGCGCCTGCCACGCCTCTCGGGAGCGATCGACGCGCTGTTCGCACGCGCCGCGCGAGCGTGCGGAGAGGCCGCCCTGCCAGGCGCCCTCGGTGCCCGGTCGGCAGCCGAGTTCCGCGCCGCCCGCCCATCGGTGGCCGCGCTCTACCACGACGCCTACTACGGCGGCTTCATGCCGCTGCTCTACGGCTACCCGCAGGATCTCCTGGCGATGGGCCGCGCGCTCGCGCAGGGCGAGGTGCACGGCGTGATCGACCGCTGGCTGGCGGCGCCCCTCCTCCATGAGATCTGCCACTTCGCGCCCGGGCGGCGAGCGCTCCTGCCTCCGTACATCGATGAGTGCATCGCAGCGCACCTCGGCGTCGCGGCGCTCCCGGAGACCGCCTGGCCCGCTCCCGGGGAGCAGAATGCCCTCTTCGGCGCGCCCTGGCTCTCGCAGGTCGGCGACGCGCTGGCCAGCGCCGTCGGTGAGGAGGCGCTCCTGCGGGGCCACGCGGGCGTGCAGCCGTGGGACGAGGCGTTGCCCGGCGGCCTTTGCGACGCCCTCCTGCGGCTCGGCTGGGACGAATACGCCCGCACGCGCGGCCTGCACTTCCTGTCGAGCAACTACCGCCCCGACCCGTGGATGAAGGTGTTCTTCCTCGCCGCGGCCGGCGAGCCGCTCGCCGACCTGACGCTCGCGCGGCTGGCCGACCTCCCGTGGAGCGATGTCCCCCCCGGCGAGGAGGCGCCCGCCGACGCCGCGCTGATCGAGCGCGGCTTGCGCTCCCTGTGCCTGCACAACTTCCAATGCGACGGGACGTTCCGCGTCGCAGCGCGCCCACCCTCAGGAACGATCGCAGTGGAGCTGGCGGCGTGCCGGGTGATCGCGCCGCGCGAAAACGACGGATGCGATCCGCAACCGCTGGCGCACCTGTTCCCACCGGCGGTCGCCGCGCGCCTCCGTTCGGCCGGCATCTCCGGTTACGCCATCGAACTCTCGGACCTCGCCGCGCTGCCCGAGGTCGCGCGCGCTCTCCTCGACGGCGCCGCAGGTCGCCGGGGCCCGGGCTACCAGCTCACGCGATCGTGATACGCTCCCGGAAGTGGCGCGCGTCTTCCTGATCAATCCGCCCTCGCCGGAGCCGGTGCGCTCGCCGCTGCTCTCGTTCTGCTACCTCGCGAGCGCCCTGGAGCGCGCCGGTCACAGCGTCGGGATCCTGGACGCCTCGGCGGTCCATGGCGTGACCGATCCCGACGAGATCGCGCGCCGGGCGAGCGACTTCCGCCCCGATCTCGTCGGACTGCACGTGAAGACCCTCCACGCGCAGCCGGCCTACGCCCTGGCCCGGATTCTCACCGGGCGCTGGCCGCTGGTGGCGGGCGGTCCTCACCCAACGGTGGCCCCCACCGAGGCGCTGGCCCACGGATTCACCTTCTCGGTGCGTGGCGAGGGGGAGGAGCCGCTGGTCGAGCTCGCCGATGCCCTCGACGGGAAGGGCGACGTGCGCGACATTCTCGGCCTCTCCTTCCGCGACCGCGCCTCCCTCGCCCCGGGGGGAGTGCGCGAGAATCCGCCGCGCGGCTTCCTGCTCGATCTCGACGCCCTCGCCTCACCGGTGCCGGCGCTGCGCCACTTCGATTCGGCGTGGTACGGACAGGCGCGGCCGGTTCCGTTCGCGGGCATCCTGTCCTCCCGGGGCTGTCCCGCCGCGTGCACCTTCTGCTCGAACAACGTCACCGGCCGTCGCTTTCGCTACCGCAGCGCGCGCGCCGTGGCCGACGAGGTCCGGGATCTGCGTGACCATTTCGATCTCGGCGCGTTTGCGTTCTTCGACGACTCGTTCGCCGTCGGACGGCGGCGCGTCGAGGAGCTCAGCGCGGCCCTCACCGAGGTGGGGAGCGTGCCGTGGAGCTGCACCGCCCACCCCGCGCACCTCGATCCGGAGGTGCTGGCGGTCATGAAGCGCGCTGGCTGCGGCGGGATCGACATCGGCATGGAGAGCGCCGACCCGGCGCGGTTGATCGCGATCGGCAAGGGGATCACCGTCGAGCGCGTGCTCCAGGTGATCGCCTGGTGCCACGACGCGGGACTGCACGTGGTGGTCAACCTCATGTTTGGCTGGCCGGGCGAGACCGAAGCGGAGATCGAGCGCGCGCTGTCGTTCATGGAGCACGCGGCCACGCTCGGCGCGATGTTCAACGCCCGCGGCGTGCTGGTCCCGTATCCCGGCACCGAGATCTACGACATCCATCACGAGCAGTACGGCTTCAAGCGCTGGTGGCTCGATCAACCGCCGCTCGAATACACGCCCTTCCCGACGGTGTGGGACCAGGAGGAGGTGATGCGCGCCTACGCCGACGACGCGGCCTTTGACCGCAACTTCTTCCGCCTGCCGAAAGAGGTGCTGCGACTCATCCAGGAGGCGATGGATGCCAAGGCGCGGCTCACCTACGCCCGCGTCGCCTCACCGCTGGCCCGGAAAGCGGGCGGAGTGCCGGCAGCCGGAGCTCGCTGAGCCTCATCGACCCGCCGAAGGCGGCTCCACAGCGTCCCCTGGGTCTTCGGGGACTGAGTGGCCAGCGTCAACTACTTTTTCGCGGCGGGGCGATGTAGTTGTCGCACGGCACTGATGCAGGGACTCCACAGCGTCCCCTGGGTCTCCGGGGTCTGACGACCGGAACCGCCGAGCCGCGGCGTCCGGGTGGCGTTGCGCGGGAGCGGCGGCATGATCAGGTTCTCCGCGTCGCGAGCATCGGATGATGACCCCGCATCCCTCCCCCGAACGCCTGATCCGCCTGACCCTCGAGGAGAGGCGCGCCGATGACTGGGACCTCGTCCTGCGCGCGGAGGAGATCCCTCATCGCCTCGAGGAGAGCGACGCCGGCTGGGCCCTGGTAGTGGGCGCCGCGGACGCCGAATACGCGACCCGCACACTCGACGAGTACGAGCGCGAACGAAGAGACCGGCCGAGCGGAACCGAACCGTCACCCGCCGGCGGATCGCTCAGCGCCGGGTCGTATGCCGGCGCCGTGGTGGCCACGCTGTTGGCCGCGTTCTTCCTCGTCACGGGTCCCCAGGGGCCGGGAGGCGCCTGGTTTGATGCCGGGAGCGCCGCGGCGGGACGGATACTTCAGGGCGAACCGTGGCGCGTGGTCACCGCGCTCACCCTGCACGCCGATCCGATCCATCTCCTCGGCAATGCGGTGGCGCTGGTAATCTTTTTCGGAGCGATCGCCCGCTGGCTGGGCGTGGGGCTGGGCGGCTGGCTGGTCCTCCTCTCGGGAGCGGTGGGCAACGCGCTGAACGCGCTGGCCCACGGGCCGCGGCACGTATCGATCGGCGCATCGACGGCGGTCTTCGGGGCGGTCGGAATCCTGGCGCTGCTGCAGCTGCGACGGCGGCGGAAGCAGGGCGCGCGGCGGATGAGGGCGTGGATCTCGATCGGAGGCGGGTTGGCGCTGTTTGCGATGCTCGGGACCGCTGGCGACCGGACCGATGTGCTGGCCCACCTCTTCGGATTGCTCGCCGGCGGGGCGATCGGAGCCGTGGCGGCGTGGCGCTCGACGAACGTGCCCCGCGGGGCCGTTCAGGCCCTCCTGGCGGTCGCTGCCGTCGTCGCCATCGCGATCTGCTGGTGGATGCAGCTGCGAGGCGGTGTTCGACTTCCGTGGTAGCTCGCATGCACCCACCTTCCCGGCCCGAGGTGGCACCTGCATGCTCGCATGCACCCCCTTCCTCGGCCCGAGGTGGCACCTGCATGCTCGCATGCACCCCCTTCCTCGGCCCGAGGTGGCACCTGCATGCTCGCAGGCACCCCCTCCCTTGGGGGGGCGTCACTTCTGTGGGAAGGAGAACACGATCGACATCGGCTGCCCGCCGAAGCGCTTGAAGGCTGCGCCTTCGACGGCGCCCACGACGCAGTCGCCCGCCGCGCTGCCGACGAGTGCACCACGGATGCTGGCGGACTTCACCTTGCCGGAGGGTGCGATGCTGATCGTGACCATGACCGACCCCTCGACCTTGAACCGATCGAAGCACTCTCCCACAGCACCGTCGACCGACGACATTCCGGCGACGATGTCCCGGTGCTCGAGCTGCGCCGGGAGCCCTGCCTCGCCGGGTGCGCTCGCGTCGAATGAATCGTCCACTCCCACCCTCGGGAGACGCCGGGGGCCGCCCGGCGCTGTCTCGACGAGGCGGATGTGGTTCCTGTCGCACGCGCGCTTGACCGACCCGCGATCGGCCGGGGCCACGTGGGCCCATGCCTCGATCGCCTCCAGCGGATTTTTCTGGAAGCAGGCGGATGCGGCGATGATCTTCCATGCCTTGGCGAGGCCACCGCTGCCCTCGTTGGCGCGGTGGGCGGCGGCGCTCGCGGCCTCGTAGTCGTGGTGATCATAGGCATGGCTGGCCGCGCGCAGCAGCCGGTCGATCTCCGACGAGGAGGGCGCCTTCGCGAGCGGCGGGGCAGGAGCGAGCGGCGGAGGGGGCGCAACTGCGGCGGCGGGCGCCGCCTCCACGCGGCGCACCGGCGGAGCGCCCAGATCCGGCGGGGCGCTGCGCTGCACCGCCGGAGCGACTCGCCCGGCCGGGATCGGCTTCGCCTGGTAGCGCAGCACGCCGAAGCTGATCGCGCCGAGGAGGCCAAGGACCGCCAATCCGCCCACCATCGGCAGGGCCTGTGACCGGCGCGTGGCGGCGGGCCGCCCGAGCTGACCGGCGCCGGCCGACAGCGTAGTCATTCCCGTACCGGCAGGCGGCCGGAGTCCGCGCAGGCCCGCCTGCGGGGTGGCTGCCGCGATGCCCTCCGTGGCGAAACCGATTCGCGCCGCTCCGGCAGTCGAGGTGGCCACGCGCGGGGGCAGCGCCTCCACAGAAGTGGCGGAGAGAGCCGCCTCATCCCGAACCTGGCTGGCGAGCGCGGGCTCGGCGACCGGGCCTGCCACAGCGGCCACTGCCATCGTGGGTCCCGTCGCGTCGAGCGTCACCTCGATCGAGGACTTGCGCTTCTTCAGGCCGATCAGCTGCGGCGTCGCCGGCGCCCCCGCCGCCACGCGCGCCTGTTCGAGCTCGGCCAGCACTTCGACCATCGACCGGGGCCGCTCCTTGCGATCCTTCGCCAGCATTCGCCCGATCAGCGACGCCATCTCGGGAGTCATGTCGATCATGCCGGTGAGGTCGGGCACCGGCTGCTCGAGGTGAGCCTTCAGCCACTGGTAGGGCGTGTTGCCGGTGAAGGGCAGCTTGCCGGTCAGACACTGGTAAAGGATCATCCCGAGGGCATAGACATCCGCGCGGCCGTCGACGTCCGGCAGGCTCATCCACTGCTCGGGCGACATGTACCCCGGGGTCCCGATCATCATCCCCGACTGCGTCAACGACGGTCCGGCGGCCTGGTCGCGGAGCTTGGCGACGCCGAAGTCGAGCACCTTGACGAACTCCGGGTTGGTCGGCCGCGCGATCACGAAGATGTTGTCGGGTTTCAGGTCGCGGTGAACAATGCTGAGCTCATGCGCTGCCTGGAGCGCGCCCGCGACCTGGGACCCGATGTTGATCGTCCGTCCGAGGTCGATCTTGCCGTGCTGCATGAGCTGGGTCAGGGTGGTGCCGTGCAGCAACTCCATCACGCAGTAGCACGTCTCATCGTCGGTGATGCCACCGTCGAAGATCTGGATGATGTTCTCGTGCTCGGCGCGGCTGGCGGCGCTCGCCTCGTTGAGGCAGCGCTGCTTGATGGTCACCTGCGTGGCCATGTGGGCATGGAGCACCTTGACCGCCGCATGTCGTCCCGCGATGGTCGTGCTCTCTGCCTCGTAGACCGCCCCGAAGGCGCCTTCGCCCAGCAGGCGCAGAAGCTTCCAGTTGCCGATTCGCCGGCCGATGAAGGTGGATGCTTCCGTGCTCATCGGGGGGGGAATGATAGCAGCCCCCGCACCGAAACAGACGTCAGAAGCGGCGGGCCACCCACACGCCCAGCGCCACCGCGGCGAAACCCACCACAGTGGAGAGGGCCACGTAGGCGAGCGCTCGGCCCACCGCGCCGCTCTCGACCAGGCGCAGGGTCTCGTATTCGTACGACGAAAAGGTGGTGTAGGCGCCGACGAAGCCGATCGGGAAGAGCAGACGCCCGCTCTCGTGAAGGCCGCTGCGCTCACTGGCGATGGTGACGCACAGGCCGATGGCGAGGCAGCCGCTGACGTTAATCAGGAAGGTCCCGAAGGGCCACGCGGTGCCGAGGCGGCGGGCCACGGCGAGCCCGAGGGCGTAGCGCGCGACGGCGCCGAAGAACCCGCCGCAGCCGACCAGCAGGAGCGCGCCGGGTCTCATGCGCCGACCCGCGGCGCCTACGCGCGGCTCCGCGGCAGGGTGACCACGAACTCGGCGAACTCCCCCTCCACGGACTCGACGGCGATCGTGCCACCGTTGCCCTCGGTGATAATGTCGTGGCTGATCGACAGGCCGAGCCCGGTGCCCTCCCCGGGAGGCTTGGTGGTGAAGAACGGATCGAAGATCCGCTCCCGCACCTTCTCGGGCATGCCACCGCCGTTGTCGCGCACGCGGATCTCGATCGAATCGCCAAGGGCGCGCGTCGAGAGGCGAATGGTCGGGGAGAAGCGCTCGCCCTGCTGCTTCTTCTTCGCGGCCACCGCGTAGCAGGCGTTGTTGATCAGGTTGAGGAACACGCGCCCGATGTCCTGCGGCACCACGTTCACCGGCGCCAGCGACGGATCGTAGTCCTCCTCGAACGCCACGTTGAAGGAATTGCTCTGCGAACGGAGCCCCTGGTAAGCGAGGCTCTGGTACTCCTTCAGCAGGGCGTTCAGATCGGCCTCGCGCCGCTCCCCGGCGCCCGAGCGGGAGTGCTCGAGCATTGCCGTCACGATGTTGTCGGCGCGCTTGCCGTGCGCGTTGATCTCCCTGGCGTTCTCCCGCAGATCCGCGAGCAGCTCCTCGACCGTTTTCAGGCTGGTGGGGTCGAGGCGGGACCGCTGCTCCTCAATGACCTCGCGCAGCTCGTCGGTCAGCTCCATGGACGCCTCCGCGAAGTTGTTCACGAAGTTGAGCGGGTTCTTGATCTCGTGGGCGATCCCGGAGGTGAGCGCGCCGAGCGAGGCGAGCTTCTCCTGCATGATCAGCTGCTTCTGCGTTTTCTTGAGCTGCTGCAGCGTGCGCGAGAGCTCCTCGTTGGTCTCTCGCAGCTCGCGCGTGCGCTCCTTGACGCGATTATCGAGCGTGTCGTAGAGGCGCGCGTTCTCCAGCGAGATCGCCGCCTGCGCCGACAGGAGGTCGAGGACGTTGCAGCGCTCGGGGGTGAACGCACCCGCCACCAGGTTGTTCTCGAGATAGAGGATGCCCACCAGGACCTTCTGCTTGAGCACCGGCATGCACAGCAGCGACTTCGGCTTGCTCCGCGCCACGTAGGCGTCGGACTGGAACTTCCCATCCAGCGAGGCGTCGGCCAGCACCACCGTCTCCAGCGTCCGCTCCACGTAGCGGATCACCGCCGTCGCCACGTCGGTCCGCGCCTCGTACGAGGCCGCGTGGAGCGCCGGCGCGCCATCGCCGACGGTGCGGTCCAGCTCGACGGTGAGCGGGCTGTCGCCCTTCAGGATCAGGAGGCCGCGCTGCGCCCCCGCGTTCTCGACAATCGTGCTGAGGAGCCGTCGCACCAGCTCCGAGAGCACGATCTCACCCGAGATCGCCTGCGATGCCTTCATGACGGTGCTGAGATCGAGTGACGCGGCGGTGGTACCCGACCCGCCCTTGCCGGCGTCCTCCTGGCGCGGCAGAATCTCCTCGTAGCGCCGATCGAGATCGGCGACCTTGGCGTCGGCGCCCCAGCGGGCGTAGGCGTAGCGAGCCTCCGTCAGGTAGGCCCGTGCGATGCGCTTGCGGCCGTGGCCGAGGTGGAAGCGTCCCGCCAGCTCGTTGGTGAGGGCGCGGTGCTGGAGGAACTCGGTCTGCGCCGCCGCCTCGATCGCCTGATCGTACAGGTTCATTGCCTCCTGTTCCCGGCCGGCGATGCGCGCCAGCTCCGCCTGCATCAGCAGCTGCTTGTGGAGGAAGCTGCCCTGCTCGTTGGTGGCCCACAGGCGCATCTTGGTGAGGTGCTCCTCGCACACCTTCGCCCGCGCCTCGCGCTCCTCCGGGGTCGCCTGCCCGTGCACCGCGGTGAAGAGCAGCGTCTGGTAGAAACGCAGCTCGGGCTCACCGAGGAAGCCGAAGATCGACGCGATCCCATCGGCCGCCAGCGCGGAACGCTCGAGAGCCTCCTTGTAGTCCTCGAACAGGAAGGCGGTCTGGAGGCAGAATACGTGGTGCATCGTGATCCATGCCTTCACAGCCGCGAGCTGCTGCCGGAGGACGCCATCGTCGAGCGACTCGAGGCGGTCGGCCGGGATCGCCCCCTGGGTGAGGAGCACCATCGCGCGCTGGCTGGAGGCGATGAAGGCGGCGTAGATCGGCTGATTGAGCCGGCGCTGGAAGTCGAACTGCTTGACCGACCGGTCGTGCAGCCCGTGCAGCTCGTCCCCGGCGATGAACCCCATCAGGATCATCTGCATCCCGGAGAGGCCGACGAATGACAGGTTGCCGGACTCCAGGGCCTCGACGTACGACTTTTCGATGAAGGAGAACAGGGTCCGGATGGGGTTGCGCCAGGGATCGATGAACATCCCGTAGAAGAAGTGGACCGCCGCACGCGCGGAGAGGTCGTCGAGCCGCTCGCTCACCGCCAGGGCCACCCGGCCGAACTGGTCGGACGAGGCGTAGTCGCCGAACGCCGCGCCGAGGATCATCGCGTGGCCGAAGTAGCCGGTCGCGGAGCCGGGGGTGTTGCCCTGCTCGATGGAGATGTTGATCAGCTTGGCGGAGAGATAGGCGAACAGATCGGGGTTCACGTAGGCGCCGAAGTGGATCAGCTCCGAGAGCATGCGGCCTCGCCCCTTGTGATCGGGATCCTGGGCGTCAGGCAGGTCGGCCAGGCTGGCGATGGTGCGGCCGGCCATGTGCGCCTGGAGCGTCGCGAACTCCTGTCCGAAGGCCGCCTTCAACCCGTCGTCCGGAGGCACCTCGATCCCGTAGACGCGCAGCCCATCATAGCCGGCGCGCAGCGCCTCGGGGAACTGGAAGCGGCTCTGCGAGAGCGACATCTTGAGGCTGTAGATGTCACGCTGCTCGCCTTTCGAACGGGCCTGCTTGAGCACGCGATCGAAGCCGGCCTCGGCCGCCTCGAACCGGCCGAGCAGGTAGTCGCACTCCGAGCGGTGGCGGTAGAGGGCGAACGAGAGGTCGTAGTCGTTCTGCCAGGACTCCTCGGCCAGCAGGCTGGTTCCAACCTCGAGGTACTTCCCCGCTGCGGCGTAGGCCGTCGAGCTCTTGGCGCGTACGCCGGCCGCGAGGTTGAGGCGGGCCACCTCGATGCGTTCCCCGGGATCGGTGACCCGATCGATCGCGAGATCGAGCTGGTTGACGATGTCGAAGATCCGCGCTGGGCGCTCCTCCGTCGGCGTCCACGCGAGCATCAGGCGCCCGATCTTCAGGTGCACGTCGCGGCGCGTCTCCTCGTCGCTGAGCGCGTAGGCGGCCTCCTGCACGCGGTCGTGGACGAAGCGGTAGCGCGTGCCGAGCTGATCGTCGGTTAGCTCCCCCGCGCCATCGGTGGGCACGTACTTGTAAGCGGCCCCTACGGGCAGGATCAGCCCGGCCTGCACCGCCTCCCACAGCTCGGCGGCGGTCCGCTGCGCCGGTCCCGCGGCGATTGCGGAGAGGAGCCTTAGGTCGAACGAGGCGCCGATGCACGCGCCCAGGCGCACCACCCGCTGCGCATCGGGTTGCAGGCTCCGGATCTTCTCCGCCATCAAGGTGGCGACATTGTCGGTGATCGCCTCCTCGCGGATGCGCTCCAGGCTCCAGCTCCAGCGGCCCAGGTCGGGATCGAAGGCGAGCAGCTTGCGCCCCGCGAGCGAGGTCAAGAACTGGTTGGCGAAGAACGGGTTGCCCTGGGTCTTCTGGTGAACCAGCACGGCTAGGTCGACCAGCGCCGGATCGGCCGGTGCGGCGAGGGTGTCGGAAAGCAGCTGCGTGACATCGGCGAGGTGAAGCGGGCGGAGCGAGATCTCGCGGAGCGCGGCGGGGCCCTTCTTCATGTCGGCGAGCGCGAGGAGGAGCCGGTGGGCCCCGTGGACCTCGTTGTCGCGGTAGGCGCCGATCAGGAAGAGGTGGCGGATCTCGGTGTCACCAAGGATCTGCGTCAGCAGGCTGAGCGATGCCGAGTCGGCCCACTGGAGGTCGTCGAGGAAGATCGCCAGCGGGTGCTCGGGACGGGCGAATACGCCGATGAACTGCCGGAAGATCAGGTTGAAGCGGTTCTGCGACTCCGAGGGGCCCATCGGGGGAACCGGCGGCTGCGGCCCGACGATCAGCGCCACCGCGGGGATCACGTCGACGAGGACCTGCCCCTCGGTGCCGAGGGCCTCGACCAGTCGATGGCGCCAGGCCGCGACCTTCTCCTCGCTCTCGGCGAGGAGCTGCCGGATCAGGTCCTGGAACGCCTGGATCAGCGCGCCGTAGGGGGCGTTCTGGAGCTGATCGAACTTGCCCGCGCCGAAGTAGCCGCGCCGCTCGACGATCGGCTTGTGGATCTCGTTCACCAGCGACGACTTGCCAACGCCCGAGTAGCCCGAGACGAGCATGGTCTCGGTGGACCCGGCCGCGACCCGCTCGAAGGCGGCGAGGAGCTGGCGCTTCTCCTCCTCGCGCCCGTAGAGCTTCTGCGGGATCTGGAAGGTCGCCGAGGCGTCGTGGGTGCCGGGGACGAACCCGGCGATGGTGCCGCTCGCCTTGAGCTGGTTCTCGCACTCGCGGAGGTCGACCGCCAGCCCGTAGGCGCTCTGGTAGCGATCCTCGGCGTTCTTGGCGAGGAGCTTCATCACCACGTCGGAGACCGCCAGGGGGATCGCCGCCCGGGCCTCGCGCGGCTCGATCGGCTGGACGGCGATGTGGCTGTGCACCACCGTCATCGGGTCGGCGGAGTCGAAGGGTACCCGACCGACCAGCAGCTCGTAGAGGGTCACGCCGAGGGAGTAGAGGTCGGTGCGGTAGTCGATCCCGCGATTCATCCGGCCGGTCTGCTCGGGCGAGATGTAGGCGAGCGTTCCCTCGAGGCGATCGAACGCGGTGAGGGTCGGGCTCTCCCACGAGAGGCGCGAGGCGAGATCGAAGTGGCCGATCTTCACCTCCCCGGTCCCCTGGTTCACGAAGACGTTGGAGGGCTCGATGTTCTTGTGGACGATCTGGTGGCGATGCAGCTCGCCGAGCGCCTTGGCGAGCTGGCCCGCGATCGGGATCGCGTCGACGAGGGGGATCGGACCGCTCGCCATCAGGCTCCTCAGGGAGACTCCGCCAAAGTCCTCCATTACCAGCACCAGCGTCTGCGCGTGGCGCTCGAGGGCGAACACCTTCAGCACCGCCGGGCTGTCAATCTGCTGGCTGACATCGAAGCCGTACTTGAGCCGCGCCAGCTCATCGACCGACGGGTATTCCTTGCCCGGGAGCCGGAGGAGGACGGACCTTTGTCCCTGACGCGCGCGCCGGACGATCGACCAGCGATCGCCGCCTACGGTCTCGAGCAGCTCGAACCCAGGTAATGCCTGCATGAAGTGCCTCCCCTGCGTTGGTATGGAACGTGCGGCCCGCGGGGGCGATGCTAGCAGCGAACGCCCGGCGGCGGAAGAAGAGTGGGCGGATCGGCACGGCGGTGAACCTGGTGCAGCGCGATCAAACGACGCTTCAGCTGCGCCGACGAACTGCGTCGTCCATCGCCGCGGTGAGCCGGGCCGCCAGCACCTGCACGTGCGGCGGTCGGAGCACGGTGAGGTGCTTGCCCGGCACCTCGTGGACCTCGACGCCCCCCGCCGCGAGCAGGCGCCATCCCCAGGTCGGGTCGCGATCGTAACGTCCACCGAGGCGATTGGCCTTGAACAGCGTCACGCGCTGCGGGTAGGCGCGTGGTACGTACTCCAGGGTCTGCCGGAGGTGGATCATGAAGAGCTGGAACATCGGAAGGATCGCCGGCTGGCGGAGCGCGAGCAGGCGCGCCTCGCGCGGGACGTAGTTCGCCATCGTCGAGCGAGCGAGGAACGACTGGAGAATCTGGCCGTCGGGCCGCCATGCGAGCAGCGCACCGAGATCGAAGCGGGATCCGCCGGAGGTCGGCCCGCCGGTGGTGCTGCGCAGGTAGAAGTAGTCGTGGAGATGGGGCCAGATCGAGCGGGCCATCCCGATGACGAGGAGGCGGGCCATCACCAGCGCGGGCGGACGGTGGCCGGCGAGCGGGGCTGGCTCGTCGACCAGCGCGAGGAGGGCTACCTCCTCGCCGGCGGCGGCAAGCTGCTGCGCCATCTCGAAGGCGACCAGGCAGCCGAAGGAGAAGCCGCCGATGTGGTAGGGGCCGCGTGGCTGAACGGTCCGGATCGCCTCGACGTAGTGGCGGGCCATGTCTTCGATCCGGTGATCCGGCGCCGACTCTCCGTCGAGACCGAGGGCCTGGAGGCCGTGGAACGGCTGGTCCGGGCCGAGCTGACGGGCCAGCTCGTAGTAGGGAAAGATCACTCCTGCGGCGGGGTGGACGAAGTAGAGCGGCGGGCGGGTGCCGTGGGGCTGGATCGGCACCAGCGGCGAGCTGGGCGCGGCGCCCGGCGTGCCCTCGATGGCGCGGGCGAGCTTGGCGACGGTGGTGCCCTGGAAGGCGGCGCCGGGGGGCACCTCGCGCCCCAGCTTCTCGCGCACCTGGTCGAGCAGGCGCAGGGTGATGAGCGAGTCGGCGCCGAGGGCCAGGAAGTCGTCGTGGATCCCGATCGGCGCGACGCCGAGCAGCTCTTCGCCGATCGCGGCGATGGCGCGCTCGATCGCGCTTCGCGGAGCCACGTAGTCGCCCGCCAGCGACGGGCGGACGTGGACCGGAGCGGGCGACGGCTCGGCGAGACGCGGTTCGGAAGCCAGCACCGGGGCCAGGGCGGGCTCGTCAATCCGGGGAGTCGCGGACCGCCACACCTGCACCGGGGCGCCCACCGCGAGCGCGCTCTCCAGCGCCGCGGCGGCCAGCGACGGGTCGGAAATCGCGCGGGTGAAGCCGTCCCAGGTCGCGCTGATGACGCCGCTGCGCGCCCGGGCGAAGGCATCCTTGCAATGCCGCAGCGACGAGGGAATCGCCGTGGCGAAGCCGGGCGCGGGGGAGAGCAGCACCAGGGCAGCGCCAGGCCGCTGGTCGAGCAGCGTCGCAAGCGCGCCAAGACGACGCTCGCCCTGCTCGAGGGAGTCATGGACGTGTGCGTTGATCTGGAGCGGCGCGGGATTGTCACCGTCGAGATCGAGCGCATCGACCAGGCACGGGATCGACCCGCCGCGCGCCGCCTCGTCCCACGCCCGGGCAAGGCCGCTGGTGTCGGCGGTCCGCCGCTCAACGCCCTCGAGAGCCGGCTCCAGCGGAGGGGCGCTTCCGTCACCGCGGCGGGCGAGGAGCAGTCCGTGATCGGAGGCCGCGCGCCCTGGCCCGCCGCGCGGCCAGGCCAGGGTCTCCGCGAAGCCCTCGCGCTTTAGCACCTCCTCCCAGCGGTTCAGATCGAGCAGCGGCGAGTCGGTGCGGACATCGTCGTCGTAGTACCACCAGCCCTCGGCGAGGCCCCAGGTCAGCGTGTCCCACCGCCGCGTCCGCACCACCTCGACCAGCCCCATCACCCCGCCCGGGGCGAGCAGGTTACCGAGATTGCGAATCGCCCGCGGGACGCTCCGCGCGGCGTGGACCACGTTGAAGGCGACGACCGCGTCGAAGCGCTGTCCCTCGTAGCCCTGCTCGCGCGGGTCGCGGGAGATGTCGAGGAGGCCAAAGGTCATCCGCGCAGCGAGACCGCGACGCGCCGCCTCGCGCCGCGCGTCGTCGACGAACACCTTGCCGAGATCCGTGAAGTGGTAGTCGACCTGCTCGCCGCGCAGGGCCAGCGCGAGGGGCCAGGTGAGGGCGCCCTGCCCTCCCCCGATCTCGAGGATCCGCAAGCGTCGGCCGGGTGCGGCGCGGACCCTCCCAAGGATCGCCTCGCGGAGCAGGAGAATGTAGAGGCGTTCACTGCGGTGTTCGACGGTGGCGCGCTCGCATTCGGCGATGAAGGCGGAGCTGCCGCCAGGGTAGAGCACGCTGATCGCTTCGACCTTGCCGCTGAGGGCGTCGGCGAAGGTGGGGGCACAGTGGGTGAGGAATCGGACCAGGCCGCCGAACTGGGGGTAGTTCGCGCGGAGGTGGGAGAGCAGCGCCTCGGGGGCAGGGAGCGCGCGGGCGTCGGCCCGGACCTGGACCTCCTCGGAGGTCAGCCGGAGTAGGCCCGCTTCGACGAGGATCGCGAGGTGGGCATCGTGGAGGCGGTGAAACTTCGGGAGGATGCCAAGTCGGGCGCGCAGGGCGTCGCGAGGATGGGTCGCTCCAGGGCGGAGATCGACGCCCACGGCAACGAAGTAGCGATGGAGGTAGGCGGCGCAGAGCGTCTCCAGCGTGCGGACCAGTTCGGGATAGGTCTCGATCGAGCGGATGGCGAGGGCGGAACGGATGCGCCCTTCGGCGGAGTCGAGATGGCCCGCGTCCAGGGCAGCTTCCGTCGCCGTTGGCGTTGCTGTTGCCGTTTCCGTTGCGGTTCGCGGCGGCGCTTCGAGCAGGACCACGGGCGCCCCGGTTGCCTTCAGGCTGCGCGCCACCGCTCGTCCCCTGGGTCCGCGCGCGAGCACCAGCCACCCGCCTTCGGGACGCGGATGGGGAGCACTCGGGGGCGAGGCGGAGCCGAGTGTTGGGAGCAGGCGGTCACCGCCGCGCAGGGCAACCAGCGGGTCGCCGCCGCCGCTGGCGATCTCGGCGACCAGCCGATCCTGAAATGCTGGGTCGTCGAGGCTGGCTCCGGTGATGTCGATGCAGCGGCAGGCGACGTCGGGCAGATCGAATGGTATCACCTCGCACAGGCCGAGCAGCTCCGCCCGCGGCGCGGGCTCGCTCGCAGCGACGGCGACCAGGCCATCGGTGACCAGGGCCAGTCGCAGCGGGGCGCGGAGGTGCTGTCGCCCCAGCGCCTGCAGGAGCGCAAGCAGCGATGACGCACCGAGGTCGCCCACCCGCAGCACCGCCGACGGCATGAGGCCTCCCGACCGGAGACGATCGAGGAGTGCGTCGAGATCGTCGCGTTGGCGAGGATCGACCGTCCAGCCCGTTTCGCCCTCCAGGAACAGCGGCCCCCGCCCCACGGCGTGCACCTCTGCGCCACGCGCCCTCAGCCGATCCGCGAGCGCCCGAGCGTGGCCCGCCTCGTCGCACAGCAGGAGCCAGCGGGTGCCGGCGAGCGATCCCGGGTCGGCCGGCGGCGGTGCCGGCTGCCAGCACGCCACCTCCACCGCAAACGTCTCGCGGGCCGTCAGCGCGACGGCGCGCGGCGGATCGATCCAGAACCGGCGGCGCTCGAATGGATAGGTCGGCAGCGGCACGCGGCGGCGAGGCTCCCGCGCATGGACCGCCGGCCAGTCGATCGGCACACCTTCGAGCCACAGCCGTCCAACCGCGGTGGTGAAGGTCTCGGCATCGCCGCCGATCTGCAACGGCGGAGGGAGGCTGGTCACTGCGCCCGCTCCGCCGCGGTGCTGAGCCGCGAGCGCGGCGAGTGTGCGCCCCGGCCCGACCTCGAGGAGCACCGGGGTGTCCTGGAGGAGCGCCTCGAGCGCCGAGGAGAAGCGGACCGTTCCCCGCATCTGGCGCGCCCAGTAGGCCGGGTTGATCGCCTCCGCGGCGGTCGCAAAGGTGCCGGTGAGATTCGACAGAAAGGGGATCTTCGGCGCGGAGAGACGAACCGCGCGCACCCGCTCCGTGAACGGCACGAGCACGCTGTCCATCATCGACGAGTGGAAGGCGTGGGAGGTGCGCAGGCGACGTCCGGAGAGGCCGCGCGACGCCAGCCGCCGCTCGAGCTCCGCGATCGCGTCGGGCGGACCGGAGGCCACGCACGAGGCGGGTGCGTTGACCGCGGCCACGGAGACCTCCTGTGGAAGGAGCGCCCGGAGCTCCTCCTCACCCACGGGGACCGCGATCATGGCGCCGGCCGGCAGTGCCTGCATGAGGCGCCCACGCGCGGCCACCAGGGCGAGCGCGTCCTCGAGGGTGAAGACCTCTGCCAGGCAGGCCGCCACGTACTCCCCGAGGCTGTGTCCGAGCAGGGCGCACGGCCGGACACCGAAAGCGATCCAGGTGCGGGCCAGCGCGTACTCGATGGTGAACAGCGCCGGCTGCGCGTACTCGGTCCGACCGAGCGCCTCCTCCGCCGCCACGCGATCACCGCCCGGGTCGATCCATCGTCGGAGATCGAGGCCGAGGTGCGGCTCGAGGAGGGCGCAGCAGCGGTCGACCTCCTCGCGAAAGATCGCCTCGCAGCGGTAGAGTTCGGCAGCCATCGCGACGTGCTGGGCGCCCTGCCCCGGGAAAAGGAGGGCGACCGGGCGATCTGCAGCCCGCTCGTCGCTGCGGGCGGTCAGGGAGCGCCGATCGAGCGCCCCCACCGCGTCGGCGACGTCGCGGCACGCCACTGCGCGCCGATGCTCGAACGCGCGCCGCCCGACCTGCAGCGTGAAGGCCGCGTCGGCGAGATCGGCGGTGGGATTTGCCGCCAGGTGATCGCGCAGTCGGGCCGTCGCGGCGTCGAGCGCCGGCGCGCTGCGGGCCGAGAGCACCAGCAGATGGAACGGGCGCGACGAGGCAGTCGGCAAGGCGAGCGGCGCCTCCTCGAGCACCGCGTGGGCATTGGTGCCGCCAAATCCGAACGAGCTGACCCCGGCACGGCGCGGGGCCTCGGAGGCGGGCCACGGGCGGAGCACGGTGTTGACCCGGAACGGGCTGGCCGCGAAGTCGATCTCGGGGTTGGGCGCGGTGAAGTGAAGGGTCGGTGGAAGCTGGCGGTGCTCGAGGCTGAGCGCGGTCTTGATCAGGCTGGCGACGCCGGCGGCGGTGTTGAGGTGTCCGACGTTGCTCTTGATTGATCCGATCGCGCAGAAGCCGCGCCGGGCGGTGCCGCGACGGAACGCCTGGGTCAGCGCCGCGATCTCGATCGGATCGCCGAGCGCCGTGCCGGTGCCGTGCGCCTCGAGGTAGCCGATGGTCGACGGATCCACTCCGGCCACCGCCTGCGCGAGCGCGATCACCTCGGCCTGTCCATCGATGCTCGGGGCGGTGTAACCGACCTTGTGCGAGCCGTCGTTGTTCACTGCCGAGCCGCGGATCACCGCGTGGACGTGGTCGCGATCGGCGACCGCCTCCGAGAGCCGCTTGATCGCCACCAGACCGACCGCGTCGCCGGCCACCGTGCCCTGCGCGCGGGCGTCGAAGGCGCGACAGTGGCCATCGGGGGAGAGGATGTGGCCATCCTGGTGGAGGTAGCCGGTGCCGATCGGGAAGCCGATCGAGACGCCGCCGGCGAGCGCCAGATCGCACTGGTACGAGAGCAGGCTCTGGCAGGCGAGGTGGATCGCTACCAGCGACGTGGAACAGGCGGTCTGCACGGTGATCGCCGGGCCCCGCAGGCCGAGCTTGTAGGCGACCCGGGTGGTGAGGTGATCCTTCTCGTTGCCGAGCAGCGCTGCGAGCCCGCCGATCGACTCCATCAGGGCCCGGTTGGGGACGAGGTGGTGGACCAGGTAGCCGTCGTTGCCCGCGCCCGCGAACAGCCCGATCGCGCCGCTCGCCCGCGCCGGATCGTAGCCCGCGCGCTCGAGCACTTCCCATGCGCATTCGAGGAACAGGCGATGCTGCGGATCGGTGACCTCGGCCTCGCGCGGGCTCATCCCGAAGAACGCAGCGTCGAAGCAGTCGGGATCGGCAAGGACGCCGCGGGCAGCGACGTAGCGCGGGTTCCGGCGGAGCGCCTGATCGACTCCCGCGGCGGCCAGCTGGTCGTCGCTGAAGCGGGTGATCGACTCGACACCGCCGGCGAGGTTGCGCCAGAATTCTTCGACGTCGGCGGCCCCCGGGAAGCGTCCGGCGAGGCCGATCACCGCCACCGCTTCCGCGAGGTCGGTGTCAGCCATCGCTAGCCGTCATTCTTGGGGCGCGCGCCCGGTCGCTGGCGCTGCCGCTCCTGCGCGGCGCGCTGCTTGCGAGCGCGCTGGTCCACCTGGATGTGCGACGACGAGGGCTGCGGCTTCGAGGCGAGGTGGGCGGCGAGAGCGCGGAGGGTCGGATGGCGGAACAGATCGACGATCGGCACGTCGCGGTCGAAGGTCCTCGAGACGCGGTCGCGCACCTGGACGAGCAGCATCGAGTGGCCGCCCAGATCGAAGAAGTTGTCGTCGCGGCCGACTTCGTCCACCCGCAGGACATCCTGCCAGATCGCCGCGAGGGTGCGCTCCGTCTCACCCCGCGGCGAGGGTCGGTCGCCCACGCTGGACCCGCGCGCCTGGCGCTGGCCCGGGAGCGCCGCTGGATCGATCGCCCCATCGGGGGTCCGCGGAAGCCGCACCAGTGGCACCCACCGCAGGGAGACGTCGCGGCCCAGGCGATCCTGCGGCTTCACCGACGGGTGCTCGGTGCCTGAGAAGTGGATCGAGAGCCGCCTCATCGCCACCGCGCCGTCCAGCCGGCGGCGCACCGGACGGCCGCTGCCATCGAGGCCGATCAGGAGGTGCCCGTCGCCGCGCCGCAGCGCCACCTCCAGCGACGCCATCCCTCGCGAGGCGGAGATCGCCTGGTAGCCGCGCGCGCGCGCGGCCTCCTTCATCGGGTGGCCGCGAGTCATCCCGATCTCGTCCCACAGGCTCCATTCAATGCAGTGCGTGGGCTGGCCGCCCCGGCGCCGCTCGTGGGCGAGATGGGCGAGGAAGCGGCTGGCGGCGCTGTAGGCGCCGACGGAGAAGCCGCCGAAGGTCGCGTTCACCGACGAGAAGCAGACCAGCAGGCTGCCCGGTCGATCGGCGAGCAGATCCACCAGCGCCCGCGCGCCAGCGACCTTCGGGTGGAGCGTCGCGGCGAAGGTCTCCGGCGTCTCGTCACGGAGGAGCCGCTCGCCGAGCAGCCCGGCGAGGTGGACCGCACCGTCGAGAGGGGCGCCGAAGTGCGCCTCGGCGGCGGCAGCGATGGAGCGCAATCGATCGCCGTCCGCAAGGTCGGTCTGCCGGCAGAGAATCTCGCCGCCGGCCCGCTCCGCGACCTGCTCCAGGGCCGCGATCTCGTCGCTGCGGCGATCCGGCGGGCTGCGCCCGATCACCAGCAGCCGCGCCTGCCGCGTGACAAGAAGGTGGCGGGCCAGCTCGCTGCCGACCCCGCCAAGCCCCCCCGCGAGGAGGTAGCGGCCTCCCTGCACGAAGGGATCTTCCCGCGACGATGCGGCGCGCAGGTCGGCCCGCTGGAGGCGCGCGCAAAGGCGCCGGCCGCCGCGGTATGCCACCTCCCGATCGCAGGCCCGCGCCCGCAGCTCGCGGAGGATGAGCTGCGCGTTCACGTCCGCCGGCGCGAGTTGGAGGTCGAGGTGCCGCGCGTCGATCCTCGGCGCCTCGAGCGGGAGGGTCTGGAGCAGTCCGAGAAGCGCAGCCTGCGCCAGGTCGATCGGCTCGTCTGGCGCAACCGGCTGGGCACCGCTCGACACGACCAGCAGGCGCACCGGCCGCTGGCCCTTGGTCAGCAACGCCGTGGTCAGCGCGAGCAGGCCGAGCTCGGCGTCCGGGACACCGCCCTCGCCGAACGACCCGAGATGCACCACCTCGGCGACGCCGCACGCGATCGGATCGAGCAGACGGGCCCAGCTTGCACCGTCGGCGAGATCAATCCGCAGATGATCGGCGGCGAGGCACTCGATCTCCCTCCCCGGCCCCGACTCGACCCGCACCACTCGGCGCCCGTCGCTGCGGAGGCGCACCGCGAGATCCGCCGCAAGCGACGAGGGACCGGCGATCAGGAGGCAGACCCCCTCGCCCGGTTCGCGCGGGCGGAGCGCCACCGCCGCCTCCTTGCGCCGCCAGACCCGGCGATGGAACCAATCGGGCAGCGTGCGGGCGTTGCCGGCGTGGAGATCGAGCGCCTTGATCGCGCTGTCGAAGTGGCCTGCAGCGAGGGCCCGCTTGAGATCGCCGCGCTGGATCTTGCCGCTCGTCGTCCGCGGGAAGTCGCACCGCGCCACCGGGACGACGTGGAGCGGGGAGAGCCCGAGGCGTGAGGTCACCTGCGCCCGCACCGCCGCCACCAACGAGGCGGTTGCGTCATCCACCGGCGTCGGCGAGACGGGGTCGCGCGGCACGAAGAACACCGCCATCCCCTCGGTTCCGCCCTGCGGATCGTCCACCGCGCAGGCCGCGGCGAAGGTGGGCTCCACCCCCGCCACCGACTGCACGATATCCTCCACCTCGTAGCAGTAGTAGTTCGCGCCGCGGACGATGATGATCTCCTTCTCCCGCCCGGTGAGCGTCAGTCGCCCACCCAGGAGAAAGCCGAGATCGCCCGAGTTGAACCAACCGTCACCGACGAAGGCCTCGCGGTTGGCAGGCTCGTTGAAGAGGTAGCCGGGCGTCACCACCGCGCCGTGAATCTGCATGCGACCGACGGTGCCTTCGGGGAGCACACCGTTCTCTGCATCGACGATCCGCACCCGCACGCCAGGCACCGGAGGACCGAGATCGACAAACGAGATGATGCTGTCGTCGCTGACGTCGGTGGAATCCGCCACCTCGAGGGCGCCGCCGCCCAGAGACCGCTTGCGGATCCGGTGGACGCCCTGCACCAGATCGAAGCGGTTGTGGAAGGTCATGCAGGTACACGCCTCGGCCATCCCGAAGGACGGCTGGATCGCTTCGGGGCGCACGCCGTGCGGCGCGAGCAGGCGCAGGAAGTCGCGCACCACCGGTAGGGTCACCTGCTCCCCCGCGTTCATGAACGCGCGCACCGACGAGAGATCCCAGGAGCGTCCAGCCACCGGGAGGGCATCGGCGATCCGCTTGAAGCCGAAGTTCGGCGACCAGGTGTGGGTCGCGCGGTGAGCGGCGAGGAGGTCGAGCCACGCCAGCGGTCGGGCGAGGACATGCTCGGTCGCCACCTGGATCTGCTCGCACCCGAGGTAGACGTCCTTGAGGTGGCAGGTGAGGATCGGGACCACGTGGTCGACGGGGAGCCAGTTGAGATCGACGTCCGTGTCGGAGTAGCCGTTGGCGATCCGCGCGCCGTGGATGTGATGGATGATCCCGTCATGGGTCTCCTGGATGCACTTCGGGAGACCGGTGCTGCCGGAGGTGAGCTGGAGGAAGGCCACGTCGTCGGGGCGGCCGTCGTGGAGGCGCGCGAGGGCAGGATCGCCGCGCAGGTCCTCTACGGCGAGCACGCGCGCGCCCGCCATGGACAGGTGTGCGCCGAGGCCCTGCAGCGACGGCACGAGGTGGCGCAGCGCCAGGATCATCGGGCCGCCGAGGAGCTGCCAGGTGTGATGCAGCTTCTTCACCACCGCGCCCGCCTCCTCGTAGGAGGGTGCGATCGCCACCGACGTCGGGACGATCCCGCCGAGCAGGCACGCCCAGAAGGCGGCGAAGTGATCGGCCAAGGAGTCGATCTGGAGGATCACCCGATCGCCTGGTGCGAGGCCCTGGGCGGTCAGGCCGGCGAGGAGCGAGCGGGCGCGCACCAGGAGGTCGGAGTAGCTGACCCGGCTCTCGGCGCCATCGCCGGCGACGAAGGTGATCCCGCGTCGACCCGCGGCGGCACGCAGGAGAGCGGCGCCGAGAGTGCGCGGCTCACCGGCCGGAATGTTCAGCGGCCCACCGTCGCTGAGCGCGGGCGGACGGGTCGCCGTGGAAGCGGCCTCGGGAGGTCTGCCGCGCGCCGCCGGTGGGGCCTCCAGAGACCGGGGCGCATCGGGGAGCAGGTCCGCGAGGTGGAGCCGTTCGGGCGATTCGACGTGCTCGTCGATCACCGCCACCGCATCGACAGCCGGCCA
The DNA here is from genome assembly GCA_009692555.1 of Myxococcales bacterium. Classification (GTDB taxonomy): domain Bacteria; phylum Myxococcota_A; class Polyangia; order Palsa-1104; family SHYY01; genus SHYY01. The sequence continues at coordinate 44,070 of SHYY01000016.1, forward strand.
CCACGCGAGCGCCTGCTCGACGCCGCGCGCGGTCTGCTCATCGATCACCTCCATCCGCGAGAGCGCCACCTCGTCGATCAGGCCATCCGCCCCGAGCGGCAGCGATGTGAGCGGGACCCACACCGCCTTGCGAAGCTCGGGCGGAAGCGTCACCGACGGGGCCCACGCCGCGCCGGTGGTGACGACGTAGGCGACCACCAGCTCGCCCACCACGCCGCGGCGCATCCGCACCGCGCACTCCTCGACCTCGGGATCGTCGAGCAGCGCCAGCTCCGCCTCGGGGAGGGCGTGGCCCAGATCGATCGACGCCTCGCTGCTCGCCTCGCTGCCAGCCTCGCCATCCGGCTCTCCGCTCTCCGCGATGTGCGCCAGCTCCGAGAGCGGACGGTCGGGCCCGGCGGCGATCGCCGCCAGCAGCGCGGTGAAGCGCCCCGCGAGCGTCTCGATGGTGAAGGCGTCGAAGCGGTCGCGGCGATAGAGGAACGAGCCCTCCAGCCCTGCCGGGCTCTCCCACAGCTCCAGCATCAGATCGAATGGCGCCGCGCCATCGTCGACCTCCACGAAGTGCCAGCGCACGCCATCGCCCGTCGCCCGATCGAGCGGCGGCTCCTGAAGGGCGAACAGCACCTGCACGAGCGGCTGATCGCCGCCATCGCGGGCCGGGCGGAGGGCCTCGACGATCCGTTCGAACGGCAGATCCTGGTGCGTCCAGGCGGCGAGGGTGCGCTCGCGGACCCGCCCGAGGAGAGCCCGGAAGGTGGGATCGCCCTCGAGACGAGCCCGGATCACGACGGTGTCGGCGAAGCAGCCGATCAGCCCCTCGAGCGCGCTCACGCGGCGATTTTCGATCGGCGTGGCGACCAGCAGGTCCACACCCGCGCTCTCCGCGAGCAGGAGATCGAACGCCGCGAGGAGGGTCATGAACAGCGTGGCCCCCTCGCCGTGCGCGAGCCGGAGGAGCGCCTCCGCGAGCGGCTGCGGGACCCGCACGCTCTGGCGCGCGCCGCGAGCGCTCGGTGGCACCGAGGGTGGGCGGTCCGCCGGGAGCCGGATGACCGTCGGTGCGCCGCGCAGCTCATCGCGCCAGAAGGCGAGGTGCGCGTCCGCCTTCTCGGAGGCGAGGCGACGCTCCCAGACGGCGAAGTCGGGGAACTGCACGGCAAGCGCCGGCGCGGAGCATCCGTCGTAGAGCGCGGAGAGCTCCTCGAGCAGGACGACCATCGAGCGGCCGTCGCAGACGATGTGGTGCAAGGCGAGGAGGAGAATGTGCTCGCCCTCCCCGAGGCGGAGGAGGCGCGCGCGCAGCGGCGGAGCGTTCGCGAGATCGAACGGGCGACCGAAGGCGTCGCGGGTCTCGTCTGTGATGCGGGCGCGGCGCTCGTCATCGGTCAGCCGCGCGAGGTCCACCATCGGGAGCGCGACCTCCCGGGGAGCGATCACCCGCTGCACCGGCGCCCCGTCGACCCGCGGGAAGACAGTGCGGAGGGCCTCGTGGCGTCGGACCAGGCCGGTGAGGGCCTTCGCGAGCCGATCGGCGTCGAGCGGTCCGTCGAACCGCACCGATGCCGGCACGTGGTAGGCCGCGCTCTCCTTGTCGAGCTGGTGCAGGAACCAGAGGCGCTGCTGGGCGAAGGAGAGCGGGCAGTCGGAGTCGCCCGTCCGGGGCACGAGCGGCGGTCCTTCGGGGAGATTGGCCAGCACGCCGCGCCCGATCTGCCTCGCGAGCCGCTCCACCGTCGGGGTATCGAACAGCGCGCGCAGCGGTAGCGAGACCCGCAGCGAGGTCGTGATCCGTGCGAGCACCCGGATCGCCCGGAGCGAGTCGCCGCCGAACGCGAAGAAGTCGTCGTCCACGCCGATCGGCGCCACCCGGAGCACCTCGCCGAAGATCGCCGCCAGCGCCCGCTCGGTCTCCGTACGCGGCGCCACGAAGGGCGCGGAGAGCTCTGGCCGCCCCGGTCCCGGCGCGGGCAGCGCGGCTCGATCGATCTTGTCGTTGGGTAGCCGCGGCAGCGCCACCAGCGGCACGAACAGCGACGGGATCATGTACTCGGGCAGCCGCTCCGCGAGCCAGGTGCGAAGGTCCAGGAGCGCCGCCTCGCGCCCGGGTTGGGCGACCACGTAGGCGATCAGCCGCCGCCCTCCCCCTGCCTCCTCGCGGCCCACGACCACCACCTCGCGCAGCGACGGGTGCGCCCCGAGCACCACCTCGATCTCCCCGGGCTCGACCCGGAACCCGCGTACCTTCTCCTGTCGGTCGGTCCGCCCCAGGAACTCGAAGCTGCCGTCGCTGCGGAGGCGAGCACGATCGCCCGTCCGATAGAGCCGCGATCCGGGAGGGCCGAAGGGGTCGGGCAGGAAGGCCTCGGCGGTCAGGTCGGGCCGGTGGAGGTAGCCCCGCGCGAGACCGGGCCCGGCGACGTGCAGCTCCCCGGGATCGCCTGGCTGCACCTCCGCCCCCCGCTCGTCCAGAAGATGGACGCGCGTGTTCAAGATCGGGCGGCCCAGCGACGGGACGCCCGGTGCGCCGCCCAGCTCGAGCAGGGTCGCGTAGACGGTCACCTCGGTGGGTCCATAGGCGTTGAACAGGCGGCGCCCGGGAGCGAATCGCGCCGCAAGCTCGGCGGTGAGCGCCTCGCCGCCCGAGATCAGCACCCGCAGCGCCGGCAGCTCGCCCTCGGGAAGCGTCGCCATCACCGACGGTGGGAGGAGCGTGTGGGTGATCCGCTCCGCGCGCAGGAGCCGCCAGAGCGGCGGGCCCGGCGCGAGGTCCTCCGCGGTGGCGAGGACCAGGGTGGCGCCCGAACGCAGCGCGAGCACCAGCTCGAACACCGAGGCGTCGAAGTTCAGCGACGCAAACTGCAGCACGCGGCTGGCCGGATCCACGGCGAAGGCGCGCACCTGCGCTTCGGCCATGTTGAGGAGACCGCGTTGCTCCAGCACCACGCCCTTCGGCCGGCCCGTGGATCCCGAGGTATAGATGACGTACGCGGCGTTGTCCGGCCCGGCCCCCGAATCGGGGGAGCGCTCCTGCTGCCGATCGATCGCCACGCGGTCGCGGTCGAGGCAGAGGGACGGCACGGCGCGGCCAGGGAGGGGCAGCGCCTCGAGAGATCGCTGGTCGCCGAGGAGGGCGCCGACGCGCGCGTCCTCGATCAGCTCCGCCAGGCGCCGCCTCGGGTAGCGCGGATCCAGCGGCAGCCAGGCGCCTCCCGCCTTCAGGATGCCGAGCACGCCGATCACCAGCTCCGGCGATCGGGTCACGCTCAGCCCGACGATCGACTCCAGGCCGACGCCGAGCCCGCGCAGCGCGTGCGCCACCTGGTTCGCGCGCCGATCGAGCTCACCGTAGCTCACCGCGCGGCCCGAAAAGACCAGCGCCGTCGCCTCGGGCGTGCGCTCCGCCCAGACGGCAATCAGGTCGTGGATGGAGCGTTCGGTGGGCAGATCCTGCTCGGACACGGCGCGACCCCCGTGGGTCGCGGCAGGTTATCAAGGGCCCGATCGGCTGGCAAGAAGGCGACGGCGCGTCTGTCGAAGGCGCGTCGCCAGGCTACTCCGGGAGCACCCGGCGGATCGCCTCCGGGGTGAAGCGGGCGAGGTCCAGTCCGAGGGTGGGCTCGCCAGTCCGGGCGTCGCCTGCCACCTCCTCCTCGAGAATTGCGAGCTGATCGAAGGTGAACGGGACTCCCGGCGACGAGCGGAAGAGGTGGCTGAGCGGCTCGATCAGCAGGTAGGGCATCCCCAGCTTCGGGCGGCGCAGCCCGATCGCGCGCATCATCCGGTTGTAGATCTCGCCGATCGGGAGCACCTCGGGGCCCGGGAGATCGTAGGCCGCACCGATTGTGTCGCTCCGCTCGAGGACCAGCCGCACCGCGCGGGCCACGTCGGTGGCGGCCACCGGGGCGAGGCAGGCCGCGCCGTCACCGGGGAAGAGGGCGATCGGCATGCGGCGAAGCATTCGTGCGAGCGGAGTGGTGAAGTCGTCACCGACCCCGAAGATCGCTGACGGTCGGAGAACCGTCACGTCGAGCAGGGAGCGGCGGATGAACTCCTCGCCCGCGAACTTGGCGCGGTGGAAAGCGCTGCGTGACCTGGGGCGCGCGCCCAGCGAGGAGAGGTGAATCACCCGTCGCACGCGCGCGGCGCGACACGAGGCGACCAGGTTGCGCACGCCCTTGTCGTGGATGTCGTGGAAGGTCTGGCCGCGCGACTGCCGGAGAGATCCCGCCGACCAGACCACCGCGTCGCAGCCGGCGATCACCCCGTCGAGCCCATGGATCCGGGTGGCGTCGGCCGCCTGGAACCCTTGATGCCACCCGGCGACGGGCCTTCGCGCCACCGCCAGCGCGGTATGCCCGGCTGCGGTGAGCTCGTCGACGATGTGACGGCCCACGAAGCCGGTCCCACCGATCACTGCGATGCGCATCGCCATTCCACGATCCGGACCGCCGGACGGGTCAGCGCCGCGCCGCCCGGAGAAGCGCTGGCGCGTGTCACAACTTGAAGTCGCCGCCGTCGTCGCTCGACGAGAGGCGGCGCCGGAGCGCCTCGGAGTCCGCAGCCTCCGGCGGCGTCGGAATGGCGCACACCGAGAGCTCGATCCACGCGCCTTCGCCGACTCCTTCCGGGAGCAGCGAGGCCGGCACTTTCGCCGGGGTGCCGTCGATGAGCAGCGTCGCCACGCCCGCCTCGACCTGATCCACGAACGCCCGCGAGATCCGACTCGTCATGGATGACAATCCTCCGCCGGGCGCCGGCCGCTCCCCAGGGCCGCCGCGCGATCGACAAATTCGATCCGGTTCTGCGGCACGATCGCCGCGGCCGGCGCGCATCCGGCGCGGTGAAAGACCGGCGAGCGACGGCTCGCGACGAAGGACGCCCGCGTCGTCGGCAATCGTCGACGTGCAGCAAGCTCGGAAGGCAACGCAGCGGCCGGCACCTGCGGGGCCGGAGCGACCGGCGGCTGCGGGGTGGGTGGGGCCGGTGCCTGCGGGACCGGAGCGGGCAGCGCGCGCTCCCCCTGCGCCGGGTCCCTGGCGGGTCCTCCGGTCGCGACCGAGAGCGTCTTCCCGTCGGTGGTGACGCGGATCTCCCCATCGCGGTCGGTGCGATAGACCCGCGCTCCGGCGGCCTGCCACCTCTCCACCGTCGCCGGCGCGGGGTGCCCGTAGCTGTTGGCCGCCGCGACGCTCATCACCGCGATCTCCGGCGCCACCGCCGCCACCAGGGGCGCGGTGGACGAGTGGCGACTCCCGTGATGGGCCACCTTCACCACGCGCGCATGCAGCGGCGCTCCACCGTCGCTGCGAGCGTGCTCCACCAGCCAGCTCTCGGTGTCCGCTTCGGCATCGCCGAGGAAGAGGAAGGAGGCCGCACCAAAGTCGATCCGCAAGACGACGGAGTTCGCGTTGACATCGGAGCGCGTGCCCGTGATCGGTGGCGACGGCGGGCCGAGCAGCGTCATCACCGCCCCACCGCCGAGGTCGATCTTCCGCCCGGTGACCGCATCCTTCACCTCGACCCCACCCTCCTGCAGCGCCCGAACCAGCCCCGCGTAGGCCGGCGAGGGGTGCGGAAACGGCGCGTCGACAAACTGGCGCACACCGACGGCGGCGATCACCTTCGCCAGCCCTCCGAGGTGATCGAGGTGGCGGTGGCTGAGCAGTATCAGATCGATCGGCCCGCCCCCCGGCCGCTGCCGGAGCCGCGCCACCAGCCGCTCGGCCGCATCGGGTGGACCGCCGTCGATCAGCGCGGTCTTTCCCGTTGGTGAGGTCACCAGCGCGGCGTCGCCCTGACCCACGTCCAGGAACTCGACAAGGAGCACGCCTGCCGCGGAGGGCGTCGCGAGCACCACGTCGCCCTTCGCAGGCGGCGCGCTCCTGCACCCCGCGGCCAGCAGCGCCAGCAGGGCGAGCCGGCGGAGCGACGGTAAACGCACCGCCGGATGGTAGCAGCGCCATCAGGGCCCTGGCAATGAACCGTCGCATCTCCCTCTCCTTCCGCCAAACGCGGCGACGCATTATCGGAAGCTGGACGGGGAAGTTGCGTTCTCGACGCAAGCCTCCCACTTGTCGCGATCACAACCGGATCGTAGGGCCACCTTCTCCCGACACCCGATTGCGTGTACGTTCACTTGTTCATGGCGCCCCTCCGTCGGACCTTCCTCGCGCCGCTCTCACTTCTCCTCTGTGCCGCCGCGGCGGGCGCGGTGGAGAACTTCCAGGCAGCCCAGCCCGCCGACGGCGGGGCGCGGGCGCTGATCGAGCAGCTCGCCCCGCCAGCCCGACCCCGCCCCACGCCGCGCGCCCCCGCCGCGCCGACACCCGAGCCGCCCACGATCGCGTCGCTCCTGCCGTGGGCGCTCACCGGCGCAGCGACGATCGCGCTGATCGCCGCGCTCGCCTGGGCGCTCACCGAGCGGCGGATGCGACGCGAGACGCAGGACGAGCTCGGCCGGATGAAGAGCTACCTCGCCACCGTCAAGCGCGCCCCCAGGGTCCCCGAGGGCGAGTCCGCCTCGAAGTCCCCGGGCCCAGGGGACGCTGTGGTGCCACCTGCGGCGGGTCGATGAGGCCCACGAGGTGTAGATCAAAGGCTCCCGTCGCGTGCGCGCCGATTCGCTTCGCATGGCTGCGTTGCTCGTCGGTCACAGGCGGAGAGCCTGTTTCCTCCTCGCGCCTTGCCCTGCTCGCGCCTCGGCACGCGCGCTCGGTCCACCTTTCATCCACACCTCCTCAGATCTGAGCGCGTGGACCCGCCCCGCCCCTTCCCCGAGAGCCTCTGCCACCGGTGCGCCGCTCCGCCCCGCTACGTGCGCTCGGCGAGCAGCACCTTCATCCTCTGCCCGCTGCTGCCCGACAAGTACCCGCCGCAGCCCGTGCTCCGCTGCCCTCTCTTCCGGCCGCGCCCGAAGCCGTGACCCGGGTCCGGCGGGTGCTTAACGGAGAAGGGGGTCCCTCCGCTCACGTAGTCGTAGTCGTAGTCGTAGTCGATTCAGGGGCACTCGCGCGCGGGGGATCAGCTCTCCGGCACATGCGCGTGAGCATCTCCAGGACGCGGGTCAGCAACTCCATGGCCTGTCGCCGAGTGTCTTCCAAGGCGAGTTGCAGGACCGCAAAGGCATCCACGATCGCCTTGCACTCCATCGCGGAGCCCCGGGCGATGCTGTAGAAGCGGGCGCCCTCCGGCGCTCCGAACCGGCCCGCTCCCTCGGCGATGTTCCAGGGGATGGAGAGCGCCGCACGTTTGAGCTCTTCGGTGAGAAACGAGTTCCCCCTGGGGGCGCTCGTCGCGACCTGCGACGCAAGGGCGAGGACCTTCTCCTGGGAGGCCAGGGTGGTCGGTTGGCAGGAGGAATTTGTTGCGGGAGGAAGTTCGATTGCCGTCGCTGCGGACGGGACGACTACGACTACGACTACGACTACGACTACGTGACGAGCAAGAGCCAGCAAGAGGGCCCCCTCCGCTGTTAAGCACCC
>SHYY01000191.1 GCA_009692555.1 Myxococcales bacterium
GCACTCCATCGCGGAGCCCCGGGCGATGCTGTAGAAGCGGGCGCCATCCGGCGCTCCGAACCGGCCCGCTCCCTCGGCGATGTTCCAGGGGATGGAGAGCGCCGCACGGTTGAGCTCTTCGGTGAGAAACGAGTTCCCCCTGGGGGCGCACGTCGCGATCGGCGACGCAAGGGCGAGGAGCTCGAGGGCGCGGCGATAGACGTCGAGCTTCTGGTCGGCCAGCAGGGGCATCCTCCTGTGTGGCCAGGGGGGTCGGTTGGCAGGAGGAATTTGTTGCGGGAGGAAGTTCGATTGCCGTCGCTGCGGACGGGACGACTACGACTACGACGACGACTACGACTACGTGACGAGCAAGAGCCAGCAAGAGGGCCCCCTCCGCTGTTGAGCACCCCGACGACCGTCGACGGTCACATCCCGAAGCCGCGGTACTTCGCGAGCTGCTCCAGCCGCTGGACCGGCAGGTACCTCTCGACCAGGTCGCGCAGCGCCCGCCCATCGACCAGCTCGATCGGCATCTCCAGGTTGCCCAGCCCGTCCGTGAGGATGGTGTAGGGGGTGATCAGGATCCCCTTGGCGGCCGAGTCGGCGCGCGCCGCGTCCTGCAGCCGGATCACGTGCGGCTGGTCCACCACGTCGCCCGGCACCTCCCAGATCGCGTGCACGAGATAGCGCCCGCCGGTGAGCGGCTCCGACGAGCGGACGATGATGTCGAGCTCCGAAGGGCGCCCGGTGAGGAGCACGATCTCGAGCTTGAGCGCGTCCAGCAGATCGACGATCAGTACGCGGAAGTCCTCGTAAGGCATCGTGTTTCTGCCCGCGAGCACCCGCTGCGTGGCGGCGATGTGGGCGTTCGGGTGCGGGGAGTAGCGCGCGATCAGCAGGATCAGGAAGGCGCCGACCGACAGCGCGCCGAGCGCGAGCACGAAGATCATTCTCGGCTTGGTAGGCCCACCCCGCCGGGCTGTCAAACGCATTTTCCCCTTGCCACCCGCCCGGCGTCCCGATAGCGTACGCGCCGCAACCGCAACTGCCGGGGCTGTAGCTCAGCTGGGAGAGCGCCTGAATCGCACTCAGGAGGCCGACGGTTCGATCCCGTTCAGCTCCACCGGATCACGAAGGGCCCCGCAGGGTTGCGGGGCCCTTCGCGGTTGACGCATGGCGCGGGGGCGCGGCAGAATCGGCGCGCGTGTCGCGTGGCCATCCCATCCGTGTCTTCCCAGGGTGCCAAGGGGCGATGCGGTGGCGTGTGATCGCGATGACTCTGGTGCTCGCCTACGCCGGCCTCGGGGCGGCTGAGGAGTATTCGGACGAGGAGCCGGCGGTCCCCACGGTCCCCGATGGAGACGGCCCGGAGCTGCGGATCTCGTTCGGGGTGATGGGCGGCGACGCGACGCCAGCCAAGGTGGAACGTTGCACGCGGTTCGCCGACGACTTCGGGGTGGTCATCGATTCGGAGGCGCGGATCGGCGTGGTGCTCGTGCTCTCGGGGAACGGCAACCAGCTTCGCATCAACCGCCGCGGTCGCGTGCAGACCAGATCCCGGCCCGGGTGGTCCATGCGCGACCTTTGCCGCGACGCGCTGGCTCATGCGATCGATGTGCTCTACGACGACTGGCGCGCCAGCAACCCGCCCCGGCCCGCACCCGTTCGGCCGTCGCCACCACCGCCACTGCCGCCGCGGGTCCGCCCGGCCACGCCGCCCATGCGCGTGCCGGCTCCCTCGCCACCGGGGTCCTCATCGGGAGGGCAGGCCCGATCGCAGGCCAAGCGATTCCACGAGGCGGCGGAGCGTGCGTTCAAGCTCCAGCAGTATGACCTCGCGATCGAGGACTGGGCGGAGGCACTGGACCTCGATCACCGGCCGGAGTTCCTCCACAACATCGGCCGCGCCTTCCAGGCCCGTGGCGAGAAGAATGGCTACCTGTCCGATCTTCGCCGCGCACGAACCTACTACCGGAAGTACATCCATGAGGCGCGCAACGTCGCGCTGGAGCCGGCGGATATGGAGCGCCTGGAGGAGCAGATCCGCAAGCTCGAGAAGGCGGGCGCCCGGTAGACGTTTTGAGCTGGCCTTTCGTTTTTCCAGGACCGCGACCCGCCGCTACGCTTCGGCGGTGGCGGTGGTGCCGGCGCCGAGCAGGTAGAGCAGCGCCATCCGGATCGCCAGGCCGCGCGTGACCTGCTCGAGGATCACCGAGCGTGGGCCGTCGGCGACCGCGGGCTCCATCTCGACCCCGCGGTTGATCGGACCGGGGTGCATCAGGATCGCGTCCGGCTTCGCGTAGGCGACGGTCCTCGGCGAGAGGCCGAAGTAGCGCGAATACTCGCGGGTGTTGGGGAACAGCCCCACGCCGCCGATCCGCTCCTTCTGGATCCGCAGCATCATCACCACGTCGGCTCCCTCGAGCGCCCCCTCCAGCCGGTCATGGACGCTGACGCGCTCCCGCAGCTCCTCGCCCACCAGGTGCTCGATGCCCACCGGCATCATCGTGCGCGGCCCGCACAGCCGGACGCGCGCTCCCAGGCGCGTCAGCGCGAACAGGTTGGAGCGGGCCACGCGCGAGTGCTCGATGTCACCGACGATGGCAATCTCCAGGCCCTCGATCCGCCCCTTGTGGTGCCGGATCGTCGAGGCGTCGAGGAGCGCCTGCGTCGGATGCTCGTGGGTGCCGTCGCCGGCGTTGATCACCGCGGCATCGACCAGCCGCGCCACCTGGTGCGCCGCGCCCGAGGAGGAGTGGCGGATCACGATCACGTCCGGTCGCATCGCGGCGAGGTTCTTCGCCGTGTCGAACAGCGTCTCCCCCTTGGAGGTCGACGACGCCGCGCCGCTGATGTTGATCGCGTCGGCGGAGAGGCGCTTGGCGGCGATCTCGAAGCTGGTGCGGGTGCGGGTGGAGGCCTCGAGAAACAGGTTGATCACCGTGCGCCCGCGCAGCGTCGGCACCTTCTTGATCGCGCGCTCGCTGATCTCGAGAAAGGTGTCGCCGAGGTCGAGCAGCCGGACGATATCGCTCGCCGCCAGCGACTCGATCCCGAGCAGGTGGCGATGAGAAAAGGGATGCGAAGGACCGGTCATGTCCCTTCGAGCAGATAGCCCGACGCCGCCGCGTCGTCAAGCCACCGCGCGCCCCTCGCCAGCCCTTGCCCGCCGGGCGCCGAAAGTGGTAAACGCGCGGCATGACCACGTCGACCACGTCGCTCACCGCCGAGTCCACCGCCGCCCTCTTTTCGCGCCTCCGCGAGGCCAACCTCGCCTGGTCCGCCGTCTACCCGGGCGAGTCGGGCGAGCGCCAGCCGGTCCACACCGTCTATGGCGGCGCGCACCTCTTCAAGGCCGACACGGCGCGGAAGATGGGCGGCGTGGCGCTGCGCTTCTTCGAGGAGTATTTCCCGAATCCGGTCACCTTCGCGCGCGCGCTCGGCCTCCGCGGCGCCGAGCGGTTGCCATCGACCGGCGAGGAGATCGCGGCGCTGGTGGCGGCGGTGGCGGCTGATCCCGCGGCGGCGCGCAAGGTCAGCGAGCCGGCGTGGATGGCGCACCAGGTCTACGCCCGCGTCGTCGAGAAGCTCACCCGCGAGCCGGTCGAGGACTTCCGCATCGACTACGAGGACGGCTACGGCAATCGCCCCGACGCCGAGGAGGACAGCCACGCGATCGCCGCCGCCGAGGAGGTGGCGTTGGGGATGGAGGCGGGCACGCTGCCGCCGTTCATCGGCATCCGGATCAAGACCTTCTCCGAGGAGCTGCGTCCCCGCAGCGTGCGCACCCTCGATCACTTCGTCACCACGCTGGCGAAGCGCAGCGGCGGCAAGCTGCCGCAGAACTTCGTGATCACGCTCCCGAAGGTGGTGATCCCCGAGCAGGTGGAGACCCTGGCCGGGCTGCTGGCGCTGCTGGAGGCGAAGAACGGGCTGGCGGCGGGCTCGCTCAAGCTCGAGATCATGGTCGAGACCACGCAGTCGATCGTCGACGCGCGGGGACAGGCGGCGCTGCCGGCGCTGGTGCGGGCGGCGGGCGGGCGCTGCACCGGGGCGCACTTCGGCACCTACGACTACACCGCCGGCTACAACATCACCGCGGCCTACCAGGGAATGACCCACTCCTCGTGCGACTTCGCCAAGCACATGATGAAGGTGGCGCTGGCCGGCACGGGTGTCGCGCTCTCCGACGGTGCGACCAACGTGATGCCGATCCCACGCCACAAGGGGTCGCCCGAAAAAAGGCTGACGCCGGAGCAGGTGCTGGAGAACCGCACCGTGGTCCACGCCGCCTCGCGCCTCCACTTCGACCAGGCGCGCCACTCGCTGATCGAGGGCTACTACCAGGGCTGGGACCTGCACCCGGCGCAGCTCCCGACGCGCTACGCGGCGGTCTACGCCTTCTTCCTGGAGAGCCTCGACGCGGCCTCGGTGCGCCTCAAGAACTTCGTCGAGAAGGCGGCCCAGGCCACCCTGGTGGGCGACGTGTTCGACGACGCGGCGACCGGCCAGGGGCTGCTCAACTACTTCCTGCGCGGCATGTCCTCCGGCGCGCTCACCGTCGACGAGGCGTGCGCCACCGGGCTCACCCTCGACGAGTTCCGCACCCGCTCGTTCGTGAAGATCCTCGCCGGCCGGACGAAGTAGCCCGTCCGATCAGCTCTTCTTCGCGTCCTTCTCCAGCTTCTGCTGCATCGCGTCCACGTCGACGATGGTCTTGTGGGTCGCGGTGGCCTTGACGATCGCCGGCCCACGCGCGAAGCGCCACCCGATCTGCCTCGACACCTGGTGCGACCGTAGGAAGCAGCTCAGCTCCCGCGGTAGGTGGCGAAGCCGAACGGGCTGAGCAGGAGCGGCACGTGGTAGTGCTGCGACGGGTCGCACACCTCGAACACCACCGGGACCTCGGGGTAGAAGCCGGCGCCGCCGAGGTAGGCGGCGGTGTCGAAGGTGATCCGGTAGATCCCCGCCAGGAGGGGCGCACCATCGGGGAGGAGCGTGCGCAGGCGGCCGTCACCGTCGGTGGCGCCCCGGCCGAGCTCGCGCCAGCTGCCGCCCTCCTCCTTGATCTCCAGCCAGATCGGCACGCCGCGGGCAGGGCGACCGAGCGCGGTGTCGAGGACGTGGGTGGTGATCGCGCTCATGGGGTCGCCTCCAGAAGCTTCTCCAGCCGCAACAGGGTGATCTTTTCCTGCTCGCCAGCCGCGATCCCCAGCTCGACGGCGGGCGGATTGTTCATCCGAGCACGCAGCAGCGCGAGCATCTCGGGCGCGCTCTTGCCCGTGGCGCAGACGATGAAAATGTGGCCGAAGCGCGCCTCGTAGGCCAGGTTGCCCACGGCGAGCCCGGTCAGCACCTGCTCGTTCGCCATCGCCGCCGCCGCCTGCTCGCCCTCCGCCCAGGTCGCGGTCGCCGCGTACTTCGCGCGCAACGACCGGAGATCGCCGATCCGCGGGTGGTGGGTGAAGGCCTCGCGCCAGTCGTCGTCTCCCAGACTCGCGCCCACCGCCCGCGCCGCGTCGAGGAGCGCGGCCTGATCCGCGAACGGGCGCCGCGCCAGCATCCCGTCGACGAAGCGTGCTGCACCGCAGCAACGCAGCAGCGCCGCCCGCGCCTCGCCTTCCGACGCCGCGTTCAGCTCCGCGATGTTCACGCCGGCGTCCCCCACAGCCGGAGCCGCGCCACGCCCCCGTCGGGGAAAACGTTCAGCCGCACATGGGTGAACGGGCCGGCCGCCAAGCCGTGAAGAGCGCCCGCCTCGAAGACATGCTCGCAGTCGGCGCGCAGCCTGGTCTCCGGGAGGATCGACTGCCACTCGATCGCCCGGCTCGGCAGGTAGTCGGCCGGCAGGTCGCGCGGCAGGCGCGCCCCCTCGAGCGAGCAGCGGTCGGGGAAGTTGCCCTTGAAGTGCATCGTGTCGATCACCACCTTCGCCAGGCGCCCGGGCGCGCCGAGGCGCACGATCACCCAGTCGTTGCCCGGCCCGCGCTTGCGCCGCGTCTCCCAGCCATCGCCCATGTTCAGCGACGGACCGGGCAGGATCAGGTTGTCCTTCGGGCCGAAGAACATGTCGTTGCACGCCACCACCACGCCACCGTTCTCGAGGGCCGCGAGGTCGAGCATCTCGCCCGCCGCGAGCCGCGCCGGATCCACCGCCACCTCCCCGTGGACCCGGAGCCGCGCCACGCCCCCGTCGGGGTGGATGTGGAAGCGGAGGTGGGTGACCCGCCGCGGGTGGGCGATCGGGAAGAGGTTCTGCGATCCGCCGGCGAGCCGCACGATCGGCAGGATCTCGGTCCATTGCTGCGCTTCCGCGAGCAGCTCTTCCAGGCTCGCCTCGCCCAGCACCTCGCAGGCTTCGAGCGAGGCGTGCTCGGGGTAGTTCCCGGTGAAGTGATTGGTGTCGATGTCGACGCCGCGGATCACGCCCGAGAGCCCGAGGCGGATCACGCACCAGTCGTGGCCCGGGGTGCGCTTGCGGCGCGACTCCCAGCCGTCCATCCACTTGCCGCGGTCGGTGTACTTGTCGGGGATGAACACCCCGCGCCCGGGCTTGAGGAGGTTCTCCTTCTCGGCGAAGAAGTCGTCGGTGGCGTAGAGCACCGCGCCGCCGAGCCGCTCCGCGGCGAAGTCCACGAGATCGGTGAAGCCGCCGCTGGTGGGTCTGGATTCGCTCATGCGCTTTTGCCTCTGGAATGGGGCCTGTGGCTCGCAAGCTGCGCGCCCCGCGGCGCGCCCACAAATTCAACGAACTGTCCGGCCCGGTAGACGACCTGCCCGCGCAGGATCGTCGTCGCGACCACGCCGCGGAGGCTGCGCCCGGCATAGGGCGTGAGCTTGTGACGGTGATGGATCATCGCCGGATCGACGGTGAACTCCTTCTCGGGGTGCCAGATCACGAGGTCGGCGTCGTGGCCGGGGGCGAGCGACCCCTTGCGCCCTGCGAGCCCGGCGAGGCGCGCCGGCCGTTCGCACATCCAGCGCGCGAGATCCTGGAGCGTCGCGCCGCGCGCGCTTGCCTGCGTCCACACCGCCGGGAGCGCGAGCTGCACCGACGAGATCCCGCCCCACGCATCGAGGAAGTCGCCCGCCTCGAGCTTCTTCAGGTGCGGCGTGCAGGGCGAGTGATCCGACACCACGAGATCGATCGTCCCGTCGCGCAGCCCGCCCCACAGGCGCTCGCGGTTCTCTGCCTCGCGGATCGGCGGCGCGCACTTGTACTGCGTCTGCCGATCGGGGATCTCCTCGGCGGCGAAGGTGAGGTAGTGGGGGCAGGTCTCGACGGTGATCGGCAGCCCTTCGCGCCGCGCCGCCGCAAGATCGTGGAGCGCCTCCGCCGCCGAGAGGTGCACCACATGGACCGCGCAGCCGGTCTCGCGGCAGAGCGCGATCATCATCCGGATCGCCCGCTGCTCCATCGACGGAGGGCGCGACGCGAGGTAGGTCGCATAGCGCGAGGGCTCCCCGTCGCCGTCGCCGGAGAGGGGCTCCTCGTCCAGCTCGGCGTGGACCAGGAGCGGCGCGCCGCGACGCGCGAGGATGTTCATCGCCGCGCGCAGATCCTCCTCGCGCGCGTTCGGAAACTCGTCGATCCCGGAGTGCACCAGGAAGGCCTTGAAGCCGGACACGCCCGCGTCGAGCATCGGCTCGAGCTCGCCCGCGTTGCCGGGGATGACCCCGCCCCAGAAGGCGCAGTCGACGCGCAGCAGGCCGTGGATGGCCGCCCGCTTCTGCTGCAATGCAGCAAGCGTGGTGGTCACCGGGATGCAGTTCAGCGGCATGTCGACGATGGTGGTGATCCCGCCCGCCGCCGCCGCGCGGGTGGCGGTCTCGAAGCCCTCCCACTCGGTGCGCCCCGGCTCGTTGACATGGACGTGCGAATCGACCACTCCCGGCATCACCACGCCGTCGCCCGCGTCGATCACCTCGCACCCCGCCGGGATCTCGTCCTCGCCGACGATCGCCGCGATCCGCTCGCCATCGATCAACACAGCCCCTGGCCGCACGCCCTCGGGCGTGACCACCCGCCCTCCGCGCACCGCGCGATCCGGGCGTCGCATCTAGTGCCGGTCCCGCACGACCTTCGCCGCGCCCCAGCCGACCAGCACCAGCACCGCCAGCACCAGCCACGCCCGGTCGGCGCCGTAGGTGGTGATCGGGAAGTGATTGCTGATCATGATCATCAGCACCGGCATGATGATGAAGGTGTTGTGCCGGGAGCGCAGCTTCGCCTGATCCGCCAGCCGCTGGTCCGGCTCGCCCCCCGAGCGCACCGCGGCGACCAGCTGGTTCTGCGCGGGCACGATCCGCAGCCAGACGTTGGCCGACATCAGCGTGCCGAGCATCGCCCCCACCTGGATGTACATCCCGCGCTTGGCGAACAGGAACGAGAGCCCGTAGGCGGTGGCGACGATCAGCGCGTACGAGATCACCGCAGCGACGGCAAAGTGCTTCCCGAGCGGCGAGATCCAGAGGAGGTCGTAGACCACCCATCCGGCGATCAGGAGCCCCACGCCGATCGCGATCGCGGTCCACTGGCCGAGCGGCATCACGTCGGGATCGACCAGCACGCCGCCCAGGTAGACCACCCAGAAGAGGAGCAGGATCCCGCTGATCCAGGTCAGCGCCGCCTCCCAGCGGAACCAGTGGAGGGTGCGCGCCATGTCGGGCTTGAGCTGCTTCTGGACGGCGTAGAAGCCGCCGCTGTGCACCATCCACACCTGCCCCTGCTCGGCGGGATCGTGGAGGCGCTTGTCGAGCCAGGTGAAGAGCCAGGTCGATCCGATCCACAGGATCCCGGCAAAGACATGGAACCATCTCAAGAGCAGGTGGAACCACTCGCCGAGGTTCAGTTCCATGGGGCGGCAGTATACAGGAGGAGCGGCGCCCTTCAGTCGCCGAGAAACCACTCGAGCACGCGTCGCCAGCGACCGCGAGGGCGCGCGGAGGCCTCCGCGGCTCGCGCGGGACGCGGCTCGTGGGCCGGGCGCAAAGGAGGGGGCACGCTGACGCGGATCTTGCCCATCTCCGCCATCAGCTCGTCGGGGGTCTGCTGGGTGGCCAGCGTCACCTCGCGGTCGATCCCGGCGTAGGGGACGGTGGCGTGCACCTTCAGCAGGCACTCCTCGTCGAGGTGGAACACCAGCCGGCACTCCTCGGCGAACTTCACCGGCGTGAGCCCGTCGACCACCAGCGCGCCCAGGAACTCGTTGTCGGCGGCCTGCTTGTGGTCGCCCTGGAACACCAGGATCTTCACCTCCCGCGTGCGGGGTGGGAGGTCGATGGTCGCCGTCCCGTCGTGCGGGATCGGCGTGTTGCGCAGGATCACCGGCATGAACAGCCCGTCCGACGTGGCGATCCCGATCGACAGCGGCAGCACGTCGCGGAGCAGCACCGCGGTGTCGTCGGTGCGGTCCTGCGCGTCGGCGACGATCGCCGCCCCGAGCGCCACCACCTCGTCGGGGTGGATCCGCTTGGTGGGCTCGCGCTGGAACATCTCGTGGAGCCGCCGGTGCACCGCCGGCATGCGCGTCTGCCCGCCGACCAGCAGGACCTCGTCGATATCGCTCGGCTTGAGCGAGACCATGTCGAGCGTCTCCTGCACCACCGCGATCGTCCGGTCGACCAGATCGCGGGTGAGCGACTCCAGATCTTCGCGCGTCATCCCGCCCGAGAGGCGGATGCGCGTCCCGTCGGTGAAGGTGACGTGCTCGATCGACAGGACGGCGTGCTCCTGCTGGCTCAGCTGGTGCTTCACGTCCTGCGCGGCGAGGCGCAGGCGCTGGCGATCGATCGGCGTGAGATCCACCTCCCGGTTCAGCTTCTTCGCCACGCGCTCGAGGAACCGATCGGTGATCTTGCGGTCGAAGTCGAGCCCGCCGAGGAAGGTGTCGCCGTGGGTCGCAGCGACGGTGAAGGTGTTGCCGGCGAGCTCTACGATCGAGACATCGAAGGTGCCGCCGCCGAGGTCGAACACCAGGAGCCGCTTGTGCTCGGCGCGGTTGAACCCGAAGCAGAGCGCCGCCGCGGTCGGCTCGTTGACGATCCGGATCACGTCGAGGCCGGCTCTCCGGCCCGCTTCGCGCACGCAGGCGCGCTGGTTCTCGTTGAAGTAGGCGGGCACCGTGACCACCGCGCGCTGGGTCGTCTCGCCGAGGCTGAGATCGGCGGCGCGCCGGAGCTCACGCAGGATGTGCGCGGAGACGTCGACCAGGGGCACGGCGTGGCCGGAGACCTCGGCGGCGACGAAGCCCTCCTCGTCGGAGGTGAGCTTGTAGAGGAAGTGCGGCTGGAAGCGCGCGATCACTCCCGGCAGGAAGTTGCGGCCCAGCAGTCGCTTCGAACCGTAGATGGTCTCCTCGGGCTGCAGCACCATCCGCTTCTCGGCCGCCTGCCCGACCACCGCCTCGCCCTGATCGTCGAAGGTGACGATCGACGGGATGGTCGAGTAGCCGAGGCGCGACCTGATCACGCGCGGCTGGCCGTCCTCGACGATCGCCGCGCACGAGTTGGTGGTTCCGAGATCGATCCCGATCGATCGCCCACCTGGCCGCATCCCGCCAGTCTTGCGCGGGACGGGCGCGCATGCAAATTCGGCGCGGCGGGGCTAGAGCTCGCCGCAGCCTGCGATCAGGACCTTCGACTTCATGGCGCCGCTGCCCGAACCGAGCGACTCGATCTTCCGCACCACGTCCATGCCCTCGGTGACCTTGCCGAAGACGACGTGCTTGCCGTCGAGCCAGCTGGTGATCACGGTGGTGATGAAGAACTGCGAGCCGTTGGTGTTGGGGCCGGCGTTGGCCATGCTGAGGAGGCCGGGCTCGGTGTGCTTGAGCTGGAAGTTCTCGTCGGCGAACTTGTTGCCGTAGATGCTCTTGCCGCCGGTGCCGTTGTGGTTTGTGAAGTCGCCGCCCTGGAGCATGAACTGCGGGATCACGCGGTGGAAGCCGCTGCCCTTGTAGCCGAAGCCCTTCTCGTTCGTGCACAGGGCACGGAAGTTCTCGACGGTCTTGGGGACGACGTCCTTGTAGAGCGACATGACGATCCGCCCGCCGGGGGCGCCGTCGATGGTGATATCGAAGAAAACTTTCACGTCGGTGGCCATGGTCTTTTCTCCCGCGCTGGGCCCGGCGCGTGCCGGGCGTGCGGCCGATCCATATCCGCAACCGGCCGGGACGGTCAAGTGGGGCGGCGTCCGACCGAGGGCAGTTGCGCGATTGACGGCCCCCGCTCCCCTTGCGATGATCCGCCGGTGGTGGCGCGATCGACCGATGGAGTGGCGAGGCTCGCAGGGGGGGTCGCCACAGCGCCGGCCCTCTCGGTGCGCGCGCTGCCACACACGGACTGGGCCGAGGTGGCGCCGATTTGGTCCGAGATCTTCCGTGTCTCCCCGTACAGTTCGTTCTTTCTCGCGCCGGAGTGGGTGAGCGCCTGGATGAGTGTGTTCGCGTCGCGCCTCCGGCCCGAGATCCTGCTCTTCGAGAGCGCCGGGCAGACGATGGGAGTCTGCCTCGTGGTCAGCGCATCGGAGCGGCGGGGCCCCTTCCTCGTCCGTCGCCTCCACCTCAACACGGCAGGCGAGCACGACGACGACAGCCCCTGCGTCGAATTCAATGATCTCCTGTGCCGCGATGGCTTCGCGGTCCCGATGGCGCGCGCGCTGTGCACCTGGCTCGCCTCGCGGGAATGGGACGAAGTGGAGCTCAGCGGCTTCTCCGAGGGACCTGCCCTGGGCGCGCTGCGCGAAGGCTTCGCGGGCCTGGGCAAGGTGGAGCAGACCTCCCACGAGAGCTATTTCGTCGACCTCGCAAAGCTGCGCAATACGAAACGGGATTTCCTGGCCACGCTGTCACGCAATCGGCGCTACCAGGTGCGCCGCGCGATCAAGGCGTACGAGGCGCTGGGGAACGTCGTGGTCACGCGGGCGACCGGGCTCTCCGAGGCGCTGGCGATGCTCGAGCAGATGATCGTGCTGCACCAGCGCTCGTG
>SHYY01000192.1 GCA_009692555.1 Myxococcales bacterium
ATGGCGCCCGCTTCTACAGCATCGCCCGGGGCTCCGCGATGGAGTGCAAGGCGATCGTGGATGCCTTTGCGGTCCTGCAACTCGCCTTGGAAGACACTCGGCGACAGGCCATGGAGTTGCTGACCCGCATCGTGGAGATGCTCACGCGCTTGTGCCGGAGAGGTGATCCCCCGCGCGAGAGTGCCCCTGAATCGACTACGACTCCGACTACGACTACGACTCCGTGAGCGGAGGGACCCCCTTCTCCGTTAAGCACCCCTACGCACCGACGGGGTTGACGCCTCCGGAACCTCCGGAATACAGTACGCTCCCCCTGTTTTCCACGGCGCGCTCGAACGCGGGCGCATGGAGCGTACATGGCCGAGCGACTGGTTTTCCTGATAGATGCCGACGCCGCGATCGCGGCGCGCGTCTCCACCGTGCTCCAGGGCAACGGGCTGCGCGTGCTGAGCTTCGCCGACGGCAACGAGGCGCTGGCGCAGAAGGAGGTCCCGGCGCTGATCATCCTCTGCATCGACCCCAAGCGGCTCGGCTGGGCGATCTGCAACCGGATGAAGAAGAGCGCGTCGCTGAAGGGCGTGCCGCTGATCGTGACCTCGGAGGAGGCCAGCGAGAAGGACTTCGAGGACCACAAGCAGCTCAAGAACCGCGCCGAGGAGTACCTTCAGAAGCCGTTCGCGATGGACGCGCTGATCGACAAGGTGGTGGGGCTGATCGGCGACCTCGAGTGGGGCGGGGTGGAGGTCCCGGGCGAGGACGTGTCGATCGAGGACGACCTCGACGTCGAGGTCGAGGTCGACGAGCCGCCGCCGGTGATCGCGCTCTCCGACGACTCCGAGGAGGCCGCCGCGGAGGCGCTGCCGGACTCGCTGCTGATCGACGAGGAGACCGACGCTGCCTTCGACGCGATCGGGGCGGTGGGCCTGGCGAGGCGGGAGGAGCGCGCACCGTCACCGCCAGCGCGGGAGGCCAAGGTCGCCGCGGTCCTGCCTTTCCGGGCCCCTCCGATGAGCGCCGCGCCGATCAACATACCAACCGAGCCGGACCTCGATCTCGGCCTCTCCTTGGTCGCGGCGAAGGTCACCGAGAGCTCGCGGGTCGGCAAGCTCCCGGGGACAGAGGGCGAGGTGGCGCGACTGCGCGAGGAGGTGTTGAGGCTGCAGCGCGAGATCGAGGAGGCGCGATCGCGCAAGAGCGAGGGCGGGTCGGTGACCACCTTCTCCCGCGAGCGCGAGTTCCTCAACCTGCGCGAGGTGATCAACAAGAAAGAGAAGGAGATCCTCGATCTGCGCGACGCCGTGGACGCGCGCGACCGGCAGATCCTCGACAGCAAGGATAAGCTCCGCGAGGGCGAGCGCGCGCGCCGCGACCTCGACGAGAAGCTGCTCGGCTTCGAGAAGGAGGCGATGGGGGGCCGGGAGCGCGTCGAGGCCCTCTCCCGCGACAAGGAGACCAGCCTGGGGCGCGAGAAGGGGCTGAAGGCACGCCTCGATGAGGCCCAGAAGAAGCTCGAGCGCGCCTTCGCCGAGGGAGACGAGTGGAAGACCAAACACGCCGCCGCCGAGCAGGCGCGCGAGGCGGAGCGGGCGCGTGCGGTCGAGGAATCGGTGCGGCACACCGCGCTGCAGGGCGAGGCGGCGGGGCGGCACGAGCGGGCGAACGAAGAACAGCGGATCCGCCTCGAGGCGGCGCTGGAGGCGGAGCGGAGGGCGCACAGCGAGACGATCCGGGCGCGCGACGAGGCGCATGCCGACGAGATGGCGTCGCTGCGCGCGGCGCAGGCGGAGCTGATGGGGGTGTCGGAGCACCGCTCGCACGATCAGGCGCAGGCGCTGGAGGAGCAGCACCGGGGCGAGCTGGCGGCGGCGGAGCGGCGCCGCACCGACGAGCTCGAGCGGCGCGAGGTAGACCACCGCCGGGCGCTCGAACACGCGCTCGCCGAGCGCGCCGAAGAGCGCCAGAAGCGTGAGCGCGAGCAGGATCGAGCGATCCAGGCCCTCGATCAGGAGCGCGCGGCGATCGAGAAGGCGGCCGGAGCGCGCGTGGAGGCGCTCGAGCAGGCGCTGCGCGACTCTCAGGAACTGGCGGCGGAGCAGGGGGCGCGGCTTGTTGCGCTCGAGCAGGAGGGCGCGGCCCGCACCGACGAGCTGGTCCGGGAGCACTCGGCGATGCTCCAGGAGCTGGCGAGCCGCTACGTGACCGAGAAGGAGCAGGCGGCGGCCCGCCACCGCGTAGCCCTGGATCTGACGGAGAAGGATCTCGCCGACGCGCAGCGCGGGCTCTCGGAGGCCGAGCACCGGCAGGTCGAGCTGCTCGAGCAGCAGCGCGCGGAGTGGGCGGCGCGGCTCGCGGCCGCGGAGGAGCGCCACACGGCCACCATCGAGGCCGAGCGGCGCGGGCAGGAATCGTCGCTGGCGCGACTGAACTCGCTCGGGGACGATCTCGCCACCCGGGAGCGAGAACTGCAGCTGGCCCGGGAGAAGATCGCCGGGCTGAGCGGCGACCTCTCAGCCGCCGGGGGCGAGCTCGCCGAACGCGACCGCCGCCTCACCGATCGCGCGGCGCAGATCACCGAGTTCGAGGCCGAGTCGGCGGAGCTGCAGGAGCAGGTGCTGGCCGCTCACCAGCGCATCAAGAGCGACGCCACGACGGTGGGTCGGGCCAAGAAGGCGCTGGCGATCGCTCTCACGCTGCTCGACGAGGACGGACCGGCGCGCTAGCTTGGCCCTTGGCTATAGCTAGCCGTAGTCCTCGCCGACGCGGTTCTGGACGAACACCTCGACCAGCTCGGCGTCGAACATCTTGCCCGCGTTCTTGCGCAGCAGCAGGAGGCACTCCTCGTACGGGATGGCGCGCTTGTAGGGCCGGTCGGTGATCATCGCGTCGAAGGCATCGGCGATGCACACCAGGCGTGCGCCGAGCGGGATGTCGAGGCCCTTCATCCCGTCGGGGTAGCCGGTCCCGTCCCAGCGCTCGTGGTGGTTGCGGATCGCGGGCCGCATCGGCTTCAGCATCTCGATGTCGGAGGCGATCGTGTCGCCGACGACCGGGTGGATGCGCATGTGCTGCCACTCGTCCGGCTCGAGCGCGGCCGGCTTGAGCAGCACCGCGTCGCGGATCCCGATCTTGCCGATGTCGTGCAGGAAGGAGGCGAATTCGAGGGTCTCGAGCTCGGCGGCCGGGTAGCCGCAGGCGATGGCAACCGCCATGGTGTACTCGGCGACGCGCCCGCAGTGGCCCTTGGTGTAAGGGTCCTTGGCCTCGATCGCCTTGGCCAGGCCGAGCAGCGCCTGACGGTTGGCCGCCTTCAGCCGCACATAGGAGGTCTCTAAGTCCTTGGTGCGCTCGCGAACCACGAGATCGAGCAGCTTCTCCCGCTTCTGGAGCTTGCCGTGCTCGAGGGAGAGCTTCTTCACCAGATCGCGCTGCTCGCGCTCCATGCGGGTCAGCCGGAGACCCTCGGCGACGATCCCGGGGAGCTGCCAGCGCTGATCGGGGCCGCCGAGAAAGCGGAACACCTTGCCCGGTGCCGCGTCGTCGAGCTTCTGGGCCGCCTCGGCGCCGGTGGTCATGAGGATCACCAGCGCGTTCGGCGCAGCGACGAGGATGGCGCGCAGGACCTCGGTCGCGTCGTACTCCGGCGGCCGGTGATCGAGCACCACGACGTCGTACTCGGTGGTGCCGCAGCGCGCGATCGCCTCCTCGATCCCGCGGGCGGTGTCGCACGGGATCCGGGCCTTCAGCACGTCGCGCAGCTCCCCGAGCGCGGCTTCGCGGCGATGGACGATCAGGGCCCGGCTCACCGGCGGAGAGTACCACGGCCCGTCGCAGCGACGAGGCTCGTCGGGGGCGGCGCAGGCTGCTATGTTGCGATGCGGAATGGAGCAGGTCACCGGCAATCTCCAGGGGCTGAAGCCGTCGCAAAGAAGGCTCCTCGAGCGCATCCCGCGGCGGCGCGTCGATCCGGAGCAGGTGGTCTCGTCCGAGCTGGCGTCGTTCCTGTGCGAGTGCTCGCGCGAGCTCGGCCGGCAGGTGGCGGTGCTGATCGATCGGCGCGGCGCGGTGACCCATGTCGTCGTCGGTGACGCGAACAGGCTGTGGCTGCCCGATCTCGGCCGCCTGCGCGCGGGCGCCGGCCGTCTGCGCGGGCTGCGGCTGGTCCACACCCACCTCCGCGCCGAGCCGCTCACCCGCGACGATCTGACCGACCTCGCCAAGCTCCGCCTCGACCTGATCGCCGCGATCGCGATGCGCCCCGACGGCACCGCGGGGACGATCACCTGCGCCCACCTCCTGCCCGAGAATCTCGAGGGGAAGCTGTGGCGCGAGCTGCCGCCGGTCCCCGCCCATGCGCCCGGGATCGACTTCGTCGGATTGATCCGCTCGCTCGAGGAGGAGTTCGCCGCGAGCGCCCACGCGGCGCGGATCGTCGACGGGCGCGACCGCGCGATGCTGATTCACGTCGGGCTGGGGCGCGCGCGGAGCGAGGGGGCACGGGTGGCGGAGCTGCGCGAGCTGTGCCGCACCGCCGGCCTGCAGGTGGTGGATGTGGTGGTCCAGCACCGCCCGCAGGGGCCCGATCCCCGGTTCCTCCTCGGCAAGGGCAAGCTCGAGGACACGGTGCTGCGCGCGCTGCAGCTCGACGCGACGGTGCTGGTGTTCGATCCCGAGCTCACCCCGACGCAGGCGCGCTCGGTCTCCGACGCGACCGAGCTGAAGGTGCTCGACCGGACGATGCTGATCCTCGACATCTTCGCCCAGCACGCCACCACCCGCGACGGCAAGCTCCAGGTGGAGCTGGCGCAGCTCAAGTACACGCTGCCGCGGCTGGTCGAGAAGAACACCATGATGTCGCGCTTGACCGGCGGGATCGGCGGGCGCGGCCCCGGCGAGACCAAGCTCGAGATCAACCGCCGCCGCGCGCGAGAGCGGCTCCAGCTCCTCGAGAAGCAGATCCGCGACCTCTCGAAGAGGCGCGGGGAACGGCGCTCGCTCCGCGCCGCGCGCGGCGTGCCGATCGTGGCGATCGTGGGCTACACCAACGCCGGCAAGTCGAGCCTGCTCAACGCGCTCACCGACGGTGACGTGCTGGTGGAGGACAAGCTCTTCGCCACGCTCGACCCGACCTCGCGGCGCCTCCGCTTTCCGAGAGAACGGGAGATCGTGATCACCGACACGGTCGGCTTCATCCGCGATCTGCCGAAGGACCTGGTGAACGCCTTCCGCGCCACCCTCGAGGAGCTCGCCGAGGCCGACCTGCTGCTGCATGTGGTCGACGCAGCCGATCCGGCGTGCGAGGAGCAGATCGCCGCGGTGGAGCGGATCCTCGGCGAGCTGCACCACGGCACCAAGCGGCGGCTCCTGGTGTTCAACAAGGCCGACCTCCAGCCCGCCGAGGCAAGCCGGCTGGCGCGCCAGCACGACGGCGTGGCGATCGCGGCGAGCGACCCCGAGACGGTCCGGCCCCTCCTCCGGCTCCTCGAGCGCGCGCTGTGGGAGGGCGACGCCCACGCCCGGCCGCCCCGCCGCGGGCGCACCTGAGCCGGGTCGATCAATCTCAGCGCTTGGGCTGGGCCTTGAGGATCACCTTGTCGTCCTTCACCTGCACGTCGAAGGCGACCTGGTTGCACTTGTGCTTGCTCATGATCTCCGGAACCTGGCGCTGCAGCGAGGCGACGAAGGTCGGGTAGTTCACCTCGACGGCGGCCTTGCCGGCGGCCTTGCGTGCCGACACGTAGCGCTCGTGCAGCGCGCGCACCTCCTGCTCGGTCATGCCCGGGATGGGCGACGGGCGCGGCGGGGGCGGCGGCACGGTGGCGCGCGGCGGGATCGGCGGCGGGAGGCCGGGTGGACGCGCGGCGGCGGGAGGCGGCGGGGGGCGCACCGTCGACAACGGGGTGGCTGGCGGCGGCGGCGGCGGCGGGGCGGCACCCGCGCGAGCGGCGGCGGCGATGCCGGGCGGACGGGCGGCGGGCGCGTCCGGCAGCGGGCTGCGGCGCGACGGGAGCGGCTCGCCGAGGCTCTCGAACACGAAGCGACCGCCACCCTCGTCGAGCTCGTCGACCAGCGAGCGCAGCGACTCCGACTCATCGGGCGCCGCCTTGCGCGGCGGAGGCGGGGCCGGCTGCCGCGCGACCACGGGCAACGGGCTGAGATCGTCGGCCCGCCCGTCGACGTCGGCGTGCACCGCCGGCCGCAGGTGCAACCGGTTCGCGATCTCCGGTGGCAGCTCGATCCCCTTCCGCTGCGCCCGCGCGACGTGCCGGACGTAGGTTCCCATCTCGATCTCGCGCAGGATCTTGCCCCAGCGCGTGACGTAGGTGTTCCAGCGCTGCTTCTGGTTGTTGTGGCGGAAGCGCAGCGCGGTGTTGCGGATCTGCGTCTGCTGCAGCACCTGGAGCAGCCGCAGCACCTCCTTGCGCGCCACCGTCGGTTCGGCCTTCTCCATCCCGAGGAAGTACTGCTCGTAGAGGATCTTCAGGCGGCTGATGCGGAGCTCGACGTCCTCGAGCAGCGCTTCGGTTTCGTCCATCGCCTACTTGCCGCGCGCTTTCTTGAGCTCCGCCTCGTCCGGAGGCAGCAGCGGATCGAACTCGGAGCTGACATCCCCGTCGGGCAGCGCCTCGCCGCGCAGGGCGAAGATCCGGCGCTCGACGTCGCGGAAGGTGGTGTCGCGCTTGATCACCTTGTCGTAGTAGTAGAGCGCCTCGCGCGCGTCGGCCAGCCGCTCGTAGGCCATCCCGAGCTCGTAGTAGAGCGCCATCTCCTCGCGCTCCTGGATGCGCTCGGCGTAGAGGCCCTCCTTGAAGTGCCCGATCGCGTCGGTCATCAGCCCCTTCTCGACGAAGCAGAGGCCGATCATCATGTGGCAGAGCACCTCACGCGAGGCGTCCTGCATCACGATGTTGAACTCGGCGATCGCGTCGTCGATCAGGCCCATCTCCTTGTAGGCGATGCCGAGGTCGTAGTGCGTCTCGAAGTCCTCCGGCGTCACGCCGCGCTCGACGACGCTCTTTCGCCCGACCTCGATCACCGGGGCCGCGACCCCGCCCACCGCGGTGGACTCCTGAAGCTCGGCCGGGCGCGGGCCCGAGCCATCGGGGACCGGTGTGTCGATCACCCGGGGGGCGTAGAGCGTCCGGTAGGCGGGCGAGTCGTCCTCGACGTCGGGGAGATCGGCCGCCGCCATCGCTGCGCGCTCCATCCCCTCGAGATCCAGCAGGCGGCTCTCCACCAGCGGATGCCCCGGGTGGCGGTGCTTGAGCGTCTCCATCATGTGCCGCGCGTCGAGCAGCAGGTTCTGCTGGATGAAGAAATCCGCCTCGTCAAGATCGTCCTCGAGGTTCCCCTCGGCGGGCTCAGGAGCGCCCGGCTGCGGCGGCCCGAACTCGGCGGGCGCGCCCGACTGCACCGCCGCGCGCAGGAGGCTCATCGGCGCGTCCAGGGCCTCCTCCTCGGGCCGGAGCGTCGCGTCGTCGATGCCGAGCGCCGGATCGAATTCGTAGCTCTCCTCGTCCGCAGGCGGCTCATCGTCGATCACCACGGACACCGCCGCGGCGTCGGCCGCGAGAGCGGCGGCGATCGCATCGGCGTAGGGATCCTCCTCCCCGATCTCCACCACCTGCTCAGCGGAGATTTCCTCCATTTCCTCCAGCTCCGAGGGGGCCTCGTCGACCACGGTGTGGATCCGCGGGGGCGCCACCGCGTCGACGACGGTGCGCTGGGGCAGCGGCGCATGGGCCGCGGCCGGCGCGCTGGCCAGGAGCTCCAGCGCGCGCCCATTTCCTGGCTGAATCTGAAGGATCTCACGGAGATAGGCCTCGTGCCGGGGCGAGCGGCCGACCTGCTGGGCGAGGTCGAACAGCTCATCCACCGCGTCGTCGACCCGCCCCACGGCGAGGTAGATCGTCTTCAGCTTCTCGCGCGCCTCGAGGTGCTCGGGCACCCACGCGAACACCTTCTGCAGGTGCTCCATCGCCTTGGCGTGGAGCCCATACTTGGTGTAGACGTCGGTCTCGGTGAGGATCTTGCCGATCTCCTCCTCGTGCCCCTCGTTGGTGACGGTCGCATCCGGCGCCGTCTCCTCGAGGAACGAGGCGCCGCGCACCATCACCGGCGTGGGCTTCTGGAGACGCGCCTGCGGGGCCGCGCGCGCGGGCGCTTCCGCCTCCTCCCGGTCCCGCAGGGCCATGCTTGCGCGCGGCGGCGGGGCGGGCACCGGCGTGGGATCCGCCGTCCCGGTCGGCTGCGGCGCCTCCGGAGGCTCCTCGGGAAAATCCTTGCGCGGCGTCCCCGAGAGTGCGCCGCGCGCCTCGGCGTCCTCGGGAGCGATCTCGAGGATCTTCCGGTAGGCATCCTCGCGGTCGCCGTGGGAGCCGTTCTCCCCGAGCACCCGCGCCAGCTCCTTCAGCACCGACACCGTCTTGTCGAGCTGCCCGAGCGCCTCGAACGCCGCACCGAGCAGCGCCAGCGCCTTCACATCGCGGGCGTCGGCCTTCAGGCACACCTGGAGCTTCGCCAGCGCGCGCCGCGGGTCCCCCTTGGTGGTGTAGAGCCGCGCCGCCTCGCGTGACACCGCGCGGTTGTTCGGCTGATGGAACAGCAGCCGCTCCGCGACCTTCAGGTAGTCGTCGAAGCGGTCGTTCTCGTGGAGGAACTGCGCGGCGCGACCGAACTCGTCGATCGCCTCCTTGGTCATCCCCTCCTTCGAGTAGAGCTCCGCCAGCTTGATCCGCGAGGCGACGTTCTCCGGGTCCAGCTCGACGATCTGCTTCAGCGCCGAGAGCGCGTCCTTGGTCTTGCCCTCCTTGTGGAAATGGGCCGCGATGGTCTCGTACTGCTGCATCGCGTCCGACAGCAGCCCGAGCTGCTTGTACATCTCGGCGAGGCGCAGGTTGATGTCGATCATCCGCGGCTCGATGCGGAGGATCTGCTTGTAGACCGCGACGGCCTTCAAATAGTGACCCTGGTCACTGTAGAAGACGGCCACGCGCTGGTAGGTATCGGCGGCGTCCTTGGTGCGGTTGAGCTTGGCGTAGAGATCGCCGACCTTGAGCCAGATCCGGACGTCGTTCTGGTCCTCGGCGACGACCCGGAGGTACTCCTTGACCGCCTTGTCGTACTGGCCTTTTTCGACCAGCTTCTGGGCCGCAGCGATCAGCTTCTCTTTGTTGCTCGCCACGCGGGCTCGTACCTCGTCGGAAAGATCCGGGGAGAGGCGAGTTTATCGCCCGCCGAGGAGGGGGTCAAGAGCGACGGAGCGCCCGGGTGCTTAACGGAGAAGGGGGTCCCTCCGCTCACGTAGTCGTAGTCTGTAGTCGTAGTCGATTCAGGGGCACTCTCGCGCGGGGGATGACCTCTCCGGCACAAGCGCGTGAGCATCTCCACGATGCGGGTCAGCAACTCCATGGCCTGTGACGTCGAGCTTCTGGTAGGCCAGCATGGGCATCCTCCTTTGTGGCCAGGGTGGTCGGTTGGCAGGAGGAATTTTTTGCGGGAGGAATTTCGATTGCCGTCGCTGCGGACGGGACGACTACGACTACCCTGGGTTGATCACCGACATGTAGTTGCCCTTGATGCGTGCGGACTTCGCGGGTTGTGTAGGCACAAATATATCGAATGGTGTTTTTTATCGACAGTCGGTGGTGAGTTATTTTAGCGTAGGCACGAGATATCGCCATGCAGATCCGCATCTCTCGTGTCACCCGTGGCGCCAAGACCTACGAGTATCCCCAACTCGTCGAGAGCGTCCGCGGTGGCAACGGCAAGCCCACCCACCGCGTCGTCGCCAACCTCTCCGCCTTCTCCCCCATCGAGATCCACAACCTGCGCGTCGCCATCACCGCGGCGCGCGACGGCAAGCGCCTCGTGCTCCAGCCGCAACCAGCGCCGGAGCCGGACCCTCCGTCACACACACCCGCTCCCAAGATCCTCGACAACCTGCGCTATCTCGACCTCGCCGTCCTCCACGAAATCTGGAATCACTGGGGGCTCTCCGACCTCCTCGCCGAGCTCCTCCCTGCCCGCGCCACCGAGGTCGCGGCATCGGCCGTCGTCGCCGCCCTGGTCCTCCAGCGCTGCGTCGCTCCAGGCTCCAAGCTCTTTGCCACCGAGTGGTTCCCGCGCACCGCGCTGCCGGAGCTCCTCGCCATCGATCCCGCCGCCTTCAACAACACTCGCCTCCACCGCGTCCTCGACGATCTCGACGACGCCACCGCCGCGCTCATGCGCAGGTTGCCGCGTCGCTATCACGATACCGATGGACCCTGCTGCTCCCTCTTCCTCGACGTCACAGACACTTGGTTCATCGGTCACGGCCCGGCTCTCGCCGCCCGCGGCAAGACCAAGGAGGGCATCGTCCAGCGCAAGATCGGCATCGTCTTGTTGTGCAATGAGCGCGGCTATCCGCTGCGCTGGGAGGTCATCTCGGGCTCCTGCGCCGACGCGCCGGCAATGACCGCGATGTTCAAATCCATCGCCGGCCTCAGCTGGGTCGGCACCGCTCCGGTGGTCTGTGATCGCGCGATGGGGAGGACCGCCCAGATCCGCGACATGGCAGCGACGGGGCTGCGCTTCGTCACTGCCCTCACCGTCACCGAGTTCGGCGCTTATTCGCAACGCATCCCGCACCAGGTCTTCGCGCCCCATCTCTGCGCGCTGCCGCCCGCAGGCGATCCCGCGGCCCGCGACCGGGCCATCGCTGCGGCCACCGGTATCGCCGCCGCAGCAGGGCTGGAGAAGGTCGAGGACGATCTCTTCGTCATCGACCTCGGAATCATCGAGCGCGCCGTCGACGGCCCCTCCCACCCAAGCGCCACTGCCGGCGCACCGGCAGAAGCCATGCGTCGCTGCCGCGAGATCCACGAGGCGGTCGTCGACGGGCGCTTTCCTTCCTATGCGGCCGCGGGGCTCGCCCTCGGGATGAGCCAAAGCTTGACCCAAAAATACGGATCACTCCATCGGCTCCCAGAAGATGTCCAGCGCGAAATCGTCGACGGAAAAGCCGATGCACGCACGCTCGCCGAGTTGATCGCGATCGCAAAACTCCGCGGCAAGGAGGAGCAGCGCACGGCGTTTCAAGGACTCTTGAAGATGCCGCCCGCCACGGCCCGTCCGCGTTCGGCAGCGACGGTGAGCACGATCGATAAACCGGCCGAGCCCGCACACTTGAAGGTCCGCGCGGCGCTCTACTTCAATCCCCAGCGATTCGTCGATCAACGTCTCCGCGCAGCGCTGCATCTCGCCCAAATCCAGACCTTCCTCGACGAGCTGAATGACTCGCTCGCCGCCCCACGATCGCGTCACGACCGAGACAGCCTCGCGGCGGCGATCGATCGCAGGCTGCGCAGCCTCGACCTCTTGGAGGTCTACCGCGTCAACCTCCACGAACGGACGGTCGCCGATCGCACCCGCTACTCCGTCGACCTCACGCGCGACAACGTGGAGTGGGCGCGCCGCCGCCGCTACGACGGCTTCTCCGTCGTGGTGGCCCACCCGGACCTCACCCTGAGCGCTGTCGAGTTGTGCCGCCTCTATCGCGCCAAGGACATCGTCGAGAAGGACTTCCGCGCCATCAAGGGCCTCGTCGAACTACGCCCCATTCACCATCACACCGACGCCAAGGTCCGCGCTCACGTCACCCTCTGCATGCTCGCGCTCCTCCTCGAACGCACCCTCGCCTGGCGACTCAAGGGGCAGCACTCCGCCCCTGCCGCCCTCGAGATCTTCGAACCCTGCCGTCTCAATCGACTGGCCGCTGGCCGCAACGCCATCCTCCATGTCCTCACCGCCACCACCCCGAAGCAGAACACCCTCCTCGCCGCACTCGACATGACCCACCTCGCCGACGGGTGCGAGGTCAACGACCGCCTCCGCCGCCCCCGCTGACCCACAGTTGTACCTACAACACGCCCGCAACCCCTTGACGGGCGCCGGTCTTCGCCGGCGAGTGGTCAACCCGG
>SHYY01000193.1 GCA_009692555.1 Myxococcales bacterium
TGCTGGCGTGGAGCCACGGGCGCTTCGTCTTCACCGGCGGGCCCAACGACATCGCCGACGAACTCGAGATCTCCACCACACACCTCCTGATGGAGGGCATGCGTCGCCTCGACGAGAACGCGCGCAGCGAGGGCTGACGAACGCACCACCGTCGGCGCTGGTTGACGCATGGGTACGGATGGTTACCTTCGCCGGGGAATCGGTGAGGGTGCACCCGCGGCTCGGCCCGTCGGAGGCGCGCCTCCGGAGAGGACCCATGCGTCTCGACAAGCTGACGATCAAGACCCGCGAAGCGCTGGTGCGGGCGCAGGAGCTGGCCAACCGGCGCGGCCATCCCGAGGTGCAGCCGGAGCACATCCTGTTCGCGCTGCTCGGGCAGGAGGGTGGCCTGTGCGCGCCGCTCCTGCGCAAGGTGGGGGTCGACCCCGTCACCGTCGCTGCGGCCTTGCAGCGCGCGATCGATCAGCTGCCGTCGGCGCGCGGCGGCAACGCCGAGATCGGGATGTCGCGCCGGGCGAAGGATCTGATCGAACGGGCCGAGCGCGCGGCGGAGGGCTTCAAGGACGAGTACACCTCCACCGAGCACCTCCTCCTCGCGGCGCTCGACGGGGACGGGGCCGCCGCCGCCGCGCTGAAGGACGCCGGCATCACAAGGGACACGCTCCTCCATGCGCTCACCGAGGTGCGTGGCACGCAGCGCGTCACCGACCAGGAGCCCGAGGGGAAGTACCAGGCCCTCGATCGCTACACCCGCGACATCACCGACCTGGCGCGCAAGGGCAAGGTCGATCCGGTGATCGGGCGCGACGAGGAGATCCGTCGCGCGATCCAGGTGCTCTCTCGGCGCACCAAGAACAACCCGGTGCTGATCGGCGAGCCGGGCGTCGGCAAGACCGCGATCGTCGAGGGGATCGCCCAGCGAATCGGCTCTGGCGACGTTCCCGAGGGGCTCAAGGAGAAGCGCATCCTGGCGCTCGATCTCGGCGCGCTGATCGCCGGCACCAAGTACCGCGGCGAGTTCGAGGATCGCCTGAAGGCGGTGCTGAAGGAGATCGAGGCCGCCACCGGCAAGGTCATCCTGTTCATCGACGAGCTGCACTCCCTCGTCGGTGCGGGCGCCGCCGAGGGCGCGGTCGACGCGGCGAACATGCTCAAGCCGGCGCTGGCGCGCGGGGAGCTGCGCTGCATCGGCGCCACCACGCTCGACGAGTTCCGCAAGCACATCGAGAAGGACAAGGCGCTCGAGCGGCGCTTCCAGCCGGTGCTCGTCGGTGAGCCGTCGGTGCCCGACACCATCGCGATCCTGCGCGGCCTGAAGGAGAAGTACGAGGTGCACCACGGGATCCGGATCCGCGATGCCGCGCTGGTGGCCGCGGCGCGACTCTCGCAGCGCTACATCACCGCCCGCTTCCTGCCCGACAAGGCGATCGATCTGATCGACGAGGCAGCGAGCCGTCTCAAGATGGAGATCGACTCGCTCCCGACGCCGATCGATGACGTCCAGCGGAAGCTGGTCAACCTCGAGATCGAGAAGCAGGCGCTCTCCAAGGAGAGCGATCGCCCGTCGGTGGACCGGCGCAAGGAGGTGGATCGCGAGATCGGCGAGCTGCAGGAGCGGGCGAGCACGATGAAGGCGCGCTGGCAGCGCGAGAAGGAGCTGATCGCGCGGCTCCGCGCCTCGAAGGGGGAGATCGATCAGGCCAGGACGGAGGCCGAGCTGGCGCAGCGGCGGGGCGATCTCAATCGCGCCGCGGAGCTGAAGTACGGGCTCCTGCCGAAGCTGGAGCAGCAGCTGGCCGAGCACAACGCGGCGATCGAGGAGGAGCAGCAGGGTGGGGCGGCCTTCCTCCGCGAGGAGGTCACCGAGGAGGACATCGCCGGCGTGGTGGCGAAGTGGACCGGCATCCCCGTCGAGAAGATGCTGGAGGGCGAGGTCGGTCGCCTCGAGAAGATGGAGGAGCGGCTGCACTCCCGCGTGGTCGGGCAGAACCTCGCGGTCGAGGCGGTGGCGAACGCGGTGCGCCGCTCGCGCGCCGGCTTGCAGGACCAGAACCGGCCGATCGGGTCGTTCCTCTTCCTCGGCCCGACCGGCGTCGGCAAGACCGAGCTGGCGCGCGCGCTGGCCGAGTTCCTGTTCGACGATGAGACGCACATCATCCGGCTCGACATGAGCGAGTACATGGAGAAGCACTCGGTGGCCCGCCTGATCGGGGCGCCGCCGGGCTACGTCGGCTACGACGAGGGCGGGCAGCTCACCGAGGCGGTGCGGCGGCGCCCCTACGCGGTGGTGCTGTTCGACGAGATCGAGAAGGCGCACCCCGATCTCTCCAACGTGCTGCTCCAGCTGCTCGACGATGGGCGGCTCACCGACGGGCACGGCCGCACGGTGGACTTCCGCAACACCGTCGTGATCATGACCTCCAACGTCGCCGGGGCGCGCATCCAGGAGGTGGAGGACGTGAACGCGCCGGCGGTGCAGCGCGAGATCGAGCAGGTGCTGCGGGCCACCTTCAAGCCCGAGTTCCTGAACCGGATCGACGACACGATCGTGTTCCACAAGCTCGGCAAGAAGGAGCTGCCGGTGATCCTCGGGATCCAGCTCGGGCGGCTGCGCAGGCTGCTCGCCGATCGCCAGCTCACCCTCGCGCTGACCCCCGCGGCGACGGAGCTCCTGTGCGAGCGCGGCTACGATCCGGCCTTCGGCGCGCGGCCGCTCAAGCGCGCCATCCAGCGCTACCTCCAGGATCCGCTGGCGAAGGAGATCATCGGCGGCCGCTTCCGTCCGGGCGATCGCATCCACGCCGATCGAGCGGGCGATGCGCTCGCCTTCGCCCACGCCCAGGACGCGGCCTCCAGCGAAGCGGCTTGAGCCTCATCGACCCGCCAAAGGCGGCTCCACAGCTCCCCTGGGTCTTCGGGGACTGATGACGGGCGCAGTGACGTATACTGGCGCCCCGTGACCGCCAAGAAGAACTTCTACCAGGTGCTCGGCGTCGCCGAGAGCGCCCCCGCCGACGAGATCAAGAAGGCCTACCGCAAGCTCGCGCGGAAGAACCACCCCGACGCCACCGGCGGCGACAAGACCAAGGAGGCGCGCTTCAAGGAGATCAGCGAGGCCTACGAGACCGTCGGTGACGACAAGAAGCGAGCGCAGTACGACGCCGAGCGCCAGAACCCATTCGGCGCCGGGATGCCGCGCCAAGGTCGCGGCGGCGGCTCGCCATTCGGCGGTGGCGGTCGCGGCGGCGGGCAGGTCGATCTCAACGAGTTCCTCAACCAGATGCGCGAGCAGCAGCGGGCCTCGTCGCACGCGGGCCCCTCCGGTGGCGGGGGTGGCGGCGGCATCGGGGATCTGTTCGCCGAGTTCTTCGGTGGCAGCGCCCGCCCCCCTTCGTCGCGCGGCTCCGACACCAGCGCGCAGATCGAGGTCGACCTCGCGGTCGCGGCGCTGGGCGGCGATCAGCCCGTGGTGGTCGACGGGAAGCGCTGGACGGTCAAGATCCCGGCCGGCGTCGAGGAGGGGCAGACCATCCGCGTCACCGGCAAGGGCGCGCCCGGCCGCGGCTCTCCCGGCGACCTGCTGCTCGAGATCCACATCAAGCCCCACCCCACGCTCCGGCGGACCGCCGACGATCTGGAAGTCGACGTGCCGATCACCATCGACCAGGCGGTCCTCGGGGCCAAGGTCGATGTGCCCACCCTCGAGGGCAAGGTCCAGGTGACGATCCCGCCCGCGACCTCGAGCGGCCTCAAGCTCCGGCTGCGCGGCAAGGGCATCCCCCGTCGCGACGGCACCCGCGGCGACCTCTACGCGGTCACCCAGATTGTGCTCCCGAAGGAGATCCCACCGCGCGCCCGCGAGCTGATCGTCGAGTTCGCGAAGCTCACCAGCAAGTAGCCTCTTCCTGGCCTCTTCCTGGCCTCTTCCGCTGAAAGATCCAATGGTCCGACCACTGGCGAGCGAGCGGTTTGTTGTGGCTTTGCGCGCCGGCAGCCGATAACAATAGCGGTTCCTCCAGCCCAGGATGGCGACCCCAAAAAATGCCAGCCCCCCAGTTTCACCTCACGTTCGGCGAGTCGGTCGCCCACCACCCCGGAATCGTCGCCGAGGTCCGCAGCGCCGTCGCCAACGAGCCCGTCTACACCCACCTCGGCTCGATCTTCCATGACCTCCCCTACTACGGGAACATGGTGGCCGAGGCGATCCGCTACGGCTTCCGGCGGCCCGCCATCGACGCGCCGTGGGCCTACCGGATGCACTGCATCCGTCCCGACCGCTTCATCGCCAGCTTCGTGCGTTCGGCGCGCACCACGCCCGGGCTCACGCGTGACGAGCGGTTGGCCCTGATCGGCGGCATCCTCTCGCACTGCGCGCTCGATCTCACGCTCCACCCGCTGGTCAACTACTGCGCCCGCCGCGACACCGCCCTCTTCGCGGGCCACGAGAGCTTCCACCACCGCGTCACGGAGAAGTACCACGCCCTCTTCTTCCACCTCGAGCGCTTCGGAGCGGACGTGATCGGGCAGCCCGACTTCTACCAGAAGACGCGGGTGGTGAAGCGCACCTCGGTCACCCGCGCCGACGCCGAGCCGGCGATCATCGCGTTCATGCAGAACGCCTACCGCGGCTCCTACGGCGATGCGCCGGCGCCGCGGCTGTGGACCGGCTGGGTGCGCAGCTTCCGCCACTTCGGCCTGATGGTGGGCAACAAGCTGGCAGCGCGCGACTCGACGAGGAAGCGCAAGGACGAGCGGCTGATGGAGCGCTACTACCGCTCTGCCGACTTCGACTTCAACGCCTTCTACGTGCACTCCGAGCGCCGCCTCGCGGAGCTGGTGAACCTGGCCTACCGCTACTTCGAGGCAGGCGACTTCTCGCCGGCCGCCGAGGAGCGCTTCTGCGTCGCCGCCCACATCGACAATCTCGCCGATCCCGACGGCCTCGGCCTGCCGCTTCTCCCGTCGCTGCCGACCCCGGTGGCGCGGCCCAAGCCGAAGATCATCCGCGCGCTCACCGCCCGCCGTCAGGCCCGCCAGCGCGCGGCATAGGTGCAGGGGACGGCGTAGTTTCCGGTCCCGCTCCCGCTGTCAACGCCAACGGCACCGACTCTCGACCTATGAGATCTCGGGCTGCCATTACCCTCGTTGCCGTTGCCGTCGCCGCCGCCGCCGCGTAGCCTGGGCCCCGGTTCCCCCGGAGGTAGCCCGCCCCTCCGTGATCAATAGGGCACGGCAGGGCGGCCGGCTCGTCGGGACGGCCGGCTCGTGAAGAGACCGGCACCCCTTCGAAGCATCCGGTGCTGGTGGAGGGACGACGCTGGAGCGACGGCCTATCGCGCCGAAGTGGCGGCGACGGCGACGGCACCGGCAACGATGGCGGTCGCCCGCTCCAGGAAGCTGAAGAACTTGTGACTAGTTACTAGCGGAGGCAGCGGCGGTAATCGCGGAAGGCGCACGGCCGCGGCGTGTGGCGCCGCTGGATCGGCTCAGCCGGGGGAGCGGTCTCGGGAGGGATGATCATCTTTTCCGTCGAGGAGCGCCTGGGCGCGTGCGATGGTCGCGTCGACGGCATTCGTGTCGAGGTGGCCGCGGGCGTTGAACTGGGCCGCCAGACGGTCCGCCTCGCGCTGCTGGAGTGTGCGAAGGCGCGCCAACGCCTCGCGGAAGGAAACTTCGTTCTTGGGCGAGCGCACCGCCGACAGGCGATGAAGCTCGGCGTAGAGCTGCTCGATCTCTTCTTCGGACGAAAGATCGCTCTCCGAGAGCAGATTCTCGATACGCATGGGCAGCCATGCCACCGGCACCTCCTCCGGAGGGAGCGCTCTCCCGCACACCGCAATTCGCTCGAGCTCGCTGGGATCGTGCTCGACCGCGAAGCTCATCGCCGCGCTGAACGCTCGGTTCAGATCGTCGACCGTCAGCGAGTCCAGGAACGGCGCGAGCATTTGAAGCTGTTCGATGGACAGGCTCATTCGGGCCTCGCCAGGCCATAGTACGTCGTATTGTCCACTTGACCGGCGGCGACTTGGCCATTCCCGACGAGTCGCGCGAGTGCTTCCTGGTACGTGTCGGTCGTCTGTTCCCGCCTGGTGCTTGAGAACATCAGGGCAACCAAGGCCCTCGAAGGGTCCTGTCCTTCGACACCTCCCCAGATTTCGAAGAGGCTGTAGGCCTGCGTCGGATCCTTGCCGAGGAATGCGAGAATCCGCTCCTCCAGTGGTTTCTGCGCTTCCTTCAGCTTGGCGAACGGTATCGGGATCGCGGCGAGAGAATAGCACGCACCCGGAAAACCTACCCGCGCAGTCGCGCTGCCGGGTGTGATCGCAAGTAGTTGGTGGTGGGCTCTCGCGGGTCCTCATTTCGAGCCCGAGCCCGAGCCCGAGCCCGACCGAGACAGATCGGGCTCGGGCTCCGTCCTGCGGACTGGGCTCGGGCTCGGGCTCGACGATCCAGGGATCACCGACTACCGCGGATCGCAGCCCGCGCGGTCACCGCGTCGGTGAACTTCTTCGTGCTGCCGCGACCGCCGAGGTCGCCGGTGCGCAACGCGTCGCCTCGAAGATCCCTGCGAACCTCTTCACACCGCGATGCCGTGGGCGGTCAGCTTGTTGTAGAGCGACGAGCGGCTGATTCCGAGGCGCTTTGCGGCGCGCGATGGTGAGCCGGCCTCCTGCCGCAGCGCCTCCACGATCGCCGCGCGCTCGATCCGTCCTGTGGCCTCGGCGATCAGCTCCTTGAGCGGCTTCAGCTCGATCGCCCCGTCGCCCGCCGGAGCGCCGCCGCCGTCGCTGCCGAGCGGGGGGAGATCGCGGGCGCGGATCGACTGTCCGTCGGAGAGGATCGCCGCGCGCTCGATCACGTTCTCGAGCTCACGGATGTTGCCCGGCCAGCGGTAGGTGGCGAGCCTTGCCAGCGCATCGGCGGCGATGCGGGTCGGGCGTGGCCCGGCGCTGCGCCGTCGCCCGAGGATGTTCGCCACCAGCACCGGCAGATCCTCGGTGCGGTCGCGCAAAGGAGGCAGCTCAACCGGGACCACCGCGAGGCGGTAGTAGAGGTCCTCGCGGAAGCGCCCCTGCGCGATCAGCTTCGCGAGGTCCTTGTTGGTGGCCGCCAGCACGCGCACGTCGATCTTCACGAACGAGTCGCCGCCGACCGGCTTGATCTCGCGCTCCTGGAGTACGCGGAGGAGCTTGTTCTGGACCTCGGGCGCGACGTCGCCGATCTCGTCGAGGAACAGGGTGCCGGCCGAGGCCTCGCGGAACAGCCCGCGGCGCGCGCGCTGGGCCCCGGTGAACGCCCCCCGCTCGTGGCCGAACAGCTCCGACTCCACCAGCGACGGGGCGAGGGCCGAGCAATCGAACGCCACGA
Source organism: Myxococcales bacterium (assembly GCA_009692555.1). Lineage (GTDB taxonomy): Bacteria > Myxococcota_A > Polyangia > Palsa-1104 > SHYY01 > SHYY01. The sequence continues at coordinate 7,369 of SHYY01000193.1, forward strand.
AGGGCCCGCCCGAGCGCGTCGAGAGGCGGTGGATGGTGCGCGCGAGCAGCTCCTTGCCGGTCCCCGACTCGCCGAGGATCAGCACCGAGGCCTCCGAGGACGCCACGCGTTCGGCCAGCGCCATCACCCGCCGCATCGCCCCGCTCTCGCCCACCGGCCGATCGCCCACCGCCGAGCTGACCTCGCGCCGGAGCCGCCCCACCTCGCGCTCCATCCGCCCGTGGGCGACCGCGCGCTCCACGGCCGCGGCGAGCTCGTCGCGCGTCACCGGCTTGCGCAGGTAGTCGTAGGCGCCCTCGCGCATCGCCTGAACCGCGGTCTCGACGGTGGCGCGCCCGGTGAGGACCAGGAAGGGCGCATCGACGTCGCGCGCGCGGGCGTGCTTGAGCAGCTCGATCCCATCGACGCCCGGCGGCATGTGGAGGTCGGTGATGACGGCGTCGTAGACCGTCTGGTCAAGGCGGTGCAGGGCCTGCTCCGCACCGATCGCCACGTCGACCACGTAGGTGTCGTCGAGCAGCGCCCTCACCAGCCGCGGAAACTGCTCCTCGTCGTCGACGACCAGGATCCGCGTCATGCCGTTCCCGTTCCCGTTCCCGTTTCCGTTTCCGTTTCCGTTTCCGTCGCCGTCGCCGCCACTTCGAGCCCCGGCAACCAGACGCTCACCTCCGTCCCCACCCCCGCCTCCGACCTCACCACCAGCCGGCCCCCGTGCTCCTCGACGATCCGCCGGCTGATCCCGAGCCCGAGCCCGCTGCCCCGCTCCTTGGTGGTGAAGAACGGCTCGCCGAGCCGGGCCTGCACCGCCGCGCTCATCCCCGTCCCGCGATCGCTCACCTTCAGCAGCGTTCCGCCGTCCTCCTCCGCGATGGCGATCTCCACCTCATCGCCGATCTCTGACGCCTGGGCCGCGTTCCGCACCAGGTTGATCACCACCTGCATGATCTTTCCGCGGTGAATTCGTCCGAGCGGCCGCGCGCGCAGGTGCGGCCGGAGCTTGCGTCCGGTCAGCTCGCGATCGAAGCGCAGGATCTGCAGCGCCTCCTCCACCACCCCCGCCACGTCGGCCGGCTCGCGCGCGTACTCCTCGTCGGTGCCGCGCGCGAAATCCTTCAGCTCGTCGACCATCGCCGCCAGCCGCCGCTGCGCCGCCACGATCACCTCGGCGAACTGCTTCACCTTGCGGTCCTCGGTGCGCGCCGCGATCGCCTCGGCGTACCCCACCAGCGCGAGCTGATTGCCGAGCTCGTGGGCCAGCCCCGCCGCGACCCGTCCGACGGCCGCCATCCGCTCCGACGCCACCAGGCGCTGGTGGGCCGCCTCCACCTCGCGCACCCGCCCCTCCAGCTCGGCGTTGGTGCGATGCAGCGTGCCGACGAGGTCCCGCCGCTCGAGGCCCTGCCGGATCGTGAGCAGCAGATCGGCGGTGTCCCACGGCTTCTCGACATACTGCCAGATCCCGACCTCGTTGATCGCCCGGATCGCGCTCTCCTTGTCGGCGTATCCGGTGAGCAGGAGCAGCACCGCCGTCGGGAAGCGCTCGCGCACCTTCCCGAGGAAGGCGATCCCGGGGAGGGCCGGCATCTTGAGATCCGAGAGCACCACGTCGGGCGGCGCGCCGTCCATCTCGGCCAGGGCGACCCGCGCGTCGTTGAAGGTCGCGACCTCCCAGTCGGTCTCCAGGCGCAGCGCGGTGCCGAGGCTCTCGGTCACCAGCGCATCGTCGTCCACCACGTAGACGCGGGGCGCCACGCGCTCTGAGGTATCACGGGGACCGGGCGCCCGCAACGAACAGCCGGCCGGACAACGGAAACGGCAACGGCAACGGCGACGGCGACGGCGACGGCGCGGGCCTGGGGTGCTATGGCATAGCGGCGTGCGCCCCGCTCTCTTGCTGATCCTCTTCCTCGCGACTCCGGCCGCGCATGCCGCGCCCGCCGCTCCCCGCCCCGGCCTCCTCACCGGCGAGATCCGCGAGCGAGGCACCCGCTCGCCCGTCGCTGGCGCACCCATCATCGCCCTCGCGCCGGGTCTTCCGATCGTCGAGACCGAGAGCGATGCGGAGGGGCGCTTCACCCTCCCCGTCGCCCCCGGCACCCTCCAGGTCACGGTGCTCGGCCCGGCCCACCTGCGCCTCGAGATCGTCGAGCTCGTTGCCGCGGGCCAGCGGATCGAGGTGCGCTACGCCGTGGAGCGCGCCTCCTATGGCCGCTACCAGACCGTCGTGCGCGGCGCCAACCCGCGCGAGGAGGTCTCGCGGATCACCCTCAGCAACGAGGAGGCCGCGCGCATCCCCGGCACCAACGGCGACGCCGTGCGCGCCGTCGAGACCCTCCCCGGCGTCGGGCGCGCCCCGCTCGGCCTCGGCCTGTTCATCATCCGCGGCGCGAAGCCCACCGACTCGCGGGTCTTTCTCGAGGGGCTGGAGGTGCCGCAGCTCTACCACTTCGGGGGGGCGCGCGCGGTGGTCAACTCCGACCTGATCGAGCGGATCGACTACCTCCCCGGCAACTTCGACGCCCGCTTCGGCCGCGCCGAGGGCGGCGTGATCGATCTCGGCCTGCGCGCCGGCCGCGCCGATCGCCTCCACGGCGCGCTCGAGTTCAACCTGATCGACGCCGGCTTCCTCGTCGAGGGCCCGATCGGCAAGGGGTCGTTCCTTCTCGCCGCGCGCCGCAGCTACATCGACGCCCTGCTCGGCGCCGTCGTCGGAGCGTTCGTCTCCACCGAGCGGCTGAGCTTCACCAGCGCGCCGGTCTACTACGACTACCAGGCCCAGCTCGATCACCCGTTCGCCGGCGGCCGCGTGCGCCTGCTCCTCCACGGCTCCGACGATCGCCTCGAGTTCGTCGTCAAGAACCCGCTCGGTGACCCGTCGCTGCGCGGCGCCTTCGAGACCACCACCTGGTTCCACAAGCTCCAGGCCACCTACACCCGCCGCGACGGTCCGTTCGAGCTGGTGCTATCGCAGTCGACCGGCTGGCAGTCGCAGGGCGCACCGGGCTGCCGATCATCCCGTCGCTCGGGCTGCGCGCCGACCTGTAGGTCGCCCGGGGGACCAGCCCCCGCCGATCACCGTCGCGAAGGGCACGTCGTTCTGCACCCCATCGGTGCGTAGGGAGGAACCTTGACCAGGTCGGGCATCGCCAGGTCGGGCATCGCCAGGTCGGGCGCCTCTTCATCGGGCGTTCCGTCGACCGGGTCGGCGAGATCCGGCGGCGCCAGATCGGCCACGGCCAGGTCACCCGCGGCTTCGCCCGCGTCGTCGCCGCCGTCCGACGCGCCACCGTCGCTGCGCTGGAGGCTGGCGAGAAAATCCGAAAAGGAGGCGTCGCATCCGCCCACGAGTAGCAGCGCCAGCAGGGCGAGTGAGCCGCGCATTGGAAACGACGAGGGTGGAAGGTCGGCTGGATGCCCAGGGCAATCGCTGCATCGTTTGCCTCGCGAGTCCGGGATGGACGGGTTCTGTCCAGAATGCTGGACACCGAGCCTCCGTCCTGACCTGTAACCGGTTGAATCTACGGGCAAAGTAATATGGCGCCCATGCTGCAATGGAGTGCCGGACAGGAGGTTGCTCATGCCCACCCTGTCCGTTCGTCGGCCCGCCCGCTCGCCCGCCAGCCCGTCGGATCGGGAGGTTCGCTTCACGAAGCGCGAGCGCGAGTTCGTCTACGGCGTGGCGCTCAAGTACATGAAGGACGAGGAGGAGGCGCACGACGTGGCCCAGGAGGCGATGCTGCTCGCCTACCGCCACCAGAAGAGCTTTCGCGGCGACTCGCGCTTCACCACCTGGCTCTACCGCGTCGCCTCGACCACCGCCCTGATGCACCTGCGCAAGCGCCGCCGCACGCCGCTCATGATCTCCACCGACGCCAGCGCCGACCCCGACGACGCACCGCGCCACGAGACAGCGGCGACGGGGGCGAGCCCGGAGGAGGCGTGGGCCTCCACGGAGGCGCTCGAGATCGCCGCGCGCGAGCTCGACGCGATGGGCGAGAAATACCCGGCGATCTTCGCCCTGCGCTTCCTCGGCGGCTACTCGGAGAGCGAGATCGCGCGCCGCCTGCACCTCAACGTGTCGACGGTGAAGACGCGCGCCTACCGCGCCCGCGCCCACCTGCGCCGCCAGCTCGGCGACCAGCTCGGCGACGCTCGCCCGCTCGCCCGCGCAGCCTGAGCCTCATCGTTGCCGTTCCCGTTCCCGTTCCCG
>SHYY01000194.1 GCA_009692555.1 Myxococcales bacterium
GGTCGACCGGCAGATCCTCCTTGACGGACTGGCCACCGGGGGCCGTGGCGCCCCGCGCAGCGACGAGGACGAGTGATGAAGCACCTCCACGCCAACCAGCGGATGATCCTGGGACGCGCCGCGGTGGCGGGGGCGGTCAGCCTGGTTCCGGTGCCGGTGCTCGACGATCTCCTGGCCGGGGCGGTGCGCGAGACGCTGCTTCGCCGGATCGCCGAGTCGCGGCGCGTGGACGTCGAGCAGGCGGCGCTGGCGCTCCTGGCCGATGTCTCCGCCGACGGGCCGCTGGACTGGGCGATCGACGCCTCGACCGCGGCAGCGCTCTTCCACCGCACCTGGCGCAGCGCGGCGCTGGTGCTGCGCGTGGCCCGCCGGGCCGACGAGTTCGCCGCCACCTTCGCCGTCGCCACGCTGTTCGATCACTACTGCGCGCGCCACCACGTCGGGCTCGGCGTCGACCTCGCGAGGGCGCGCGCGCTGCGGGGCGCTTTCGACCTCGCGGCCGGCTCGGCCCGTCGCGGCCTCCTGCGCCGCACCGCCCGCCGCTCGGTGGATCAGCTTCTCGCTGCCCCACGCGCCCTGGTTCGCGCCGTCCTGCCGCCTCGCGGTGGAGCGCAAGGCGCGCCCGACCGCGCGGAGGACGAGGCCGAGGGGGGACGCAGCAGTTCCCTGGTGCGCGCCACCGCGCAGAGCCCCGCCGATGCGTGGACCGACGAGCTCTGTCGGGCCTTCGACGAGGAGTGGAAGCGCCGGGCATGAGCGATCGCGCCCGCCTCCGCACCGCGCGCCGCGTGGTGATCAAGATCGGGAGCCGCCTCGTCGCTGGCGACCCGGTTGGCCTCACCGGCTCCGTCGCCGCGGAGGTGGTCCGGCTGCGCCAGCGCGGGATCGAGGCGCTGGTCGTCTCGTCGGGCGCGATCGCCTTCGGGGTGAAGGACCTCGGCCTCGCCGAGCGCCCCCGCGATCTGCCGCGCCTCCAGGCGGCCGCCGCGGTCGGCCAGAGCCGCCTCGTACTGGAGTGGATCCGCGCCTTCGCCGCCGAGCGAATCACCGTCGGGCAGGTGCTGCTCACCCACGACGACGTCCGCTCGCGCACCCGCTACCTGAACGCGCGCCACACCCTCTCCGCCCTCCTCGCCCTCCGCGTGGTGCCGGTGATCAACGAGAACGACACCGTCTCCGTCGACGAGATCAAGTTCGGGGACAACGATCGCCTGGCCGCCCTGGTGTGCTCCCTGGTCGACGCCGATCTGCTGGTCATCCTCACCGACGTCGAGGGGCTCCACGACGCCGATCCCCACCAGGGCGGGCGGCTGATCCACGAGGTGAACGACATCGACCGCGAGGCGGCGCCCGTCGCCGGGGGCAGCACCTCCGGGATCGGCACCGGCGGCATGGCGAGCAAGGTCGAGGCGGCCCGGATCGCCGTCCGCTTCGGCGTGCCGACGGTGGTGGCCTCGGGTCGCCGCGAGCGCCCGGTGACCCCGATCCTCGACGGGGAGGAGGTCGGGACGGTCTTCTGGCCCACCGTGTCGCGCCTGCAGAGCCGCAAGCACTGGATCGCCTACGCGCTGAAGCCCGTGGGCCGCCTCACCGTCGACGAGGGGGCACGCCGCGCGCTGATCGAGGGCGGCCGCTCCCTGCTGCCGTCGGGGATCACCGCGGTCGCGGGACGCTTCGAGGCCGGCGAGGCGGTGGCGATCAGCGATGGCGCGGACCGCGAGTTCGCGCGTGGACTGGCCGCCTATTCGTCCGACGAGATCGACCGGATCCGCGGTCGCCGCACCGCCGACCTCGAAGAGCTCCTCGGCTACCGCAGCCTCGACGAGGTGATCCACCGCGACGATCTGGTGCTACTTTAGGAGCCTCCCGGAGGCGGACCATGGACGAGGGCGTGCACGATCACCGCGAGCAGATCACCGAGCTGGCCCAGGCTGCGCGCATCGCGTCGCGCGCCGTCGCCAGGGCGGGCACCGAGAAGCGCACCGCCGCCCTCCACTGGATGGCCGATTCGCTGGCCTCGCACGAGGACGCGATCCTCGCTGCCAACCGCGCCGACCTCGCGGAGGCCGCCGAGGCCGGCCTCGGGGCGGCGATGCTCGACCGCCTGCGCCTCGACGAGAAGCGCCTCCTGGCGATGGTGCGCTCGGTGCGCGAGGTGGCGTCGTTCCCCGATCCGGTCGGCGAGACGGTGAAGCAGTGGACGCGCCCGAACGGCCTGCGGGTGGCCCGGCGGCGCATCCCGCTCGGCGTGATCGCGATCATCTACGAGGCGCGCCCGAACGTCACCTCCGACGCAGCGGCGCTGTGCATCAAGGCCGGCAACGCGGTGGTCCTCCGCGGCGGATCGGAGGCATTCCGCACCAACCGGGCGATCGTCACTGCCCTCGAGGGCGGCCTCAGCGCCGCGGGCCTGCCGATCGACGCGCTCCAGGTCGTGCCGACCACCGCGCGCGATGCGATGGTCGACCTCCTGCAACTCGACGAGTACATCGACCTGGTGATCCCGCGCGGCGGCGAGGGGCTGATCCGGTTCGTCACGGAGCACTCGCGGATCCCGGTGATCCGGCACTACAAGGGAAACTGCCACGTGTTCGTCGAGCGGAGCGCGGACCCCGAGATGGCGCTGGACATCTGTTACAATGCGAAGGTGCAGCGGCCCGGCGTGTGCAACGCCGTGGAGACCATCCTGATCGACGAAGCCATCGCGCAGAGCTTTCTCCCCCGCCTCACCGACCGCCTGACCTCGGCGGGCGTCGAGCTCCGGGGCGATGCGCGAGCCCGGGAGGTCTCCCCCTCGCTCCAGCTCGCCACCGAAGCGGACTTCGCCACCGAGTTCCTCGACCTGATCTGCGCCGTGGCCGTGGTCGACGGCCTCGACGCGGCGATCCGCCACATCGAGCGCTACACCTCCTCCCACACCGAGGCGATCATCACCCGCGACGACAGCGCCGCGCGCCGCTTCGTGAACGAGGTCGATTCCTCTACCGTCATAGTCAACGCCTCGACGCGCTTCGCCGACGGCGCCGAGCTCGGTCTGGGCGCCGAGATCGGCATCTCCACCACGCGCCTCCACGCCTACGGTCCGATGGGCGTCGAGGAGCTGACCACCACCAAGTTCGTCGTCCTCGGCGACGGGCAGATCCGGACCTAAGAAAGGACAAAGACGAAACCTTGACCTCCACAGAACAGGCACTCCTCGCCGTCGACGCCGCGCTCTCCAAGAAGGCCCTCGATCCGGTGCTCCTCGATGTCTCCTCCCACGCCAGCTACACCGATTTCATCCTGGTGCTGTCCGGCACCAGCGACCGCCACGTGCAGACCATCGCCGACGCGGTGATCGAGGAGTTCGCCCGGCTGTACAAGCGGCCGATCGGCGTCGAGGGGCAGAAGGAGGGCCAGTGGGCGCTGATCGACTTCGGCGACCTGGTGGTCCACGTCTTCTACCATCCGATGCGCGACTTCTACGACCTCGAGGGGCTGTGGTGCGACGCGCCGCGGGTCACCCTGGCGGTACCTCCGGAGGCCCGCGCCCGGCAGATGTACTAGCTTCTGGCCCCTGGCCCCGGCTCTGACATACACTCGCGGGCATGAGTTCGCCCGTCTTCGAGTTCGCCGATGGCCGCTGTGCGCCGTTCCCCCTCCCGCCTACGGAAGTCGTCATCGGGCGCTCGCCCGGCTGCACCCTGCGCATCGACGCGGCGGGCATCGAGAACGAGCACGCCCGCGTGTTCATCGACGAGGCCGGCACGACCTGGATCGAGGACCTCGGGAGCGGGAAGACGCAGAAGAACGGGCAGCGCGTCGACTCCTGGGAGCAGCTCTCGGAGGGCGACCGGATCGATCTCGGCGGGGCGGTGCTGGTGTTCCGGGCCACCGCGCCGAAGGCCGCCGTGCAGGCGCAGACGATGATCGAGATGGAGGCGCCCGCGGCGGTGAAGGACCTGATCGCGAAGCAGAAGGCGCTGGCGGCGGCCAAGGCCGGGGCGGGTCAGGCGGCCGGCAAGGGGGTCCCGCAGGCGCAGCCGGTACGCCCCGCCGCGCCGGCGCAGCCCGTTCGACCCACGGCACCGGCGCAGCCCGTTCGACCTGCGGCACCGCAGGCGCAACCGGTCCGTCCCGCCGCGCCTGCGCAACCGATGGCGGGTCGCACCCCCTTGGCGCCCGCGCCGGAGCCCGCGCCGGTGAACCTCCAGACGGTGCAGATGGAGGCGCCGAACTTCGAGGCGCTCGGCCTCCCCGTCGCGCCCGGCGCGCCGCGCAAGCGCGCCAGCACGGTGATGGGCCTCGGCGACGCGGGGGCCCAGGGCGTGAGCCTCCCGCCGGCGCCCCCGGCCGGTGGCGGGATGCCCGCCGCGCCCCCTGCGAGCCGACCCGCGGTGATCGTCGCTCCGCTCCCGGCGGCCCCGCCCGTCGAGCCCGCGCAGCCGGCCGCCCCCGAGGCGCCGTTCATCACCGGGTTCGAGACGCCGCCGCAGGGCGTTCCGGCGGTGATGGCCCAGGCGTGGATCCAGCCCCAGCAGCCCGCGGCCTCCCCGGCGCCCGCGGCGGCGCCCTGGTACGCGGCGCCCGAGCAGAACAATGCCGCGCCGCAGCAAAATTACGCTGCACCGCAGCAGGCTGCTCCCGCTCAAGGAGCGACGGCATACATCGAAGGTCCGCAGGGTTATGATGCACCGCAGCAGAGTTATGCGGCGTTGCAGCAGCAGCAGGCCGCCCCGGGCGGGTACGCCCCGCCGGGCGGCAACTACCAGCAGTTCACGCCGCCCTCGAGCCCGGCCGTCCCCCCGGCGGGCGCGCCCTACGCCGCGGGCGGCCCCTACGTGCCGCCGCAGAAGGGCCCGTTCGGGAGCTTCAGCCGCGCGCTCGACTTCTACGGCCAGATGTTTTCGCTGGCGATGAAGCACAAGGTGCTGCTCGCCCCGCTGATCTACGACCTGGCGATCGCCACCGCGCTCTCGCTGGTGCTCGCCCTGGCCGACTTCTTCCTGATGCGCTGGCCGGCGGTCACCTACCTCCTGCTCAGCGTCGGGACCGCGCTCCTCTACTTCATCGACTACGCCTGCAACAGCCTCACCGCGTCGCTGATCTACGATCAGGTCACCACCGGACGCGCGACCACCCGCGAGGCCTTCCCGCGCGTCACCAAGGCGCTCCCCGGGATCATCACCTTCGCGGCGATCTCGGCGCTCCTCGACGTGGCGAGCACCTACGCCCGCGAGCGCCGCGACTTCGTGAGCCGGATCCTCCTCGACATCCTCCGCAAGATCTGGTCGACGGCGACCTACGTGATCATGCCGGCGCTGGTGCTCGAGGGGGTGTCGTTCGGACAGGCGTTCAAGCGCTCGAAGGACCTGATGGCGCAGGACCCGACCGGCGTCGGCTCGGGGATCATCGCCATGTCGCTCACTTCGTACATCGTCGGCGTCGTCGCCTTCGGCCTCGCGGGCGCGAGCCTGCGCATCTTCAGCGGCCCCTGGACCCACCCGATCGGCCTGTTCCTGTTCTTCTTCTTCGTCAACGTGTTCTGGGCGGTCTCGGGCTGGCTGAAGATCGCCTACTCGACGCTGTTCTACATGTGGGCCCGCGAGTGCGAGAAGAACGGATCGCAGGACGTCGCCCTCGCGCCGCTCCCGCTTCGCCACGCGCTCGACGCGGCGTAGTCGATGCGCCCGATCGCCCAGCTCGATGGCGGCGCTGCCCGCGGTGTGTCCGGAGTCTTCACCGACATCGACGACACGCTGACCCACCGGGGAAAGCTGGTGCCTGAGGCCTACCGCGCGCTGTGCGACGCCGCGTCGGCGGGGCTGCGGGTGGTGGCGGTGACGGGGCGTCCGGGCGGTTGGGCCGAGGTGCTGGGCGTCCTCTGGCCGGTCGCGGCGGTGGTGGCGGAGAACGGCGGGATGGCCGTGCTCGGCGACGGGGAGCGCGTCTACTGGGACGAGGAGGCGGTGCGCGCGGAGCAGGCGCCGCGTCTCGCCGCGCTGAAGGCCGATCTCCTCGGCACGCTGCCCTTCGCGCGGCTCGCCCTGGACCAGCCGCTCCGGCGGATCGATGTGGCGTTCGATATCGGCGAACGTTGCCGGCTGACGCCGTCGCAGATCGAGCAGATCGTCGCCCGGATCGCCGCCCACGGCGCGCGCTCCCTGGTGAGCACGGTGCATGCCCACGCCTTCTACGGCGATCACGACAAGGCGAAGATGCTGGTGCGCCTCGCCGGGAGGCTGTGGGGAGAGGATGCGGAGACGGCGCGAGCGCGCTATCTCTTCGTCGGCGACTCGCCGAATGACCAGGCGGGCTTTGCGTTCTTCCCGCTCTCCGTCGGTGTGGCCAACGTCGCGCGCTTCGCCGATCGCCTCGCGCCCCCGCCCGCCTGGATCACCCGCGCCGAGTCAGGCCTCGGTTTCGCCGAGCTGATCGCGACCCTGCTCGCGCTGCGGGGAAGCTGAGCCGTTACTTCGCGAGGCCGATCTGGAGCGCGTAGCGGACCAGCCCGGCGGTGTTGTGGATGCCGAGCTTCTCCATGATCCGCGCGCGGTGGTTCTCCACGGTCTTCGGCGAGAGGCCGAGACGCTCCGCGATCTGCGGGCCATTGAAGGCCTCGGCGATCAGCTCGAGGATCTCGCGCTCGCGCGGGGAGAGAGGATCGACCTCCCCGGCGCCCGGCTGGAGGTAGCCGCGCAGGAGGTGCTGCGAGATGTCGGGGGAGAGGTAGACCTCGCCGCGGCTCACGAACCGGATCGCCTCGACGAGGCTCTCGATCCCGCGCCCCTTGACCACGTACCCGCGCGCGCCGGCCTTGAGCGCGCGATCGACGGTGGCGGGGTCGTCGTACATCGAGAGGATCACCACCTGGATCGCGGGCCGCGTCTTCTTCAGGCGGCGCGTGGCCTCGACGCCGTTCAGGCCGCGCATCCCGATGTCCATCAACACCACGTCGGGGCACCCCGCCTCGGCGAGCCGCACCACCTCGGCGCCGTCCTCCGCCTCGCCGACGATCTCCATGTCGGCCTCGGCGCGCAGGAGCGAGCGCAGCCCTTCGCGGACGATCTGGTGATCGTCGGCGAGCAGCACCCGGATGCGCGGCGACTTCATCGACTAGCCGTGGGTCAGCTTCTTGTATTTGATCCGGTGCGGCTGGTCGGCGTCGGCGCCGAGGCGGCGGCGGCGGTCGGCTTCGTAGTCTTTGTAGTTTCCCTCGAACCACACCACCTTGCTGTCGCCCTCGAAGGCGAGGATGTGGGTGGCGATGCGGTCGAGGAACCAGCGATCGTGGGTGATCACCACCACGCAGCCGGCGAACGAGAGCAGGCCGTCCTCGAGGGCGCGCAGGGTGTCGACGTCGAGATCGTTGGTCGGCTCGTCGAGGAGCAGGAGGTTGCCGCCGCTCTTGAGCAATTTGGCGAGATGGACGCGGTTGCGCTCGCCGCCCGAGAGGTCCTTGACCCGCTTCTGCTGATCGGTCCCCTTGAAGTTGAACGAGCTGACGTAGGCGCGCGCGGGGAGCTTGCGCTTGCCGATCTCGAGGAACTCGGCGCCCTCGGAGATCTCCTGGTAGAGCGTGTTGGTGCCGTCGAGCGCATCGCGGCTCTGGTCGACGTAGGCGAGCTTCACCGTGGCGCCGATCTTGAGGGTGCCGGAGTCGGGCTGCTCCTGGCCGACGATCATCCGGAAGAGGGTGGTCTTGCCCGCGCCGTTGGCGCCGATCACGCCGACGATCCCGCCCGGCGGGAGGCGGAAGTCGAGGTTGTCGATGAGCAGGCGGTCGCCGTAGCCTTTCGAGAGCTTCTCGGCGATCACCACGTCGTCGCCGAGGCGCGGTCCCGAGGGGATGGGGATCTCCACCGTCTCCTCGCGCGACTGGCTCTGCTCGGCGAGGAGCTCCTCGTAGGCGGTGACGCGCGCCTTCGACTTGGCCTGGCGGGCGCGCGGCGAGGCGCGCACCCATTCGAGCTCGCGGGCGAGCGTGCGCTGGCGGGCCGACTCCTGCTTCTCCTCGTCGCGCAGACGCCTCCCCTTCTGCTCCAGCCACGACGAGTAGTTGCCCTCCCACGGGATCCCCTTGCCGCGATCGAGCTCGAGGATCCAGCCCGCGACGTTGTCGAGGAAGTAGCGATCGTGGGTGATCGCCACGACCGTGCCGGGGAAGTCGTGCAGGAAGCGCTCGAGCCACGCCACCGACTCGGCGTCGAGGTGATTGGTCGGCTCGTCGAGCAGCAGCATGTCGGGTTTTTCGAGGAGCAGGCGGCACAGCGCGACGCGGCGCCGCTCGCCACCGGAGAGCTTGCTCACGTCGGCATCCCCCGGCGGGCACCGGAGCGCGTCCATCGCGATCTCGAGGGTGCGATCGAGATCCCAGGCGTTGGCGGCGTCGATCTTGTCCTGCAGCTTGGCCTGCTCCTCGAGCAGCTTGTCGAAGTCGGCGTCGGGCTCGCCCATCGCGGCGTTGACCGCTTCGAAGCGCGTCAGGAGGCCGCGGATCGCCGCGACGCCCAGCTCGACGTTGCCCTTGACGTCCTTGGTCGGGTCGAGCTGCGGCTCCTGGGGGAGGTAGCCGATCCGGATCCCGGGGGCCGGCGCGGCCTCGCCGTTGAAGTCCTTGTCGACGCCCGCCATGATCCGCAGCAGCGACGATTTTCCGGCGCCGTTGGCCCCGAGGACGCCGATCTTCGCGCCCGGGTAGAACGAGAGCCAGATGCCCTTCAGGATCTGGCGCTGCGGCGGGACGACCTTGCCGAGATCCTTCATCGTGAAGATGTATTGAGCGGCCATGGCGGCGGAGTGTAGCCAGCCGGCCCGGGGCGCGCCAGCAGGGAAACGGACGCTCTTGTGGACCCCGATCAGCGGGCGGTGTGCGGGCGAATGGCGCGCGCGATCAGGCCGATCCCGCCGGCGATCAGGACCAGCATCATGAGCGTGTTGAAGAGGCTGGTCGGCTTGAAATGGATGTGCAGCTCGGCGAGCACACCGACGAAGATGGCGACCATTCCACCGCCGGTGAGGAGCCAGCCGGGGATCGACTTGCCGTCGAAGAACAGGAGCGCGACGCCGATGAAGATCGGGATCAGCGTGAGGCCGAACGAGGACATGCCGAAGAGGCTCCAGAAGCCGCTCATCACGACCACCTGGTTCAGGAACAGGTAGCCGCCACCGACGAGCATCGCGAAGCCGATCAGGAACTCGCCGACGCCGCCGGCCGTGCCGCCGACGTTGCCAAACTTCGAGCCGTCGGGCTTTTCCGGGGCTGCCTTCTCCTGCGCTTCCGCCATCGCGCCCTCCTCGCCGGATGATGCACTCGATCGCCTGGCGGCGCCAGCGCGGACGCCGTCATCGTCATGCTCCGAGAACGATCAGGCCCGACGCACGCGCAGCCGTGGCGAGCTGAAGGTCGTGGGTTGCGATGTGGAACGCTGGCCCGCCGCGCTCCTTGTAGAGCAGAGCCGTGGACAGATGGAGCGCATCGAGACTACCGAGCGGCGTTGGGAACGACTGCGAGGCGCGGGCGAGCACAGGACGAGTGAGCTCGACGATCTGCATCCCTTCGAGGAGGCGGAATACGGTTTCGCGCCGGTCCGCGATCTCGTTCGGAGGGAGCGTTCCCTGCACGCGCATCCGATCGAGGGTCCGCAGGCACTCCACCTCCGCCAGCGCGCTGGTCACCGCCTCCTCGATCTGCTCCCATTCCCGCAGGCGTCCCGGCTCACCCAACGCGACGCGCAGGATCACCGACGAATCGAGGTAGGCGACCAACGATCGCCTCGGCGCTCTTCGGGGACGCCTCTCCCGCGCCTCCTCGAGCTCGCTCATTCCGATGAACGCCCCAGCCATCAACGATTGCCCTGGCGCTCTTCAAGGAGGGCGGCGAGGCTGGGACCAGGGCGACGGCCCTCGCCCGCGGGTGGCAGCGGGACATCGTGCAACTTCCGCTGCGGCGCCCGAACAGTCAGTGAAATCGCCGACGCCTCGATCGGCACGAGACGCGCAATGGGCTGCTGGCGATCGAGCACAGTCAGGGAATGGCCGCGCCGGACCTCGCGCAAACACTCGCTGAGGCGAGCCTTGAGTTCGGCGACACCCACGTGGCTGGTGAGCTTTTTGGGTCGGTCTGGTCTGGTCATGACCTGATGATGACTACTCATGACCCTCATGGCAAGTGGGAGGCGCGGTGGGCGGGAAAGTTGACCTGGCCGGCGCGCTGACCGATCAATCGGTGCGATGAAGCCCACGATCGCCGTCCCACCCTCGGTGCACGAAGAGATCCTGGAGATTGCGCGGCGCGCCGGACGATCGGCGCCGTTCGTGATCCGGCGTGCGCTGGTGGCGGCGCAGCGGACCGTCACCGACGGAGAGCCTTCGCCGCCCGGTGTGCGAGAGAGGCCGATCGCGCTGCCGCTCAAGCTCGGTGAAGAGGACGATCCGCGTACGCTCGATCGGATCGATGAGCTCTGCGCGGCGCGCGGCAGCGAGCCCGGGGCGGCGGTGGCCACGGCGTGGGCAGCGACGAGGGAGCAGTTCCAGGCGTGGGTCCGGCGCCACGAGGAGGCCGAGCACGCCGCGCGGGCAGACGACCTCGACGGCGCGCTCGCGGAGGCCGCGTCCCCGGAGGCCAACCCGGTCCGCCTCGCCGCGATGGCGGCGCACGAGTACGTTCAGGTGCGGGCGCGGGTGGCGGGAAATCCCCGCACTCCCATCGCTGCCCTGGAGCATCTCGCCACCGCGCGCGAGCGAACGATCCTCGCGCGCCTGGTCGAGAACCCCTCCTTGCCGGCCCCGCTGCGCCAGCGACTCCAGGACCGGTGAGAAGGTCCCGCTAGGCGATCGCCACCAGCACCTCGTCGTCCACCAGCGACTCGGCGAGCTGGCGGCCGATCGCCTCGACGGTGGTGGGCCCCTGCACGCGCTCCAGTGCCTGGAACAGCGGCGGCTCCAGCTCGACCAGCGAGATCCCCGCCAGCGTCGGGATGAAGCCGAGGCCGATCGGCGGCGCTCCCGTCGGTGGGGGCAGCACCAGTGGCGGCGCGTCATCGACCAGCGCCAGCGCAGGCACGAGGCCCGCATCGAACAGGAAGCGCTCCGCCGCCTGGATCGCCGCCAGCGCATCGGGGGTGTGCCGGCCGATCGCCACACCGGGAGCCCGTGCCACCCGGACGAGGTGCGAAGGCCGCGGTGGCGCCCGCCAGTCGCTCCCGCCCGCGGCCGCCAGCTCGCGCCGCGAGAGCGCGAGGCGCGCCTCGATCCGCACCACCTCCGGGAGCTGCGGCGTGGACAGCCCGGCGCCGAGCAGGAAGTCGGCGTACGCGGCGGCCAGCGACCCGCGGTCCTGGACCATCCGGTGGAAATGCTGCGATGCAAAAAAACCGTCGAGGAAGGCGATCCGCTTCGTCTCGGCGAGCGCGATCGCCGACGAGGCCTTCAGCTCGCCCATCAGCGCGTGGAGCGCGCGGCGGCACCTCTGCGGATCGTGCAAGAGCGCCCGGCGATCGATCCCGGCGAGCAGCCGAGCCTCGCGCTCCCCGAGCCCGAGCCGCGCCAGCTCGGCCCA
>SHYY01000195.1 GCA_009692555.1 Myxococcales bacterium
CAAGGGCGAGGAACTCGATGGCGCGGCGATAGACGTCGAGCTTCTGGTCGGCCAGCAGGGGCATCCTCCTTGGAGGCCAGGGGGGTCGGTTGGCAGGAGGAATTTGTTGCGGGAGGAAGTTCGATTGCCGTCGCTGCGGACGGGACGACGACGACTACGACGACGACGACGACTACGTGACGAGCAAGAGCCAGCAAGAGGGCCACCTCCGCTGTTAAGCACCCCTCCCCAGCGCCGGGATCTTCCGCTACACTCCGCGCCCACAAAGCGAGGCCGGAGATGATCACGCTGCGCAGCTACATCGGGGGGCGATGGGTGGAGGGAAGCGGCCAGAGGGCCACCCTGGTGAACCCGTCCACCGAGGAGCCGGTCGCCGAGGCGGGCACCGGCGGGATCGACTTTCGCGCCGCGATCGATCACGCCCGCACCGTCGGTGTGCCGGGGCTGCGCGAGCTCACCTTCCGCCAGCGGGGCGACCTTCTGCGCGCGCTCTCGCGCCTGATCCACGCCCACCGCGACGAGCTGATCGCCCCGGCGATGCAGAACGGTGGCAACACGCGCGGCGACGCCAAGTTCGATATCGACGGCGCCTCGGGCACCCTCGCCCACTACGCCGAGGTGGGCGCCACGATCGGCGACGCACGCGTGCTCACCGATGGCGAAGGCGTCCAGCTCGGCCGCTCGGCGCGCTTCCACGGCCAGCACATCCTCACCCCCCGCGACGGCGTGGCGGTGCACATCAACGCCTTCAACTTCCCCGCCTGGGGCCTCGCCGAGAAGCTCGCCTGCGCGCTCCTCGCCGGCGTCCCGGTGATCACCAAGCCCGCCACCTCCACGGCGCTCACCGCCTACCGGATCGCCCTGCTGATCATCGAGGCGAAGATCCTCCCCGAGGGCGCGCTGACGTTCCTCGCCGGCGCGACCGGCGATCTCCTGAACCACCTCACCGGCCAGGACGTCCTGGCGTTCACCGGCTCCAGCGACACCGGCGCGTGGCTGCGCGCGCTCCCCCACCTGATCGGCCGCTCGGTCCACGTCAACATCGAGGCCGACAGCCTGAACGCGGCGGTGCTCACCCTCGACGCCGAGCGCGGCACGCCCGCCTACGATCTGTTCATCACCGAGGTCGCGCGCGAGATCACCCAGAAGGCTGGGCAGAAGTGCACCGCGGTCCGCCGGATCATCGTCCCCGCGCCGTTTGCCGACGCGGTGCAGGAGGATCTCGCCGAGCGCCTCGCCGCGGTGAAGGTGGGCGACCCGGCCCACGAGTCAGCGACGATGGGCCCGCTCGCCACCGCGCAGCAGCTCCGCGATGTCCGCGCCGGGATCGCCAGGCTGCGCGCCGAGGCCGACACCGTCTTCGGCGGCGATGGCGCGGTCACCCCGCTCGTCCTCGAGGGCGCCGCGGCCGGGAAGGGCTACTTCGTCGGCCCGGTGTTGCTGCGATGCAATAAGCCCGATCTCGCCTCGGCGGTCCACAGCCACGAGGTCTTCGGCCCGGTGGCGACGATCCTCCCCTACGACGGTGAGTCACGCAGCGCGGCCCAGCTCGTCCGTCGCGGCGGCGGCACGCTGGTCGTCTCGATCTACGGCGACGATCGCGAGCGCCTGACCGACCTCGCCCTCGCCATCGCGCCCTACACCGGCCGCATCCACCTCGGCTCGAGCAAGCTCGCCGGGCAGGCCACGCCGCCCGGCACCGTGCTCCCGCAGATGATCCACGGCGGCCCCGGTCGCGCCGGCGGTGGCGAGGAGCTGGGCGGCCTGCGCGGCCTCGCGTTCTACATGCAGCGCACGGCCATCCAGGGCGACAAGCCGATCGTCGAGCAGCTCGCCCGCCCCAAGGGCTGAACCGCCCGCCCCGCCAGGGAAGGTCGCCGAGACCGCCACCTCATCGGGATCCGCCCTCGAGGATCCCCAGGATCGCCCCCGGATCGACTCGCCGTCGGAACCGGATCACCCGCGCGTCTTGTGGGAGGTCGGCGTCGGCGCAGGCGCGCTCCTCGTCGATGCAGAGGATGAGGTTGGTGAGATGGGCGGCCCGGTAGCGAGCGAGCTTGCGCGCGAGGTAGTCGGGGGTCCAGAAGCCGACAATCTCCAGCAGCCAGCGACGGGAACGGTCGGTGCGGTGCTCGATCGCGAAGTCGGGAAAGACGAGCGCGCCTCCCGCCGCGAACGCCTCCGGTTCGCGCAGCAGGTTCCACTCGGGCGCTGCGCGGGAGAACTCGCGGGCGAACCGCTCTTCGAGACGGCTGTCGAAGCGGCGCGGCTCGGCCGAGGGGAAGATTGGATCGCCGGTGCCGAGCTGCAGCGTGAGCCGGCGGTCTCGGTGGACGCACGACGCGACCAGGCGGAAGCGGCGGCACCAGGCGAGCTGCGGCAGGAGATCGCCGAGCGCGCGGCCGTAGAGCTGCGTGTGCCGGAAGAGCGCGAAAGGACCGGAGATGGCGAGCGACGCGCTCTCATCGCCGTCGCCCGGGGAGATGGTGCAGAGGAGGCCGCGCAGGCGCGCCAGACGGACCAGGGAGCGCGCGTTGCCGTCGGCGAAGATGCGGACCTCGGACGATCGGGCCAGAAGGGAGCGCGTCAGGGCGAGGTTGGCCCGCAGGGCGAGCTCGAGGGGCGAGAGCTGGGCCGCGGGGGAGAGCACGGGGCGCTCTCCGGGAAGGTCGGCGAACAGCGCCTCTTCGAGCCGATCCGGAGTGAGGCCGATCGTGGCGGCCGCCCGCTCCAGGACCGTCGTCCTCTCCGACGGTGAACGCGCCGCCTCGCCGAAGAGGGCCGCACGCGCCCGGGCGGCTGCTGGACCCGCGACGCTCCGGCCGGCGCAGTGTCGCAAGAGCACCTGGATCGCGAGGCGCGTCTTCTTCGGCGGGCTCGCGCAGGGCAGAGGCTCGCGCAATCGCTCGTCGAGCTCGCGCTGATGGCGTCCGACGAAGCGGTCGCGCTCGTCGAGCAGCGCACGCAGCCACGGATGATCGACCTCGCCAAGGAAGTGCGGCACCAGCCGCTCGCCCACGACGCTAATCGGAAGAAGGTCGTCTTTGGACAAGGCTCTCGCTCCTCCTCTTCGCCTGCCGTACCTCGTGGGTGCCGCGCGTGACCAGGTCATAGACCAGCGCCTGCTTGCCCGGCGCGGGCCGCAGCAATCGCCCCACGCGCTGGACGTGCTCGCGCTCGCCGAGCGATCCGCCGACGACGATCCCTACCTCCGCTTCCGGCACATCGAGCCCCTCGTTGAGCACTCGCGCCGAGACCAGCGCACGCAGCTCGCCCAGGCGGAAGCGAGCGAGCGCATCGTCGCGCTCCTTGCGGCCGATGTCGCAGGTCAGCGGCATCACCAGGTAGCGGCGCGAGATCGCGTAGGCCGACTCGTTGTCCGCGGTGAAGATCAGCACGCGCGCATCGCGGTGCCGGGCGAGCAGCAGCGCCAGCGCCGCCCGCTTGGCGTCGGTCAGCGTCAGCATCTCTCGCGCCCTGCGCCATCCCGCGAGGCCGCGCCTCCCCTCCGGCGTCCGCGCCGCCCAGCGCGCGAAGTCGGGCCATGTCGCCGACGGTGCGAGGTCGCGAAACCTTGCATGAACCAGTCGAAATTCGCTCATGGCAGCCTCGTAGAGCGTTCGTTCTGCGTCGCCGAGATCGAGGCTCCAGGTGATCAGATCGAACGGCGCCAGGAAGCGGCCCGCCAGATCGCCGATCCCGAGCTCGTAGACCACCGGCCCGATCAGGGCGGCGAGCCGTTCGATCGTCGGATCGTCGCGTGGCGGCGTCGCGGTCAGGCCGAGCCTCGCGGCGGCGGTCGACATCTCGAGCGCCTCGTCGCGCATTCCGCAGCCGAAGTGGTGCGCCTCGTCGACGATCAGCAGATCGAAGAGATTCCCGAGGTGATCCATGTGGCGATACGCGCTCTCGAAGGTCGCCACGGTGATCGCGCCGAGCCGGCGCTCGCCGTCGCCGAAGCAGCCGATCGGACCGGGATACGATCGGGCCAGCTCACGGAGCCACTGTTCGAGCAGGACGCGCGTCGGCACGAGACAGAGCGTGGCGAGGCCGGTGCGCGCCATCGCGGCGAGCGCCACCTGGGTCTTGCCGCTCCCCGTCGGCAATGCCACCACGCCGCGGCGTGACGACAGCTCCCAGGCGCATAGCGCGGCGTCCTGGTAGGGGCGAAGCGCGATCGAAGGCCAGGCGTCCGGCGCTTGTCCGGCCGGCCGGACGCCGTCCGAAAACCGGACATTTTTGCGGACAAGGGCGATCACGATTTCGCGGTACCGACGGGCCGGCGCCCGCCACGCGGCCACGCGCTGATCCCAAAGGATACCGGGGAGATCGGCCGGATCGAGGGCGGGCGGCAGGTCGCGCAGGAGCAGCGTGCCGCGATCGAATACCAGTTGCACGCCGGGGCCGCCGAGCAACGACCGGGCCAGCCCTCCGCCGAGGTATCCGGGCCGGCTGTCGGGCGGCCGCACGGCCCGGAGACGTACGATGATCTCCCGGATGCGCCGTCGGCTCCTCTCTTCGCTGGTGCTGCTCGCAGGCATGGACGTCGCGGACGCGAGGGTCGTCGACGTCGCCACCGCGCCCCAGCTCGCCACCGCCATCGCGGCCGCGCGGAAGGGAGACGCGATCCGCCTCGCCGACGGCGTCTACGCGCTGGCCGGCGCCGGGATCCCCTCCTCCGCGAGGAGCGACGAGAGCCGGGAGCCGATGTGTTTGTTTTTCATGGTGGATTCACCTCGCTGCCTTGGCTACCCATCCCGCAGCCGCTGCATCCAGTACCCCGGGCGCCGTCGCTGGTGCGCGACTGCCACGATGATCAGCGTGTCGTCGCGCACGAGGTACACGACGGTGAGAGGGAACCGCTCGATCACGCGCCGGCGCACATCGAGGTCCGCTGGGAGGTCGGGCCAGCACGGCGAGAGGGCCACCAGCGTCCGAGGCTGCAGCGCAGCTTCTTCGTGGTGCCGTTGGACGTGGCCATGGCCGGTTCGACGAGCGAGGTCGCCGTTGATTCACCGCCGCTCGGAGCGCCGACGGGGGGGACCGCCGACGCTCGCCATCGGATGTAGAATCAGCCCGATGGGAGGCGAGATCATCGAAGTCTTCTGCGACGGCTCGGTCACGAACGCCGTCATGGTCGACCCCTTCACCAGCCACCTCGGCAACCAGTACGTCGGCCGGGCCATGGTCGCGATCCCCGCGCTCGACTTCGGCCTCATGGCGCAGACCCGCGACGGCGTGGTGACCGAGCGCGGTACGCCCGCGAGCACCGAGGTCGAGGCGTTCGCCATCCGCACGGCGCTGAAGGTGTGTGCCGCCCTCGGCCTGGCCAGCTACATTGTTTTCTCCGACTGCCAGGGCCCCGTCGAGGCGGCTGGGAATGACCGCGTGAAGTGGCGCTCCCGCGAGCAGATGTACCTGCCCAACAGCTTCTTCGACAGGGTGCTCGGCCGCGCCGGCTACCTCCGGAAGACGAGCCAGACCGTGGGCAAGCGACGGCCGGCCGAGCCCCATCCGATCGAGGCGTACGAGCTGTTCCAGGCGGAGCGGCGCGAGTTCAAGCTCTCGGCGAGCGCGCTATGGGCGAGGGTAGCCAAGGACGCGCGGCGGCACGAGCGGGCGCTCGGGGTGTCTCCCGGCAAAGTCCGGTCGCGTGGGCCATCGCCACCAGGAACTGCACGCAGCCGTCGAAGAGGCGGTCGGTCACGGAACCTCCAGCGACGTGCTACCGACAGACGAGGCCAGCTCTCCCCGCAGGCGCGGCGTGGCGCGGCGGCGCGGGGTGCACGTACCGGAACGTGAGGTTGATGCGGGGCGCCGCTGGCGCTGTCTGCCTCGGCAGCGCGTGGCGCCAGAAGTGCTGGGTCGTGCCTGCCATCACCAGCAGGCTGCCGCCGACGAGCGACATCTCGATCGCAGGCACAGCGCTCTTGCGATGCTTGAGCACGAAGCGCCGAGTCGCGCCCAGCGACGCCGATGCGATCACTGGGTTCTCGCCCAAGTCGGGCTCCGCGTCGGCGTGGAACCCCACGGTATCGCGCTCGTCGCGGTACAGGTTTGCGAGCAGGCCGTTGAAGCGCGCGCCGGTCGCGTCCTCCACTGTGGCCTTCAGTTCGGCGAGCCGCGGCGACCACGGGTGTACGGCCATCGTCAGCCCCGAGTACGTGTAGGGCGCATCGCCGAACCAGGCCGTCAGCCGCGGCTGCGGGATGCGCCGTCCGGCGATCACTATCCGCTCCTGGCGCCACGGCACCTCGTCGTGGAGCGCGGCGAAGAGCACCCCGGCGTCCGCCGATCCGAGCCAGGTCTCGTCGAGCAGGAGGCGTCCGCCGTCGGCCAGCTCACTGAGGCGCCACATCCTTGAAGCGTAGCGCACATGCGGTGGTTGAAACCCTTCGCCGGCCCGACTCTCTGCTGTCCACGGGACTCTCCGAGAAAGACTGCGTGCCGTGCCCCAGCGGCGTGCCGCCCCTGACGCCCCAGGAGGTGGCGAAGTACCTCCTGCAGGTCGACGGGTGAGAGGCGGTGACCAGGTGGTGCCGATCGCCGTCGGTGCCGTTGGTTACGCTGTGGCTACGCTCTGCACGGAGGGAGAAGGCAAGGTGAGCTAAGTACCCGGTGCGAAAGGGGGGACTCGAACCCTGCCAGAAAGCGACGGGAAAACCGCGGCGAGACGCGACCCTTTCCTGGTTTCCCGTCGGTGACCCAAGGGGTCGAGCCTCTCCTGCGTGGCTTCCTTCACCCCGCTCGCCCCCCGCTTGCTCTCGCGCCGTGGCAACCACGTGCCAAGGAGGCAGCCTCAGATCTGGCGCCAGTTCGCCAGCACGATCGGCACGCCGAGGTTGGCGATGCGCGCGTAGTGCTCGGCGTTGCCGGTGACCAGCTGGAGACCCCGGGTCGCCGCGACCGCGGCGATCATCGAATCGGCGCGCCCGACCGTCCGCCCGGTCCGCGCGAGGTCGGCCTCGATCCGGCCGGCCTGGACCGCCGCCGCCGTGTCGATGGGCAGCACCTCGAAGTCGGGGACGCGTGCGAGGAACTGCTGGACGCGGTCCTCGCGCTGGAGGCGATGCCAGCCCGCGACGATCTCCAGTACGGTCACGCTGGTGATCGTGAACCGACCGTGGCCGCGCAGGTACTCTTCCGCACGGACCACCACCGTCGGATCCTTGCGCTTGAGGACCTCCGACAGGATGTCGGTGTCGAGGACGACCCTATCCATCGTCGTCGACAGCGTGCTTCGCGTCGCCGTTCATGCGGAGAGGCCGCTGCTCACGGCCGTGCAGGATCCCCTTGACCATTTCGTCGACGACGTCGGGCTCGTCCGCCCACAGGCCGATGAGGGAAGTCGCTGCGGCATGCGCCGGCTCCCCCTCCATCCGCGCGGCATCGGCCAGATCATGGATCACGCGCTCCACGAGCCGGAGGCGCTCCGGTGCGGGAAGGGCCTTGATGGCTTCGTAGACGCGATCCTGATCGGCTGTGGCCACGCCCGGAGTATAGCGCCGCCGGGGCGCCGGAGGTGATGGGGCTCTCGATCCCTGATCGGCGCGACTCCACCGAGCGTGCATTGGCGCTATCGTGCGCGGATGAAGCGGCCCCGGACTTCGCTGATTACCGCCGAGAACCTTCGTGATGCGCTGATCCGAGCGGGAGGGGCCCCACCGCCATCGCTGTTCGACGAGATCCAGGCACTCGGCGAGGCGGCGCTGCCGGTCCTGCGCAGCATGGTGGCCGATGAGGATCTCTCCCTGGAGGAGTCACCTGGCGCTGGCTTCGCCCCGCTGCACGCGATCCGCCTCCTGGGGCGGCTGCGTGACGCGATCTCGGTGCCGGTGATCGTGGCGCTCCTGCGCGAGGCCGACGCAAGCGAGATCGTCTTCAGCGAGGCGATCTTCGCGCTCGCCGAAATGGGTGAGGCCGCGGTCGAGCCCTGTCTGGAGGAGCTTGCCAGGCGTGGGCACAGCGCCGGCGGGTTCGCGGAGGTGCTGGGCAAGCTCGGCGTGCGCGATGAGCGGGTGTTCGAGGCGCTGGTCGCCTTCCTCGACGACGACGTCGAATCGGGAGCGGGCGTGCTCGCCAACTACGGCGACGAACGGGCGGTACCGCACCTCCTGCGAGCGTTCGAGCGCCTGGTGATCGACCGTGAGCCGGGGCTCTTCGCCAACCAGACGGCGATCGAGCTGCAGTCCGCCATCGACGACCTCGGGGGCGAGACGCCGCCCGCGCTCGCGGAGAAGTTCAAGCGCGCCATGCATCCGCGTACCGAGGCGATGCGCGCGGCCTCGGAGAAGGCGGACCTCGCGGACAAGCGGGCGCAGATCCAGCGGGCGCCCCGGCCCGGGCGCAACGAGCGCTGCCCCTGTGGCAGCGGGAAGAAGTACAAGAAGTGCCACCTCGGCGAGGACGAGCGCGGAGTCTGAGTCGTGTCGAGTCGAAGCACGGCGTCGCGCCGCGAGAGAATGGGCATCAC
This sequence comes from Myxococcales bacterium, assembly GCA_009692555.1. Lineage (GTDB taxonomy): Bacteria > Myxococcota_A > Polyangia > Palsa-1104 > SHYY01 > SHYY01. The sequence continues at coordinate 8,474 of SHYY01000195.1, forward strand.
GAACCGCCGCCGGCCGCAGCGCGGATCGTCAGGCGGTGCAGCCCGACGAGCGCGTTCCGATCGAGCCGCTCGCCGACGTACCCGCCGGCCAGGACGAACGCCACCGGGCTCCCGGTCCCCCGGGACCATGCGAACACCCGCTCCTCGCGCCGCCCGAGCAGGTCCTCGGTGATCCCGGCGAGCCCGCCGATGTCGCAGCCCTCGAAGGGGTCCATCCCCGCGTTGTAGATGCACAGGTCGAAGCGCTCGCCGGCGAGCGCGGCGAGGCGCGCCTCCACCGTCGACAGGTAGCGGTCCGCGCGGTCGACGAGGTCGAGCGTGTTGCGACCGCTCGGCTCGTAGTCGTCGAACGAGCTGACCGCGACATCGATGTGCCGGACGCGCGGTTCGTCGCCGAGGAGCGAGTGCGTCCCGCCGCCGCAGTGGGCGTCGAGGTCGAGCACGAGGACCGACTTCGCGCCGGCCTCCAGCGCCGCGCGCACTGCCAGCGCGAGCCCGTTGAAGGTGCAGTCGCCGCGGCCTTGGTTGCCGCGCGCGTGGTGCAGGCCGCTCGAGAGGGAGCCGGCCACGCTGCCGCCGTCACCGCCCAGCGCGGCGAGCGCGGCAGCGACGGCGCCGCCGTTCGACGCCAGGACCATCGGCCACAGCCCCGGGTCCCACGCGAAGCCCTGCGACTCCGCCAGGGCGCGCGGCTCGCCCATGCGAACCGCGGCGACGTACGCGGAGGCGTGGACGGTGAGCAGGAGCGCCTCCGACAGGGGCGCCGGCGCCGCGAGGTCGACGCCTGCGATCGGCGCGGCGACGAGCGACTCGGCCACCCAGCGCGCCTTGCGCGTCGTGTCGAAGTGGGTCCCCGAGAGGGTGTAGGCGGGGTCGTAGAAGACCTTCATGGCGACGGATCCCCAGGGTGCCGCTTGCGCGCGGCACTTCGGCGGCTGTCACGGCTCACAACCGGTGCTCCCGCAGCATCCCCGATGGTACGGCCGCGCGGGCGAGCGTCACGTCGCGCTCCAGGTGCGTGAAGTAGAGGATCTGCATCCGGGCCGCCAGGTCGCCGAGGACGGCGAGCGTGTGCTGGGCGCGCGGCTCGTCGAACGTGAGCAGCACGTCGTCGAGGATCAGCGGCAGCGGCTCGTTCGCGCGGCAGGACTGCTCGAGGCTGGCGATGCGGAGCGCGAGGTAGAGCTGGTCCTGCGTGCCCGTGCTGAGCCCCGCCACGTCCTTCTCGCCACCGTCGGCGGCGACGCAGCGGAGCACGGCCTTGTCGCCGTCGTCGAACGCCGTGCGCAGCGACCGGAAGCTCCCGCCGGTCAAGCTGCGGAAGACGTCGCTGGCGCGGCTGAGCAACGGCCCCTGGTTGCGCTCCCGGTAGCGCTCGATCTCGCGCTGCAGGAGAACGGACGCCAAGTGGACGCGCACGTAGCGGTCGGCGTACCCGCGCACGCGGGCGAGCTGTTCCTGCACGTCGGCGGCCGCGTCGACGGCCGCCGACTGCCGCTCCTCCACCTGCCGGAGTCCCTCTCTCAGCCCGCCGATCTGGGTCGCTTCGTCCTGCTGCTCGAGGTGGATCTGCTCGATCCGCTCCTCGAGCTGGGTGATCTCGGCGCCCGCGCGATCCACGTCGGCCCCGGCCGTCTCCTCGATCAGCAGCGCGATCGTCCTGCCCTCGCCGGCGGCGAGGAGCCCGTCCTCGACGGCGCGCAGGTCGCGCGTGACGGTGGCGGCCCGTTGCGAGCGAAGCTCCATCTCCTTCAGCGCCGCGAGATCCGGGGCGCCGGCAGCGGCCTGCAGCGCCGACAAGCGGGCGGCGGCCCGTCGACCGCGCTGCTCCTCTCCAGTCAGCGCGACGCGCTTCTGGTCCAGCTCGCCGGCGACCTCCTCGGCCGTCGACTGATCGGTGCGTCCCTGGTCGTAGCGCCTGCGCAGCCGCTCGGCCGCTTTGAGCCACGCATCGAGCGAGGGGGTGGCGGGTCGGAGATCCTGCGCGTGGGCGCCGACGAGCGCCTCCGCGGCGGCGACGAACTCGCGGGCGTTCCGCTCCATTCCCTCGATCCGGCGATCGATCTGCGCCCTCTTGTCCAGCTCCTTGCCGAGGTCGTCGATCTCCACCACGGTCGCGTTGGCCTCCTCGGGCGCCGCGGTGGCGGGCAGTCCGAGCGCCGCCATCGAATCGATCCACTCCGCGCTCCACGCGGCGACCATTGCGCCGGCCTGCTCCGCCGCCTGCTCGAGGTCGACCCGGCCGGCGTCGAGCTGCTTCGTCCTCGCCACCAGCTGCTCGCGCAGCTGCCGGGCGGTGGCGAGCGCCCGGCTGACCGCGACCGCAAGCTCGATCAGCGCGGCGAGCGGCGCTTCGGGATCCGGCACCTCACCGAGGGGCAACAGCGCCTCGGCGAGCGCTTCACGGTGCCGATCGACCCGTCGCGCCGTCGCGTCGCGCTGCGACTCCGCCTCGGAGAGCTTCTGCACCAGCCCGATCAGCCGCTCGTGTCGCTCGAGCCAGGCCAGCATCTCCTTCGGCGGCAGCGGCGAGATGCCGCTCGCGTGCCACGCCGCGCGCCACGCGAACTGGAGCTCCTCGACGCGTCGCGAGAGCGCGCCCTGCGCCGCCCGGACGCGCTCGGCCTCGACGGTAGTCGCCTCCTGCCGCGCGAGCAGGAAGCACCAGCTCAAAAGTGCGGGTGTCCACCAGTGGCAACAGCGGGGTGGTGCGGGATCGGGGCGTGCGGGTGGCGTGCGGGCGGCTTGCTGATCGGGTAGGGCGGGTGTAGAGGGGGCGGCGCCAGACAAAGCGACAGCCTGGAGTTTGGCGCTCCAGGCTGCCCAGCGGGACGACCGATCAACGGTCGAACCACCTCCGGTTCTTTCCTTCCCACGGTCCGCTCGCGAAGTCCAGTCGGTGGCGCCGCCACCGGTCTCGCGTGCCCCTGCGAATTCTTGTTTGCCGTCGCTGTTGCGGTGAGTTTGCGCTCTGCCCTGCGCACGGCCACTGCGGGCAGATCGGCAGA
>SHYY01000196.1 GCA_009692555.1 Myxococcales bacterium
CTACATCGCCGAGGGAGCGGGCCGGTTCGGAGCGCCGGATGGCGCCCGCTTCTACAGCATCGCCCGGGGCTCCGCGATGGAGTGCAAGGCGATCGTGGATGCCTTTGCGGTCCTGCAACTCGCCGAGGAAGACACTCCGTGACAGGCCATGGAGTTGCTGACCCGCATCGTGGAGATGCACACGCGCTTGTGCCGGAGAGGTGATCCCCCGCGCGAGAGTGCCCCTGAATCGACTACGACCACGACTACGACTACGACTCCGTGAGCGGAGGGACCCCCTTCTCCGTTAAGCACCCACCGCCCGGCGAAATCTTGACCCGGTGCCCCGCCGTGGGTAACCTCCCTCGACGGAGAAGGGGCACGGCCCAGTATCTCCCAGGACTCCTCTCGGCCCGGAGCAGCGAGTGAGCGACAGTCTGCGGCTCGACGGAAAAGTGGCGGTGGTGACCGGTGCCGGGCGCGGCCTCGGGCGCGGGGCGGTGCGGGCGCTGGCGGCGGCAGGGGCCGACGTCGTGCTGCTGGCCCGATCGGCCGAGGAGCTCGGCGAGGCGGCGCGCGAGGTGGAGGCAGCCGGGCGACGGGCGCTGGCGCTGCCGACCGACGTCACCGACGAGGCGGCGGTCGAGGAGGCGGCGGAGGCGGTGATCGAGGACTTCGGCAAGGTCGACATCCTGGTCAACAACGCCGGCATCGCCGTGGTCGGCCCGCTGCTCGATCTGCCGCTCGCGTCGCTGCGCCTGGTGATGGAGGTCAACGTCGTCGGGATGTTCCTCTGCACGCGGGCGTTCGGCGGCCACATGGTCGGGGCGCGCAGCGGGCGGGTGATCAACGTCGCCTCGATCGCGGGGCTGGCCGGCGAGTCCGACCTCACCGCCTACGCGGCGTCGAAGGGCGCGGTGATCGCCTTCACCAAGTCGCTCGCCATCGAGTGGGCACGCCACGGAGTGACGGTGAACGCCCTCGCGCCGGGCTACTTCCGCACCGCTCTCAACTCCGAGGCGATCGACGATCCGGTGATCGGGACGAAGCTCCTCCGTCACATCCCGCTCAAGCGCGTCGGGCAGCCCGAGGAGATCGGACCTCTGCTGGTGTACCTGGCGTCGGATTCGTCGAGCTTCATGACCGGCTCGGTGGTCGTGATCGACGGCGGGCAGACGGCGCGCTAGTGTCCTGTCCGAGAAATTCTTTGCAGAATTCCCCGGCCAGAACACCAGCCTCGATCCCACGGGGCGTGCGGCCCCGCCCCATCGGCCCTCCCCCAATCGATCCTGGGGGCAAGCCCCCGTCCGTCGGGGTCCCCACTCCTGCTCACGGCGGCACTTGCCGCCGGGCCGCGGCCGTGCGCGGCCTGCTTATCCAACGAACTTCTCGGACAGGACGCTAGATGGCGAACCTGGTCGTGCTGATCGAGCTGGTCGGCGAGCGCCCGCACCCGGGCTCGCTCGAGCTGCTCGGCCAGGCGCGCCGGATCGGCTCGTCGCTGGGAGCGACCGTATACGCGCTCGCGCCGTGCGTGGCGGCGCCGAGCTACAGCCAGGATGATCTGATCGTGGTGCTGTCGCGGCATGGCGCCGACAAGGTGCTGCTGGCGACCTCGGACGTGTTCGCCGGGCCGGCGCGCTGGGGCACCCACGGGGCGCTGGTGCTGGCGGTTTGCGCGGCCCTTCCGCCCACGCTGCTCTTGCTCTGCACCACCGATGCCGCGCGCGATCTCGCGCCCCGCGCCGCCGCCCATCTCGGTGCGGCCTTCCTCGCCGACGGCTGGATCGACATCGACGGGGAGGGCCTCGCTCTGTTCGACGGATCGGGAGAGCACGCCTGCCGCCTCGACGGTGAGCTCGACTTCCCGGTGGTGGCGATGGTGCCCCCCGGCCGCTACCGGATCGCGGCGGGCGACGACGAGGCCGAGGTCGAGGTGGTGACCGCCCCGTCGGTGGTGGAATCGGAGTTCCAGGAGATCGACAGCGTGCCGCAGGAGCCCTCGGCGGTGGTGTCGGGCGGCGGCGCGGCGGCCGAGGAGCTGGCGTCGGCCCTTCACGGAGTGATCGCCTCCAACGGCGCTGCGCGCGGGAGGCTGGCGGTGGCGCTGTTGCCTGGTTCCGGGGATCCAAAGGACCTTCCGGCCTGGCGGCGCGCCGAGACGCGCGTCGCGCTCGGCGTCGGCGCCTGCGAGTTCCAGGGCGCGCGCTACGCAGTCGAAGGCGAGTCGGCCGATCTGGCCGCGGCGCTGGCGCGCGCCGTCGCTGCCGCGGATCGCCCTCCTTCCGGGAACGGAAACGGGAACGGAAACGGGAACGGGAACGGGAACGGAAACGGAAGCGGCAGCGAGGACGGAACCGGAAACGCGGGAGGGACCGGCGGCTCCGACTCCGCGTCGGGCGTCGTGTCATGACCCGCGTGGTGGCGCTGGTGCGGCGCGGGAGCGGGATCCGCTGCGCGGTCAACCTCGGCGAAACCACCGCCATCGCGCTCGTGCGCAGTGACGGCGAGGGCCCGCTCCGCGCAGCGCGTGCCGCCGGAGCGGTGCGCGAGGTCGCGCTGTGGGACAAGGCGCTCCTCGAGACGGACTACCTGGGATTCGCCCAGGTGCTCGCCAGCGCAGCGCGATACATCGGCTTCGAGGTGCTGGTCACCGGCGAGGGCGAGCGCGGCGCGATCGGACCGGCGGTGGCGGAGCGGCTCGGCCTGCCTCACCTGACCGGGGTAATCGACGCCCGGATCGAGGGCACGCGGGTGATCGCGAAGCGCCGCGCCGGGGGCGCGATCCGGAGCTACTCGGCGTCCATACCGGTCGTGCTGTGCGCCACCGGCTCCCCGCCACCGATGAGCGATGCCGCGGGCGGCTTGCTCCCGGGCTCGGTCTTCGGGGGCGGACCGCTCCCCCGGATCCAGTTCGCCGAGGTCGGGGTGAGCACCGCCGAGCTCACCTGGCGCGGCCGGTTTGCGCCGCGCCCTGCGAAGGGTCCGAGCGAGCGCCCCCTCGCCTTCCCCGACGTGACCACCCTCGCCGCGCGCCTCGCTGCCGAGGGGCTGGTGCCGCGCAGGTCCTGAATGCCGCCCTGCTGCATCGCTGACCGCGGGGGAGGCTGATGGCGCGCGCCCAGCAGCGGCCCTCCGGAGGGGCACCGCTTACAGCCCTCCTTCGCGCCGAGCGCTTCCGCCTCGGGGCGCGCGCATCCCGGGTGCAGGCCAGCCTCGAAGCGCACGGCGGCACGGCAGACGAGCGCGCCGCGGCGTGGATCGGCGCCGACCTCCCGCCCCACGGTGCCCCGTCGGTGACCCTCGGTCCGGCGCGGGGCACTCTCGGTCCGTACAGCTTCGGCTTCCTCGACAACCTGCGCGGCATCGCCGCCTATGCCGGGGCGCTCCCCGCGCTGCCGCGCCGCGGATCGGTCGCGCTGGTGTGCGGGCGGCGCGAGGCGCTCCCGGAAGTGGCGCCGCTGGCGATCGCCGGCGGGCTCGGCGTCTCGTGGATCATCTCCGTCGGTGATGGCGACCCCACGGAGGTGCTGGCCTTCCTCGCCGCCGATGCGGCGACGCGGCTGGTGCTGATCGCCGCGCCCACCGAGGCCTCGGCGATGACGGCCCTGGGCGGGAAGCGGGCGGTGCTCCTCGGGGGCGATCCCCTGGCCCGGGCTGCGGCAAGGCGCGCCGGGGGAGCGGCCGTCGACGACGTGGAGGCGTGGCTGGCCCACGGGGCGCTCCTCGCAGCGGGCGCGCGGCCCGAGCGACCGGTGGCGGTGGTGGTGGGCGGCGGCGCGACGGTGCTGGCGGAGGCCGCGCGGGCGGCCGGTCTCCACCTCCCGATCACGCACGTCGAGGACGAAGATCCGGAGGAGGTCGCCGCGGCGATTGCTGACGCGGGGGGCGACCTGCTGCTCCTCTCCGGAGCGACTGCACCGGCTTCGCCCCCGTCGCTGCTGCTCGATCTCGGGCACGCCGAGCGGGTGCGCGCCTTGTGCCGGGCCCTGGCGGTGCTGGTCGCGCCGCCGGAGCCGCCGATCCCGCGGGTGCGCGCGGAGCGCGAACAGGCCCGCGCGATCGCCGACGAGGCCGGAGCGGACCTCTCGGATCACCAGATCAAGCGCGTGCTGAAGTGCTACGGCGCCCGGGTGAGCCGCCAGGCGCCGGCCTCGTCCTCGACCGCCGCGGCGAGGGTGGCGGCCCAGCTCGGCTTTCCGGTCGACGTCGTGGCCGGGGCCCAGATCCGACGGGCCGGCACCGCCGCCGAGCTGCGTCGCTTCGTCGCCGTACTCCTCGACGAGGCACCGTTCGTCCTGGTGCGCGAGGCCTTCGCACCGTCGCCGCGCGCCCGCCTGCTGGTCCGCCGCGAGCGCGGGCTCGGGCTGTACGCCGAGGTCGACCGCGAGCGGGCCCTCCTGCCGCTCGAGCGCGCCGACGCGATCCTCCTGGCGCGCGCTGCCTCGGGGGACGACGGCCGCCCGCTGATCGACCTCCTCGCGCGGGCCACCTCGGCCGCCACGGATCTCGACCTCACCATGGATCTCGATCTGTTCCTCGGCGACGACCCGGCGGTGGTGGCGGCGACGGCGCGTCGCTGAGCGTCATCGACCCGCCGAAAGGCGGATCCAGAGCGTGGCATGATGGCGCGGGGCGCGGACCGAGGTGGTCTGCGTCGCGTCGGTCGACGAGGCGATCGCCCAGCCCATCGTCCCCTTGGGGTGACGCCGGTTCACCCGCAGACGGTGGCGGCGCCGCCACCGCCGCAGGTCGCCGGCAGAGTGCAGGTTCCGCAGGCGAGCACGCCGGCGCACCCGTCGGCGAGAATTCCGCAGTTCTTGCCCAGGGTCATGCACGTGGAGGGGACGCACGCGCACGCGCCACACACGTTCGCCTGGTCCCCTCCAGCGCAGGTCTCGCCGGGCACGACGCAGTCGCCGCATTGCAGCATGCCACCGCATCCGTCGACGGTGGCGCCGCAGTTCTTGCCCTGGGCGAGGCAGGTGGTCGGCGTGCAGCCGCACAGGTTCGCGGCCCCGCCACCGGCGCAGGCCTGGGGCGCCGTGCAGGTGCCGCAGGAGATCATTCCGCCGCATCCGTCGGCGAGCGCGCCGCAGTTCTTGCCATTCGCCAAGCAGGGGGTCGGCGTGCAGCCGCAGGCGTTCGCCACGCCGCCGCCCCCGCAGGCCATGGGCAAGGTGCAATTGCCGCACTGCAGCATTCCGCGGCACCCGTCGGCCAGCGCGCCGCAATTCGCATTCGCCGCGAGGCATGTGGTCTTCGCGCTACTCCCGCGCCGCGCGCTGCCGGAGCGGCAGCTTCACCGTGAACGTCGTCCCCCGCCCCACCTCGCTCTCCACCGCGATCTCCCCGCCGTGCGCCTCGACGATCTGGAAGCCGATCATCAGCCCGAGCCCCACCCCGGCGCTCTTGGTAGTGAAGCCCGGATCAAAGATCCGCGCCAGGTGCTCGCGCGGGATCCCCCGACCGGTGTCGGCGATCGCCACGCTCGCCCACCCGCCGTCGCTGGAGGTGCGGAGGGTGATCGTCCCCGCGTCGTCGATCGCCTGGCAGGCGTTGACCAGGAGGTTCATGAACACCTGGTTGATCTGATTCAGATGGCACTCCACGGACGGCAACACGCCGTACTCGCGCACGATCACCGTGTTCGCCTTGGCGAGGTGGGCGACCAGCACCAGCGTCGAATCGAGGCCCTCGTGAAGATCGACCGGCCTGGCCTCCTCGCCGCCCTCCCGCGCGAAGGTGCGGAGCGTGCGCACGATCCCCGTGATCCGCGCGCAGCCCTCGCGCGTCACCCGCGAGAGCTGCTCCACCGCCTGGAGGTCCCGCCGGACCCGCTCGTCGTCGCTGAGCGCGCTCCCGGCGAGCGCCTCGCGCAGCCGCCCGAAGGCGCGCAGGAAGAGATCGTTGTTCGACACCACCGCGCCAAGCGGGGTGTTGATCTCGTGCGCCACCCCCGCCACCAGCTGCCCGAGCGAGGCCATCTTCGCCTGTTGCAGCAGGCGCGCCTGGGTCATCCGCAGCTCGCCGAGGAGCTGCCCGAGCTCCTGGTTCTTGTGCTGAAGCTCCTCCACCAGCCGCCGTCGGTCGAGGAGGATCCGCGCCGCGGTGTAGAGCTCGACCGGATTGACCGGCTTGCGCAGGTAGTAGTCGACGCCCGCGGAGAGGCCGGCGATGCGAAAGGCGCTGTCGCGGCGCGCGGTGGTGATCACGATCGGCGCGTGTAGCCGTCCCTCCCCGAGGATCCGCCGCACCAGCCCGAAGCCGCTCATATCGGGGAGGGTCTCGGCGACGAGGTAGAGGTCGGGCTGGCCGCCGCTCGCCACGCGCGACAGGAGCGCCTCGCCCGCCGCGAAGGTCTCGACGAGATAGCCCGCGGCGGCAAGCTGCGCGGCCAGCTGCTCGCGATTGAACGGGTAGGCGTCGGCCACCAGCACCCGCTCGGCACGCGGTGAGCGCAGCACCTGCGCCGGCTTCGCGATCTCCGCCACCGTCGCTGGCGCCGCTTCGTGGGGAGGTTCGCTGCGACCGATCCAGCGCATCGGGGCGGGCACCATCGCGACCTCGATCGCGCCCGCCTCGGGTGCATCGGGATCGGGCCACCCCACCGCGAGCATCGCCACCAGCTCGCTCGATCGCAGCTCCGGGCCCAGGCGATCGCCGACGAAATCGAGCACCGCCTCCGGCACCACGTTCGCGGAGTAGATCCGGTGCGTGGCGAGTCCCGCGGCGTGCGCGGTCAGGATCAGGTTCTGCGCCGCGCCGGCGACCAGCGCGAACGCCTCCAGCCCCTCCGACGACGGCACCGCCGAGAAGACCAACACCAGCGCGGGAGCGTCCAGCACCGCGTCCGACGCCAGCCCCCGCGGCCCGAGCGGACCGAGACCCCAGTGCCGCGCCAGCGCCTCGGCGACCCGGGAGATGAGCTGCTCGCGCTCGCGCTCCACCACCACCACGAAGCGCCACGGCGGCTGGCTGAAGCGCGCCGGGAAGCGCCGGGTGGCGGCGGCGATGATCTCCGCCAGCAGCTCCGCCGGCACCGCGCCCTGCCGGAAGCGCGGGGCGTCCCCCGTCGCTGCGATCAGCTCCCCGGTCTCAGCGAGCCGGAGCAAGCGCGGCCTCCTCGGCCACCACCGGGATGAGCGCCTCGAGCGACTCGGTGGCATTCAGCGACGGCTCCTCGATCACCCGCTCCAGCAGCCGTCGCAGCACCTCGCCGATGACCGGCCCCGGGCGGCAGGCGAGCACCCGCATCACGTCGGCGCCACGGACCGCAAGATCGGTGATCTTGAGGGCGCTCGCCTTCAGGACCTCGGCGTCGATGCGGCGCTGCAGTTCGTCGATTTCGCGGCCCGCCTCCTCGCCGAAGCCGCGCCCGCGCACGTCGCCGGCCCGGACCGCGAACAGGTCGGGGATGAGCTCGAGCCCGACCCGGTTGATGAAGCGCCGTACCGTGGCGTCGGTCCACTCGGGCGAATACCAGAACATGTGGTGGGCGACGAGCGCGACCACCCGCTCGCGGTCGCGGTTGGCGAGCTTCAGCCGGCGTCCGATCGCCTCGGCCATCTCCGCGCCGACCTGCTCGTGGCGAAAGAAGCTGTTCTCGCCGGGTGCATCCTCCTTGGGCGCCACGGTGCGCGGCTTGGCGACGTCGTGGAGCAGCGCGCCGAGGCGCACGATCGGCCCGCCGGACGTCTCGTCGACGGTGGCCAGGGTGTGTTCGAACACGTCGTGCGCGTGGAAGCGATTCTGGCGCAGCCCGATCCCCTCGGTGAGCTCGGGGATCACCTCGGCGAGCAGCCCGCTCGACTGCATCAGGCGCAGCCCCACCGACGGGCGCGGCGCGGCGAGGAGCTTGAGGATCTCACCGCGCACCCGCTCCATCGAGACCTTGCGGAACACCGGGATCGCGCCCGGGATGGCGGCCTCCGTCGCCGCGTCGAGGTGAAAGTCGAGCTGGGCGGCGAGCCGCACCGCGCGCATCACGCGGAGGCCGTCCTCGGCGAACCGATCGCCCGCCTCACCGACGGCACGAAGCCGCCGCGCCACGAGATCCGCGAGACCCCCGAAGGGATCGCTTACCACCCCCCCCGAGCGGTCCTCCGCCGGGTCGAAGGCGATCGCGTTGACGGTGAAATCGCGCCGCCGGAGATCCTCGACCAGGTCGGAGACGAACGCTACCGAGTCCGGCCGCCGCCCGTCGGAGTAGGCGCCCTCGCCGCGGAAGGTGGTCACCTCGACGCCGATCCGCTCTCCGCCCGCGTCGACCAGCACGGTCACCGTCCCGTGCTTCTCGCCGGTCGGGATGGTGCGCCGGCGCCCGAACACCTGCGTGACCTGGTGCGGGTGCGCCGAGGTGGCAATGTCGAAGTCGTGCGCGGCGCGGCCAATGAACAGGTCGCGGATCGCGCCACCGACGAGATGGGCCTCGAACCCGGCGGCCCGCAGCGCCCGGCACACCGCGTGGATCGGCTCGGGGATCTGGGCCGCGATCGCGCGCAGGTCGGTGTTCATCGGGAGAAGTCTACCGTGGACGGCTTCAATCGACCTCGACGTCCACGCTCACCTGCGCACCCTCGCGCAGCCGCCCGAGGATCTCGTCGGCCCGCTCGCGCAGCGTCAGGGCGCCGTCGGCGTCGCCCCCCTCGGCGAGAAACTCCGCGTAATCGCGGTAGGCGCGCATCAGCTCGGAGTCGGCGCCCACCTCCCCGAGCAGCTCCACCGCCGACCGGAAGTGTGCCTCCGCCGATCCCCGATCCCCGTCGGGAACGCGCGCCATCGCCACCGCGAGTGCGCGATGCGCGGTGCCCCGGTGGGGCCGGGATCCGATCCGCTCCGCCAGCGCCAGCGCCTGCTCGCACTGCCGCCGCGCCCCGAGCGACTCGCCCATCTCGAGCAGCGCCTCGCCGAGCAGCCGCGACGCCTCGGCCTGCATCAGCCGATCGCCCATCCCTCCCGCCACCTCCACCGCCAGCCGGAGCGCATCCACCGCCTCGGTCAGCCGGCCGGCGCGGAGCAGCGTCTCGCCGATCCGCGTCCCCACCGCCGCCTCGGTGATCCGATCCCCGATCTCGCGGGTCAGCGAGATCGCCTCCTTGTAGACCGCCAGCGCTCGATCGTGCGCCCCGCGATCGCGCCACACCGAGCCCATCTCGAGCAGCGAGTGGGCCACGCCGAGACGGTCATCGATCGCGCGACGGATCTGGAGCGCCTCGTCGAAGCGCGCCATCGCCTGCGAGTGGTTCCCCGAGGCGTGGTGGACCACGGCGAGGTTGTGCAGCGCCAGCGCGATCGATCGTGGATCACCGAGCTCCCGTCGCAGGTCGAGGGCGCGGCCGTGGCGATCGAGCGCGCGCTGGAAGTCGCCGCGCAGGAATGACACGCGGCCCAGATCGTCCTCGGCGCCCGCCACGCCGCGGTGATCCCTGGCGCGGGTGAAGAGGTCGAGGCCGAGCCCGAGGTGGTACTCGGCGCGATCGAACTCGCCGAGGGTGCGGTAGCAGCGCCCGATGCGCCCGTGGGCCGCGCCGGCCTTCGACCCGGCATCGAGCAGCCAGGCCGCGCGCAGCATCTCCTCGAACAGCCCCAGCGCCTCGCGGGTGCGCCCCGAGAGCGCGGTCACGTCGCCGAGGTTGTGGAGCGCGTCGAGGCGGCCGAGGGCATCGTCGCGATCGATCAGCTCGAGACCCTTGCCGTAGAGCGCCGCGGCGGCCTCGTTGGCGTAGCGCGAGCGGGCGCGATCTCCGGCCGCGACGTAGGCGGCCGCGGCGCGGGCGGAGAGGCCCCCTTTGGCGTACAGCCCGGCGAGGAACTCGAGCTGCTCCTCGCCGCGGTCCTTGAGCCGCGTCTCAAGCCACTGCGCGCCGTAGAGGTGGTGGCGGCGCGCCGCCTCCGGGAGCGTCATCCGCGCCACCAGATCGCGCTCCAGGTTGTGTTTGAAGACATACTCGTGCTCGCCGGGGATCGAGGAGTCCGGCATCTCTAGCAGGTACTCGCGCTCGACCAGACCGTCGAGCAGCGCCTTTAACCCCGCGCGCGCGCGGTCATCGAAGCGGCGCGGCTCGGCGGCGCTCTCCGCCACGGTGCGGTCGAGGCGGCGCAGGCACATCAGCGCGCCGGTCCAGAAGACGTTGCCGAAGGATGCGCCCTTCTCCAGCAGGTCGCGCTCGTCCCCCGAAAGCGACGCGATCCGGAGCTGCACCGCCTCCGCGACGGTCACCGGGAGCTGCACCCGCCGCGCGCGCGCCACGTCGATCCGCCAGCGCGGATCCTCGTCGCCCTCATCGTCGGGTGACGGCGCGAGGATGCCCTCGGCGTAGAAGACTCGCACCAGCTCCTCGAGGAACAGCGGGTTGCCGGCGGTCATCTCGCACAGCTCGTCGACCAGCACCTCCGGGAGCGTCTCGGCGCGCTGCAGGAGCCGCCGCAGCAGCGCCTCCGCGTCCGGTCGCGGCAGGGGCTGGAGATCGATCCGCGTGTGATCGGCGCTCCCGGCGCCCCACCTCGTGCGACGCACGAACAGATCGGGGCGGGTCACCGCCACCAGCACCACCGGCGAGCCGCCCAGCTCGTCGCCCAGCGCGGAGAGCAACCCGAGCGAGTCATCGTCACCGAAGTGGAGATCGTCGAACGCCAGGACGAGCGGTGTGCGCGCCGCGTCGACCTCGAGGAAGTGCCGCAGCACCGCCCGCGCGATCTGATCGTGCTGCGCCGGGTGCTCCTCGAGCGCGCGCAGGAACGGCGTCATCCGGAGGCCCGCGTCGCGCCCCTCCTCGGCCCCACGGCGCGACCCGTCGAACTGCAGGTAGCGCCCGAGAAAGTGGATCACCTCGGCCACCCGGCGATCGGCGAACAGCGTGTTCAGCTCGGCGCGCACCTTCTCCGCCACCGACGAGGCAGCCTCTCCATCCCCGATCGCGAAGCGGTCCGCGAGCAGCCGCGAGATCAGGCTGAAGGCGCCCGCTCCCTCGGTCGCACGGCCCCGGTAGACCCGCACCCGGGGAGCCGGCCGCGCCACCACCCGCTTCAGCCACTCGCCGATCAGGCGGCTCTTGCCGACCCCCTGGTTGCCCACGACGGTGACGACCTGAGGCGCCTGGTACTCGGTCGCCCGCTCGAGCACCTGGTCGAGCAGCGCAAGCTCCTCCGCGCGCCCGAGGAACGGGCTCGACGCCGCGAGATCGAACGCATCGGGACCCCCAGCGACGGCAGACACGGCGCCACTCTACCGCCCGCGTCCCGGCCGATCAAGAAACCGGGGCGTTAGGGGTGCTTAACAGCGGAGGGGGCCCTCTTGCTGGCTCTTGCTCGTCACGTAGTCGTAGTCGTAGTCGTAGTCGTAGTCGTCCCGTCCGCAGCGACGGCAATCGAACTTCCTCCCGCAACAAATTCCTCCTGCCAACCGACCACCCTGG
>SHYY01000197.1 GCA_009692555.1 Myxococcales bacterium
TGGTCGGTTGGCAGGAGGAATTTGTTGCGGGAGGAAGTTCGATTGCCGTCGCTGCGGACGGGACGACTACGACTACGACTACGACTACGACTACGACTACGTGACGAGCAAGAGCCAGCAAGAGGGCCCCCTCCGCTGTTAAGCACCCGCATGAGATGAGATGAGTACATCAGAGGCACATCGGAGGCACATCGGAGGCACATCGGAGGCACATCGGAGGCACATCGAGGCTGCTTGACATCGGGGCGACGTTCGTGAGGATCCTTCGGAGATGTCGAGTGTGACGGGCGCGACCCTGGGTAACTGGCGGATCGGGAGGCTCCTCGGCGAGGGCGCGTTCGGGGGTGTCTACGAGGCCGACCACACCACCATCGCGGGCCGGCGCGGCGCGGTGAAGATCCTCCACAAGCACCTCTCGATGCAGGCCGACCTCAAGCAGCGCTTCCTCAACGAGGCGAGCGCCGCGAGTCGCGCCGATCACGAGAACATCATCCAGATCTTCGACGCGGGCGTCTCCCCCGACGGCAACTGCTACATGGTGATGGAGCTCCTGCGCGGCGTCACCCTGACCCAGCTCATCAAGCGCGGTCGCCTCGACGGCCAGCGGGCGGCCCGCATCGGCATCCAGATCGCCGGGGCGCTGCAGACCGCCCACGACCTCCAGATCGTCCACCGCGACCTCAAGCCCGACAACATCTTCATTGTGGCCCGCGAGAACAACGCGGAGTTCGTCAAGGTGCTCGACTTCGGGGTCTGCAAGCTGCGCGGGGAGGTCACCGGCGACGCCAAGCTGACCAGCACCGGGATGATCATCGGAACCAGCTCCTACATGTCCCCCGAGCAGTGGATGTCGAAGACCGATATCGATGGGCGGGCCGATATCTACGCGCAGGGAATCATTCTCTTCGAGTGCCTCGCGGGCAGGCAGCCATTCCTCGCCGACAGCCCCTACGAGCTGCTACGAATGCACATGGATCAGGCCCCGCCCGACCTCGTGCCCTACGGGGTGCCGCCGCGGCTCAACCAGGCAGTTCAGAAGATGCTGGCCAAGGAGCCCAATCGAAGGCAGTCGTCGATGCGCGAGGTGATCCGCGATCTCCGCCTCGCCGTCGAGACGCCGGCGCAGGAGCCGCCGCAGCAGCGAGGGTCCCTCGCGCCGACTCAGGTGTCCCAGCAGCGACCGGTCGCTCCGCAACCGCAGTACGCGGCGCGACCGGAGCAGCCCATCGCCCAGCCTGCGCAGCCGGCGTACGTCGCGCAGCCGCAACGAGCGGCCCACGTCGCGGCGGCGGTCGGGGCGCGCTTCGCGCAGATCGCCGGCGACCAGCAGGCCAAGAACGGGCTGCTCTGGAAGGTGGTTGCCGGGGTCGTGCTCGCCACCGGTGGCCTGATCTACGCGATCTTCAACTGGGATTCGACGATCAGCTTCCTCCGCTCGCAGCTCGGCGTGTAGCGCATCGCCCGCGAGGAACCATGATCGCCCCCGAGCTGCTCGCGCTCATGCAGTCGCGCCGCAGCACCAGGCGCTTCGCCGACCGCCCGGTCGCGCGCGCCGATCTCGAGCCGCTCTTCGAGGCCGCCCGCACCGCGCCCTCCGCCACCAACCGCCAGCCGTGGCGCTACAACGCGGTGCTCGACCCGGCGCTGCGCGCGCGGATCATCGAGGCGGTGCGCGGCAAGGTGGACGCCTTGCGCGCCGAGCTGGCGGGCTCCGAGTACCTCGCCGATCTCACCGCCTACGGCGATTTCTTTCACGAGCCGCTCGAGGCCGCGCCCGCGCTGATCATCCCGCAGTACCGCCTCTTCCCCGACGCCATCGCCGCGCTGCTCGCCCGCGCCGGCCGCGATCCGCGTCCCTACGCCCTCGCCGATCGCATGCCGTCGGAGCTGTGCGGTGCGGCGGCAGCGACGATGAACCTCCTCCTCATGGCCCACGCCGCCGGGCTCGCCGCGTGCTGGATGGCCGGCCCGATGCTGGCGCGCGAGGAGATCGCCGCCCTCCTCGCCCTCCCGGCCCCCTTTGTCCCCCTCGGCGCGATCGCGATCGGCTACCCCGCCGCCGAGACGCCCGCGCCCGCACGCAAACCGACGGAGCGGATCGTCGAGTGGAACCTGCCCGCATGATCCGCCTCGCGCTGCTGCTGCTGCTCCTGCCCGCGTGCAGCGCCCCGCCCAACGCGACGGAGGATGCCTCGATCTCCGTCGAGGACGGCGGCGCGATCGGCGACCTTACGCGTTCGCTCCCGGAGGCCGCCATCGACGCCGGACACGCTCGGCCCGATTTGACGCCTGATCTCTCGACGCGCGATCTCGCGACAGCTGATCTGGCAACGCGCGATCTGGCAACGCCCGATCTCGCAACACCCGATCTCGCAACACCTGATCTGGCAACGCCCGATCTCGCGTCGCCGGATCTCGCGACCGGCACGGGCAACATCGAGCTCAAGGTCACCATCCGCGCCGATCAGGTCGATCTTGCAATGCAGCAATTCGCCCTCGACAAGGCCGCCGCCGAGCGCCGCTGGATCTACTTCTACGACACCAAGCCGCTCGCGCTCTACCCGGCTGGACTGATCCTGCGCGCACGGAAAGTCAAGGGCGGCAGCGACGACTCGACCGTCAAGCTGCGGCCGCTCGAGCCCGGCGGGGTCGCCCCGAAGTGGCTCGTTGTACCCGGCTGGAAGTGCGAGATCGACAAGGTGGGACCGATCGCCACCTCCTCCTGCTCGCTCTCCGTCGATCAGGTGGCCGGCGAGATCGACGACGTCGCGGCCGGCAAGCGCACCATCGACAAGCTGTACTCGAATGAGCAGGAGCAGCTGATCGCCGAGCATGCGAAGATGCAGCCCGACTGGAAGGCGCTCGCCGTCCTTGGCCCGACCGATGCGTGGGTGTGGAAGCTGACCCCGATGGGCTTCCCGCAGGGCGTCGCGGCGGAGCGCTGGGAGCTGCCGGGCGGCAAGACCCTGCTCGAGCTGTCGACGCGCGTCCCGCTGGCGGAGGGCAAGGCGGTGGAGGCGCAGCTGAAGGCGCTCCTGCAGGGCAAGGGGCTCGATACGACGTCGGACCAGGAGACGAAGACCACGGCTGCGCTCGAGTTCTGGGCCGCGAAGTAGGGCCGTCTTCACCGCATGTCGTGGCGCGACCAGGCGGCGAAGGCGTCGCCCACGCGGGAGGACCACCGCACGAAGCGCCGGCTGGCGGTGTCGAAGCGGAGGGCGTCGGCGGTGCCATCGCCGTCGAAGTCGCCGAAGACGACCAGCCTCGGGTCGGCGAACTGCGTCTGGCCCGACGCCGTGCGGAGCACCCGCCACGCGGTCTGCCCGCGCTGCGAATAGCGCCATCCGTTGGAGCTGTCGCGCTGGGCGATGTCGCTCTTGCCGTCGCCGTCGAAGTCGGCGAAGACCAGCGACGAGAGGTCCGACGAGAGGAGGCTGTTCAGGCGCTGCCAGGAGCCCTTGCCGCCGCGGGCGTAGGACCACTGCCCGCCCGAGAGGCTGAACACGTCGGTCGTGCCATCGCCGTCGAAATCGCCGAAGCGGAGGTCCGCCACGCGCCCCACCGAGGTGTTGAGCGCGCTCCACGTCGAGCGGCCGGACCACGACACCCACCACTTCGTCCCGTCGGCGCGGAAGATGTCGGTCAGCCCGTCGCCGTCGAAGTCGCCGAAGCGCAGCTCCGACATCGCCACGCCCGACGAGCCGAGGCGGGTGAGCGGACCGGACGCCGCCGACGAGAAGTACCACCCGCCGTCGGAGGCGCGCACGAACACGTCGTCCTTGCCGTTGCTGTCGAAGCGCCCGACGGCGATCTCGGAGCGCCGGTAGGGCGACCCCCCGATCAGTCGCCACGAGGTCTGGCCGGCGCGGGAGACGAACCTCGCCGTGCCGTTCCCGAGCAGCACGTCGTCCTTGCCATCGCCGTCGAAGTCGCCGGTGAGCAGCTCGTTCGACGGGTCGAGGTTGTAGCGGTTGGTTCCGATGAAGACGTTGCTGAAGGCGCTCGCGAAGAGGCTTCCGTCGTCGAGCCGCACCGCCTCGCCGGAGTCGTCATGGCAAAGGACGTTGCTGTTGAAGTACGCCCCCACCGACGGTGAGCCGCGGAGCATCAGCGCGGGACGGGTCATCACCCCGTCGTACATCTGCTCGCCGCGGACGGTGTTGTAGGAGATATCGAAGTACTCCCCGGCGTAGCCGCCGTAGCCGCCCGCGCCGCGTCCGTGGACGTCGAAGTGCTGGTTGTAGTAGCCCCACGTCCCGCCGCCCTCGCAGTAGCCGCCTTCGAGCACATAGTTGAGGTGGGCGATGTAGCCGGTGAAGGGGCGCCCGTCGCAGGCGACCGCGTGGCGGTTGAAGTCGAACACGTTCCCCTCGACGGTGGCGTAGGCACCGTGCCCGACCACCACGCCGTAGCCACTGCTGTCGCGCACGTTGTGGTGGATGTGATTGGCGGTGATCAGGACCTGGCCCGCCTCGGCGCGGCTCATGTGGACGGTGCCCATTGGGACCTCCTCGGGTCGGTCCTGGTCGACGGCGCCCGTCACCGAGATCGCCGCGCCGGGCCAGCCGTACAGCTCGTTGTTGATCACCACCAGGTTGCGGAAGCGGCTGGTGTCGATCTCGATCCCGCGGACGCCGAGCAGGGTGGAGTCGTGGCTCATCGAGGGCCCCTGGAGTCGCAGCCCCTCGACGCGCACGTTGTTTCCCTGCACGTCGAACAGCGAGTACTTCTCAGGCTCCCCTTCGCTGTTGGGGTTGAGCGCTTCCAGATCATTGGTGAAGAGCCACGCCCCCTCGGTGGTGCCCTCGCGCTGGGAGAGCAGCGTCACGCCCTCGCGGAGCGGCAGGTTGCGCTCGCCAGTGAGGCTGATGAAGGCGTCGGGCGGAACGTAGATCGTGCCGTGAAAGCTCGCGTCGCGGAGCGCGCCGACCAGCGCCGCGCGGCTGTTGACGATGCGCGTCCCGGGCGGCAGGACCAGCCCCGCTTCACCGACGGCGACGCCGGTCTCGAGCGGGCCGCAGGCGGCCGCGAAGGCGAACAGTATCGGGGCGAATTCGTGCTTTTTCATGGGTGCGCTCTCCTCTTCGCCCGCCGCCCAAAGCAGCCGGCGTGCCGCCCCGAAGTCGGCCCTCGGCGGTGGAGGTACGCAGCCCCTGCATGGCGGACGCGCGACGGCGGTCTGCACGCGCTGCAGGGTCTGCATGGTGGATCGCGTTGCGGGGCCGCGTCGGGTATCCTGCCGCCCGTGGAGCCTGCCGAGATCACCGACCGGGTGCGCGGCCTCGTCGTCGAGCTGGTCGCCGACGTTCTGGGCGTGCGCCCCGAAAAGGTGCAGCCGTCGAGCCGCCTGATGGACGACCTCGGCGCCGAGTCGCTCGACTACCTCGACATCGTCTTCCAGCTCGAGGACCGCTTCCAGGTCAAGATCACCCGCGGCGAGCTCGAGCACGCGGCGCGCGGCGATCTCACCGATGAGGAGTTCGCCCCCGGTGGGGTGGTCTCGGAGCGCGGCCTCGTGCGGCTGCGGGAGCTGCTCCCCGAGGCGGGCGATCGCCTGCGCCCCGGCCTCCGCGCCTCGGCGATCCTCTCGCTCTTCACCGTCGAGACGTTCGTGAAGATCGTCGCGCGGAAGCTCGCCGCCGCGGCCTCCTGATGAGGCTGCGGTTCCTCGATCGCCTGATCGACCTCCAGCCGCGCGTCGCGATCACCGTCGAGAAGTGCGTCACCTTCGAGGAGGCGATGCTCTGCCGCCCGGGCCGCGCGGGCACCGTCCCGCCGACCCTGCTCCTCGAGTGGCTCGGGCAGGCCACCTCCCTCCTGGTCGCCGAGTCGACCGACTACGCACACCTCCCGGTGGTCGGCAGCTTCCACTCCTGCCGCTTCGGCGCGCCGCTCTCGGCGGGCGATCGCGCCACCTTGCGCATCCAGGTCCGCTCGTGGCACCCCGATGCCGCGCTGGTCGACGGCGCAGTGGACGCCCCCGACGGAACGCCCGCGCTCACCATCGAACGCGCCGCCTGCGCCTTCCTGCCGCTCGCGACGCTGTGGGATCCCGACGATCTCCGCGCGGCGGTGCGGGCGGCGCGCGGGGAGTTCCCCGGCCCGGTGCGGGGCTTGATGGAGCGCGGTTGACGGGGCGCGGCTGATGCAGGAGGTGATCGCCGTCGAGAAGCTCGCCCGCCGCTTCGGCCCGATCACCGCGCTCGACGATGTCAGCTTCACCCTCGCCGGGCCGCAGGTGATCGGCATCCTCGGCCCGAACGGCGCCGGCAAGACCACCCTCCTCGAGATCCTCCAGGGCCTCCAGGAGGCCACCCGGGGCACCGTACGGCTGTTTGGAGCGCCGCTCGATCCCCGTCGCTACCCGCGCCGCCGCATCGGGGTGGTGATGCAGCGCGAGTTCGTCTTCGACCGCATCACGGCCTTCGAGTACGCCGACCTGTTCGCCGCGATCCACCGCGTCCCCCGCGGGCGTGAGGCGATCCTCCTCGCCGCCGGCCTCGAGGCGCGCGCCGATCTTCCGGTCCAGCGCCTCTCGGGCGGCGAGTCGCAGCGCCTCTTCATCGCCGCCGCCTCGGTCCACGCCCCCGACCTCCTGTTCCTCGATGAGCCGACCACCCACCTCGACCCCGAGTCGAAGCGCGCGATCGGCCTCCGGCTGCGCGAGCTCGCCGCCCGCTGCACGGTGGTGCTCACCACCCACGACCTCCGCGAGGCTGACGCGGTGTGCGATCACGCCGTCTTCCTCGTCGACGGGCGGGTCAAGGCTGAGGGCTCGCGCGCCGCGCTTTGCGACGCCGTGCCGGAAGGTCGCCGCACCGGCCGCGGCCTCGAGGACGCCTTCTTCCACTTCTGCGCCGCGCGCCTCGCCGAAGGCGGTGGGCTCGCGTGAAGGCCCTCTGGCTGCTCGCGCGCCTGCGCTTGAAGGAGATGATCCACAGCCCGGCGACGGCCGCGCTCTACCTCGGGATGCCGCTCGCGCTCCTGGTGATCGTCGCAACGGTGTTCGCCGACGGCCACCCGTTCGAGCGGAAGACCCTCGCGGTGGTCGGCCGCGCCGCCGCCCCCTCCGGGACCTGGGAGCTTCTCGCCGGCCTGCCCGGGCTGCGCCTCCGCGAGGACGCCTCGCTCGACGCTGCGATCGCCCGCCTGCACACCCGCGCGGCCAGCGGCGTGCTGATCTTCGATCCCTCGCCCCGCCTCCTCGTCGGCCCGCGCGACAACCTGTTCGGGCGCGGCCTCGTCACGCTCCTTCCCGGTCCACCGCGCCTGGAGATCGTCCCGCTCCATCGCTGGGGCTACGTCCACTTCATCTTCCCCGGGATGCTGGCGATCACAGTGATCGCCGGCGGCCTCTTCGGGATGGGCTACGCGATGGCGCGCTACCGCAACAACCAGTTCCTGAAGAAGCTCGCCACCACCCCGCTCTCACGCAGCACCTTCGTCGCCGCGCAGATCGGCTCCCGCGCGGCGCTGGTCCTCTTGCAGGTCGCGCTCCTGGGGATCGCCGGGCGCTTCCTGTTCGATCTGCCGCTCGGCCCCGTCGGTGCGGCCTGGCTGGCGCTGCTCACACTCCTCGGCCTCCTCTGCTTCCTCGGCGTCGGCTTCGCCCTTGCTTGCTTCGTCCGCGACGAGTCGAACCTGCTCGACCTGATCAATGTCCTGATCATGCCGCTGGTCTTCCTCTCGGAGATCTTCTTCCCCGTCGACGCCCTGCCCGCCCCGCTCGCCCTCTTCGCCCGCGCCCTCCCGTCGACCGAGCTGGTGCGACTCACCCGCGCGGTGCTGCTCTACGGCGAGACCTCCCCCGCCGCGCTCCTCCCCGGGCTCGCCATCCTGTGCGCCTGGACCCTCGCCACCTTCACCGTCGCCGTGGCCAGCTTCAAGTGGCACGATCGCTAGGGGCCCGCGAATGGACAACTCGATCGATGATCGCGGCCGAGGCGCCCGGATGGCGAGGCGCGACGACGGAGAATACTTCTCTGTATTGGACGGAGGAGCTTCCCCTCAAGACTACAGAAGGGGGGCAAGCCCCCCGAAGCCTGCCGGGATGGATCGGCCGCGAGGGCGGCTGAGTTGTCCATTCGCGGGCCCTAAGGATCACGCCGGCTTCCAGCCCTTGACCGGCCCGAGCCGCCGCCGCTCGCCCCCGTAGTGCCCGCCGACGTACTTGGTGGTCATCAGATAGAGCGCCGACGACAACCGGTTGCACGCCAGCTTGAGATCGCCGCGCTCGTCCCCCGGAAACGCCTCGTAGAGCTTCAATTCCGCCTCGCGGCTGTAGGCGCGCGCGAGGTAGAGCTTGGCCACCACCGGACCCTGGTTCACCGCCGGGTACATGAACGGCACGCCGTAGAGTTCGAGCGTGTGGTGCGAGGCGCGCCGCAGCTCCGCGGGCTCCATCGCCAGCAGCTTCCACGACGGCAGCGGGCGGTCCATCACCTCGCAGCCGACGATCGCCCGCACCAGATCGAGCGCCTCGCCGAGCTCGCCCACCAGCCCGCGCGCACCCTCGACGTCGGCCGCGATCTGCGCGTCGAGCAGCAGCCCCTGGAGCATGTCGAGCTTGCCCCGGAGCGGCAGCCGCGGGTGGCTCTTCTCGACCAGCGACTGATCGTCGCGCAGGTGCGTGAGGTGCTCCGGCTTGTCGCCGAGGCGCTCTCCGGTGGCGAGCACCCGGTACTTCCCGGTTGTCGCTCCGGAAGGCCGCGCATCCACGGTCTCGCCCGCCGCGCGCGCCGATCGATCGGCATCGAGCGGCGAGCGCGCCACATCGACCACCGCCGCCGCGAAAGCGGACGCCGCCGCTTCGCAATCGGCGAGCTCACCGACGAGGTACCCGCCGCCGTAGTTGGTCTCGGACGGCGGTCCGAACCACTTCGCGAGCGTCACCGGAGCCGCCTTCAGCGCCGCGTCGAGCCCGACCACCGACTCGAGAGGCGGCGCGATCAGGTAGGCCATCGGGCGGCCCGCGTCGATCCCCGCCTCCTTCGAGAGGTAGCGCCCGGTGGCGCGCACCACGTGCGGAAAGAAGGCGAGCTGTCCGCGCTCATCGGCCGCGTAGAACCACGCCTCCTCGTCGAGGCAGCGACGGCAGGCTGCCAGCGCCGCGGCGATCTCGTCGGGATCCCGCGCCGCGTAGATCCCGATCGCCTCGCCGGAGAGCGGCCCCGAGGGGTACGACGACCCGGCATAGAACGACCGCGCGTACACCACCTCCACCGGCGCCGCCTTGGTCCCCTCGTCGAGCGCCACGAACAGCGCGTCATCCGAGGTGCAGGTCAGGAGCCCGAGCGCGCGCAGCCCGTCGGGGAGGCCGAGCTTCCGTGCCAGCCCCTCGTCGGCCCGCGGGATCGCGCGCACCGACAGCACCCGCGGCTTGATCGGCACCAGATCGACCAGCGGTGTACGGCGGGCCGGAGTCGGCGGTTTGTGACGGCGCGGCGGCACGGCGCGTTTCTACCGTCGCCGCCTGGCCGGGTCAATCGGCACCGATCGCCCCCCGATGCAGGATCCTTCACGGCGGGTTGTTTGCGACGATCCTGTCCCAGGCGGCGACGCGCTCGTCCTCCTCCCCCATCATCTCCACGATCCATCGCCGGATGTACGCGCTGTCCAGATCCGCGCCCTGGACCGCGACCAGCTTCTCGACGTCGAGCAGATCCTTGGAACGAAAGAAGAGCAGCTTGAAGATCGCGAGGGCCTCCGGCGACAGGTAGTACGCCTCGTCCGAGGGGCCCCGGAGCCGTCGCCGCGTCGTCATCGCCTCCCAGGCGAAGGGGATGCTCGGCGTGAACAGGTCGACGCGCAGACCGCCGTAATGGCCGACCAGGACGTCGCCAGCCTCGTCGGCCAGCCTGGCCGCCCCCCGATCGATCACCACGCCCGCCGCCACCAGCACGTCCAGCGCTGCATCGAGGCCGTCGTGGTCCACGAACAGGTTCAGGTCGACGTCATGCGTGCCGCGCGGATCCGACCACGCTCCGAGCGCGATGGCTCCACCGATCGCGTACGGAATGTTCGCCGCCTCCAGCGCGGCGGCAAGCCTCGATGCGACCTCGAAGGCCGCCATCAGCTCCCCCGTCATCGTCGGTGGAGCCGCGCGAGCGCCCGGCGCGTGCTCTCGGGGCACGGATCCCTGAGCGCGAGGACGCGGTCTCGCTTGATGTTCATTCGCAGGAGAGTGACGACATCCCGGCACAGCGACGCGGTCACGGCGAGCCGCTCCTCGGGCGACAGACCTCTCGCCCACGCCACCTCTTCCTGGAGGGTGTGGCGCTCCTTGCGCAGCGAAGCAGGAAGCGTGATCCGCATCTCCGATGGCTCCACGATATCAGACATTCTCCCGCCATCCGGGACCCGGGACGTAGCAACGTTGCGACGTAGCAACATGGCTACTTCCGCGCCGGCCTGTCCTGAGCCCTGCCGAAGGGCCGCTCCAGCCACGCCAGCAGGCTGGGAATCGTCGCCGGCGGATCCAGGCTCATCCCCCTCCCCTTCTTCGCCTTCCGCGGATCGAGCAGCGCGACCTCCCCCTCGGCCCCCACCGCAGCCACCACCCAGCGCCACCCGAAGCGCGCGCTCTCCGCCTCCATGCGCACCCACGACGGCCGGTCGAACCGGATCGGCAAATGGTGATAGACGCGCTTCTTCCTGACCAGATCGTTCCGCTTGTTGGTCGAGAGCACTTCGCAGATCCAATCAGGCACGATCAAGATCGGGACCTCCGTGGGGATCTCCACCATGCGCTCCCTTCGCCAGCCAGCCACGTCGGGACGGAAGGTGTTCGCGCTGTCGAAAAACACCTCGACCTCGGTCATGAACCACCAGCCGCCCGGACTTCGGCCCCAGGCCGGCGGTTGTAGTGCCGGAGAGACTGGAACGTCCGCCCCTGCACACTCCCATGCTTGCCGGACGCAGCCTCTTTTTCCACCAGCTCTCCTGCGATGATCTCGTGCCGGCGGACCTCCTCGGGGATGGCGAGGAGGTCGTCGAGCGTCGTGGGTTTCTTGATCGATTTCGCCGGCGCCTCCATGTCGGGAACATACCGCAGTCACCCCGCGTCACGTCATCGGGTGCTTAACAGCGGAGGGGGCCCTCTTGCTGGCTCTTGCTCGTCACGTAGTCGTAGTCGTAGTCGTAGTCGTAGTCGTAGTCGTCCCGTCCGCAGCGACGGCAATCGAACTTCCTCCCGCAACAAACTCCTCCTGCCAACCGACCCCCCTGGCCTCCAAGGAGGATGCCCCTGCTGGCCGACCAGAAGCTCGACGTCTATCGCCGCGCCATCGAGTTCCTCGCCCTGGCGTCGCAGATCGCGACGAGCGCCCCGAGGGGGAACTCGTTTCTCACCGAAGAGCTCAACCGTGCGGCGCTCTCCATCCCCTGGAACATC
>SHYY01000017.1 GCA_009692555.1 Myxococcales bacterium
TCGATGCGGAAGAACTTGCCGCTGTTGTAGCTGCCCGGGTAGGCGTCCGAGGGGCCGAAGTCGAGGGCGCCCGGACCGAGGGTGAGCGGGCGGCCGGTGGAGTTGGAGACGTTGGTGTTGGTGGTGAGCAGGATGCACTCGTCGTCGAGGCCGTAGAACTCCTGGGCCATGCCGTTCTGGCAGGGCGCGCCCTTGACGTCGTCGAGGTCGTCGGCGGTGTTGTTCATGTTGCAATCGGAGTTGATCAGGCCGTCGCCGTCGACGTCCTTGGAGGTGTCGATCTTGCCGTTCTTGTTGCGATCCTTGCAGCAGGGGAGGTCGTTGCAGATCTTGGTGACCGACGACTGGCCGCCGAAGGCGCGGTTGGCGACCCACAGGTCGCCGTTGAAGTCGACCGAGGTGCGCGACGGGTAGTTGTTGCCCATCAGGACCTGCTGGGCGACGCCCTCGGGCATCTTCTGCTGGCGGTTCTGGAACTGCGGGTAGCTGTCCATCGCGCAGCAGCCGTTCTTGCCGTCGCAGGCCATCTTGTTGCCGGTCAGGAGGGAGTTGCAGGTGACGGTGAAGTAGCGGCCGACCTCGCGGACGGTCTTGGAGTTGATCTTCGAGACGGTGCCCTTGCTCCAGTCGCTCGAGTTGGCGCCCCACAGGTAGTCGAAGGAGGCGTGGGTGGAGTCGAGGACCAGGAAGCCGTTGACGTCGCGGCCGACGCCGTCGTTGGCCTGATTGGGATCGGCCGGCTTGTCGGTGGAGAGGGGGAAGCGCTTCTGGTTGGCGGGATCGAACTCCAGGCCGGCGCAGCTCGGATCTTGATCCATGCAGCCGTTCTTTTCGCCCGGGATCGGTCCGCCTGCGTCGTCGCTGCCGCCGGTGCCCGCGAGATCCTCGGTCTCGAAGCTGAAGGTCAAGTCCTTGGGACCTTTCGGGCCCCCGCCTCCGGCGTCGATGTAGCCGCCGGTGCTCTGACCGCAGCCGGCGGCGGCCAGGGAGAGCGCCGCGGCGGCGCCGATCAGCAGTGTTCGAAATGACCTGTTCATGGCGCGCTCCTTGGCCGAAAGTTTTGTTACAACGGGCAGTTAACCCGTCGGGATGCCGCACTCGAAATAGATGCCGAGGCTCTTCAGCTTCGGACCCTTGTCCTTGGCCATGGTCGCGAAGTTGACCTCGACCTGCAGGTAGCCGTCGTCCTTCTCGTTCGGGACCAGCGGCATGTTGGTCATGAGGTCGGCCGGCGAGACGCTGAAATCGGGCGACCACTGGCCCCAGGAGAGGTCGGGCTTGGAGGTCTTGCCGCTGCGGACGTGCACGCTGAGCTTGGTGTTGAGGGGGATCTCGGCGTCCCACTTGATCGCCATCCACTTGGTGTCGCCGGCGTCGACGCCGTCGACGCAGCCCTTGGCGATGTAGGACCAGGTGGCGTGCGGGCGGGTGAAGTTGCGGAGGCCGAAGCCGGTGAAATCGGAGTAGGTGTAGGGCGACGGGCTGCTGGCGTTGTTGTCCTTCAGGTAGCAGCGATCGCCGCCCGGGCACTTGTTGTTGCCCATCGGTGGGGAGACGAGATCGGGCATCGTCATCTGGCCTTTCACGTCGACCTGGACGCGCGTGGCGTAGCCGCTGCCGCCGATGTTCCAGATGTTCTGCTCGCGGTCGACGCCCACGCCCTTGCCGTCGCCGGCGACGGGCACCGACGGGTACATCGCGCCGTCGACCAGCACGTCCTGGCCCTTCGGGAGCTTGAGATCGGAGGCCGGAATGCGGACGATGGTCGAGCCGCCGGCCTGCCAGGCGAAGTACTGGTTGGCGCTGCGGGCGTCGACGGCGATGCCGATTCCGTAGTTGTTCCCGTTGTTCCCGCCTGGCTTCTGGATCATCGTCCAGTAGCCGTTGCCGAGGCCGGCGAAGCCGTTCTTGCGATCGGGGGTGTAGCGGCAGGTGCCGAAGGAGAGGCAGGCCACCCAGATGTTCTGATCGCGATCGAGGCCGACGCCGTAGCCGGTGAGCTGACCGACGGTGGGGGTGCGGGCGGCGCCGACCTCGCTGGTCTTCTTGGTGTTGAAGTAGCAGAGCGGGGCCTGCGAGAGGTTGGGCGACCAGCCGTAGCCGGAGGAGTCGACCACCAGGCCGTAGGGCTTGCACTGCTGCGGGAGGACGGCGACGTCCTTGGTCATGCCGGTGGTGCCGTCGATGCGGAAGAACTTGCCGTCGTTGTAGGTGCCGGCCCAGGCGTCGGAGGGGCCGAAGTCCTGGGCGCCTGGCCCGAGGCTGAGCGGGCGGCCGTACTGCATCGGCGAGCCGGTGTTGGTGGTGAAGAGGACGCACTCGTCGTCGAGGCCGTAGAACTCCTGGGCCATGCCGTTGGTGCAGGGCGCCTTCTTGACCGAGGCGAGATCGTCGGGCTGCCCGTCGGTGTTGCAGTCGGTCTGGATCAGGCCGTCGCCGTTGCTGTCCTTGGAGGTGTCGATCTTGCCGTTGCCGTTGCGATCGATGCATGAGCCGGTGTCGTTGGCGATCTTGGTGGCCGACGACTGGCCGGAAAAGGCGCGGTTGGCGATCCACATGTTGCCGTCGAAGTCAATGGCGGTGCGCGAGGGCATGTTGTTCATGAGGTTCACGGCCTGGTAGGAGCCGCTCGCCTGGCCGCCCTTGCGGTTCATGAACTGGGGGTTGCTGTCCATCGCGCAGCAGCCGTTCTTGCCGTCGCACGGGCCCTGGTTGCCGCTCTTGAGGGAGTTGCAGGTGACGGTGAAGTAGCGGGCGACCTCGCGGATGGTCTTGGAGTTGATCTTCGAGGTGGTGCCCTTGTTCCAGTCGCCCGAGTTGGCGACCCACAGGAAGTCGAAGGAGGCGTGGGTGGAGTCGAGGACCAGGTAGCCGCTCGCGTCGCGGCCGACGCCGTCGTTGGACTGGTTGGGATCCGGGGGCTTGTCCGACGAGAGGGGGAACTTCTTCTGGTTGTCGGGGTCGAACTCGACGCCCTGGCAGCTCGGGTCCTTGTCGCCGCAGTTGTTGAGCTGGTTGGGATCGCCACCGTCGGCGCCGGCGCCTCCGTCTTCGCCGTTGTTGAAGACGAAGGAGAGGTCCTTGGTGCCGCCGCCGTTGCCACCGGGCGTGCCCTGATTGCAGGCGAGGGGGGCCAGGGCGGCAGCGGCGAGGGCGAACGAGTAACGGATTTTCATGGGAGCCTCCAAAATTCCATGACCGAGCGCTCCGGGAGGCGGGCGATCTCGGTCAGGATACGCCGCTTTCGGCGGGCGGGCGGAGTGTTTCTTCCATGGATGGGGTCGGCGTGTGCAGATGTGGGGCCAGTACGGCCAGTTACGTGCATCACTTCGCCTTGGGCGGGGCCTTGGAGAGCGCTTCGATGCGGTGCCACTGGGGGTCGGTGAGGGGCACGAAGGAGAGGCGGCCTTCGCGCACCAGGGGGCTGCCGGCGAAGGCGGGATCGGCCTTCAGGGTGGCGAGCGTGACCGGGGTTGGCAGGCGCTCGCGGGCGGTGAGGTCTACGACCAGGCGCCTGGGGTCGTCGAGCTGGGGATCGGGGTAGGCGGCGCGCACGATCTCGGCGACGCCGATCGCGCTCTTCTCGTCGCCGGTGTGGTAGACGAGGGCGCGGTCACCGACGGTGGCGGAGCGCATGTGCTTGAGCGCGGCGGGGTTGTTGATGCCGTCCCAGCAGGTGCGGCGGTCGCGCAGGAGATCGTCGAAGCTGTAGACCGAGGGCTCGGTCTTGAGGAGCCAGTACGCCATGCGCGGAGTCTAGTCACGGGCGGCGGTGGTTGACAGTCCGGAGTGGGGTGGTCTATGGGCTGTCGCGTGCGTTACCTCTGGATTTTGGTTTTTCTGGCAGGGTGCGGGACGACGCCGGTCGAGATGGGCGACCTCGGGAGCGGCGACGCGGCGGGCCTCAGCGACGGGGGCGACGGCGGTGCGCCGCAGACCGGGAAGACGACGGTGATCCGGGTGCACTACCCGGCGGGGATCAAGAAGATCGCGATCCGTGGGGCGCCGGGGCAGGCGGGCGGGCCGCTCGACTGGGAGAAGGGCAAGGCGATGGTGGCCGGGGCGGAGGATGTCTGGACCTTCCAGAGCGAGGCGATCACCGTCGCCACGGAGTGGAAGCCGCTGCTCGACGACGTGACGTGGTCGCGCGGGCCGAACTACCGGGTGGAGGCGGGGGCGACGGTGGATGTGTGGCCGCATTTCACGTCGACGCACGGGGAGGTGGTGAAGCTGATCGCTTCGTTCCACTCGGCGAAGCTGAAGAGCGATCGGACGATCTGGGCCTACCTGCCGGCCAGCTACGGCGAGAACACCCGGGCGCGCTTCCCGTCGCTGTACATGCACGACGCGCAGAACCTTTTCGATGCCAAGGTGGCCTTCGGCGGCCGCGAGTGGCGGGTCGACGAGACGCTCGACGGGGCGGCGGAGGACGGGACGATCCGGGAGGCGATCGTCGTCGGGATCGCGAATAGCGCCGAGCGAATCTACGAGCTGACACCGACGGAGGGCGGGATGGGCGGTGGGGGCGGCGATGCCTACCTGGCGATGATCGTCGAGGAGGTGAAGCCGAAGGTGGACGGGATGCTGCGGACCAGGCCGGGGCGGGAGGAGACGGGGGTTCTGGGATCGTCGCTGGGCGGGCTGATCTCGTCGTACGCGGGGTGCAAGCGCGGGGTGACGTTCGGGCTGGTGGGGGCGATGTCGCCGTCGACGTGGTGGGACCAGCGGGTGCTGCTCGGGCTGGTGACGGCGAGCAAGGGGCAGGGGATGATGATGCGGCCTTTGAGGGTTTATGTGGATAGCGGGGATAGCGGGCCTTCGATGGATGGTGCGGCGGATACCGAGGTGCTCGCGGAGAGGTATCGCGGGATCGGCTACAGCGACGGGGTGGACTTCAAGTTCGTGGTGCAGAAGGGCGGGCAGCACAACGAGATGTACTGGGCGGAGCGGCTGCCGGGGGCGCTCGGGTTCCTGCTCGGGCCGCGGTAGCTGTCATGCTCACGCACGACCGACAGGCAAGGAGCTTGCGATGAATCTCGACCGCCGCTTTCTGTCCCTCCTCCTGGCGCTCCCGCTCGTCGCTTTCGGGGGCGAGGACGAGCCGGGCCGGCATCACGACGGCCGGGTCAGGCCCGAGGTCGTGAGCGCGCCGACCCCCGCGGTCACCACTGTGGCGCTCGCGGCCACCGGCTTCACGCCACAGACGCGCCTCGGATTCACCGCCGGCGATCAGTGGGAGCCGGCCGTCGCCGCGGATCGCTTCGGCAGCGTCTATCTCCTCTACCCTCAGTACGGCGGCGTGCCCGGTTGCGCCTCCTGCCCGAGCCCCGCCATGATGCTCCAGGTCAGCCGCGATCGCGGCATCACGTGGGCGCCGCCGTTCCAGATCGCCGCTCCCGGCACCGGACAATGGGACGCCCAGATCGTCGTCGATCCCGTCGATGGCAGGACGGTCTATGCGTCATGGCTGCAGAATGGAAAGAGCGACACCGTCGTCGCGCGCTCCGCCGACTCCGGCGTGACCTGGTCGATCGCCACCGCCGACCGCACCAACGCCGGCACCGACAAGCCGATCCTGGCGGTGCGCGGCAGCGACGTCTACGTCGTGTTCAACCACGCGCAGAAGGTCTGGTGCGCCTCCTCCCACGACGGCGGCCGGACCTTTGCCGCGACCAACATCAACGTCAACGGGAAGCTCGGCTGGGCGCTCGCCGGGGGTGGGACCGTCGTCGCGTCCGGCGCCGTCCATTTCGCCTGGGCGGGCTATGAAGGAAGCGGCGGCGCCAAGGGGAAGGTCAATCTCTTCGTGAGCACGTCCAGCAACGGCGGCGCGACGTGGACGAACAAGGTGATCGATGTCTCCGGCGCTCCCTACGACTGCTCGGCCTATCAATGCGGGTGGGCCTACCTGGGGGCCCAGATGGCGATCGCCTCCGACGCCGCCGGGACGCTCTACCTGCTCTGGAATCGCGGCGCGGTCGACAAGGGGGTGGAGCGCGTGTATTTCGCGCGATCCACCGATGGCGGAGCCACCTGGTCCACCCGCCAGGAGGTCTCCACCGCCCCGGCCGGGGTCGCGCACGCCTTCCCCGCGCTCGCCGCGACCGGAGCCGGCGATGTGCGAATCGCCTGGATGGACGCGCGCAAAGCGCCCCTCTGGAATACCTACTACCGCTCTTCCAGCAACGGCGGCACCACCTGGTCCGCCGAGAGCCGCCTCTCGAGCTTTGTGGGGGGTTACTCGTATGTCCAGCCCGACGGATTCGCCTTTCCCTTCGGCGATTATTTCGAGCTCGACATCGACGAGCAGGGCACCGCCCACGTGATCTGGGGCGAGGGCGCGAACTACCAAACGCCTGGATCGATCTGGTATTCGCGCGGGCGGTGAGGGGGGCTCGCGCGCTGCGCTGGGGAAACTGGGGTTCTGTGGATTGGCCGCCGATCGCAGGCGCGGGAAGCTCTAGTGTCCTGTCCGAGAAATTCTTTGCAGAATTTCTCGGCCAGAACACTAGCCATGATCCCACGGGGCGTGCCGCCCCGCCCCGTCGGCCCTCCCCCAATCGATCCTGGGGGCAAGCCCCCGTCCGCCTGGGTCCCCACCCCTGCTCGCGGCGGCACTTGCCGCCGGGCCGCGGCAGTGCGCGGCCTTTTTCTACTGCGAACTTCTGTGCCGGGACACTAGGTGAAATCGGTGCGGTCGTCGATCGGCCAGAGGTCGCCCCACAGGGCCTGGCCGCCGTCGATGCGGAGGACGGCGCCGGTGATGAAGGCGGCGGCCGGGGAGGCGAGGTAGCAGATGGCGTGGGCGACCTCCTCGACGGTGCCGGCGCGCTTTTGCGGGGTGCGCTGGCGGCCCATCTCGACCACCGCTTCGCCGTACTGGACGGTGCCGCTAGAGGCGATCAGGCCGGGGGCGACGGCGTTGACCCGGACGTCGCTCTGGGCCCATTCGACGGCGAGCGACATGGTGAGGTTCTCGACGCCGGCGCGGGCGGCTCCGGTGTGGGCCATGCCGGGGAAGCCGCGGACGGCGTTGGCGGTGACGTTGACGATCGCGCCGCGACGGGCGGGGAGCATGGCGCGGGTGGCGACCTCGCGGGTGACAAAGAAGGTGCCGTTCAGGTTGTTGCGGATGACGGCCTCCCAGCCGCGCGGGGTGAGGGCGGCCGCGGGCGACGGGAACTGGCCGCCGGCGTTGTTGACCAGGACATCGATCTGGCCGAAGCGGGCGAGCACGGCGTCGACCAGGCGCGCGATGGCGTCGGGCTCGCGGATGTCGCAGCGCTCGGCGATCACCTCGCCGTGGGACGATAGCTCGGCGAGCGCGGGATCGAGGTGCTCGGGCTTGCGGCTGGCGATCGCCACCTTGGCGCCGAGGGAGAGCAGCTCGAGGGTGGTGGCGCGGCCGATGCCGGTGCCGCCGCCGGTGACGAGGGCGACCTGCCCCTCGAACAGCCCGGGGGCGAAAGGGCTCCTGCGCGCGGCTTCAAGATGGAGCATCGGGGGAAGATAGCCGGCTATTTGCCGAGAAGCTTCAGCATCTTCGGGATGGCGGTCTTCACCGCGGAGTCGCCCATGCCGAGGACCGAGCCGTTGATCTTGTCGACGATCTTCATGGTCTTGAGATCGACCAGGAAGAGGCTCTCGCGCACGCCGAGGGCGTTGAAGGTGGCGAGCGGCATTCCGGCGGCGTCCTTCACCGTCGTGACCGGGACCTTGTAGGCGTTGATCCAGGCGTCGAGGTTGGACTTGGCGGGCGCCTGGAATCCGTTGGTCTCGAGGACCTCCACCACCGCTCCGCCCGCGTCGGTGACGGTCTTGCCCTGCGCAGCCAGATCCTGGGCCGCGTGCTTGCAGCCGGGTCAGCCAAACTCCGAGATGTGGAGCATGGCGTAGGGGCGGCCGGATTTGCGGAGGGCATCCATGCTGTAGGGGCCGAAGTTCTTGGTGGTGGCGATCGCGTCGGCGGCGTCGTTGACGTAGCCCTCCCACTCCAGCGGCGGGAGAGTGTCGCCGACCTTGTTGCCGTAGGGGCCCTGCGGGTAGGTCGCGGCTACCGCGAGATCCGGGGAAGTCGTGAGATCCGCGTTTGCGGTGGCGAGGTCGTCGGTGGGGCCGTTGCCTCCCAGGTCGGGGCTGGACTTCGGGAGATCGGCGGCCCCGAGCGTCTGATCGGCCGTGCTGCCGTCGAGGAGGGTGATCGTCCCGGGGCTGCAGGCGGCGAGCGCGAAGGCGGCGAAGGCGAGGCGGCGGCGCATCTACTGTCCCTTCCGGAGGGCGATCCATGTGAGGGTGGTGACGCCCTCGCTGGCGTCGGTGTCGATGGTCTTGCCGTCGGCGGAGACGTGCGCGGTGGCGACCTTCTCGAAGGGGCCGGCGGGCGGCGCGGCGGTGATCAGGCTGCGCTGGGAGAAGAGATCGACCGGCGCCTTGGCGGGCAGCTTGGTGGAGTTCGGGAAGGAGAGGCGCGCCTTCTTGGAGAAGACCACGTCGAAGGGCGCGAAGCCGTAGAGCCCCTCGGGCGGGGACGCGGGGTCGATGAAGGCGAGCTTC
This sequence comes from Myxococcales bacterium, assembly GCA_009692555.1. GTDB lineage: Bacteria > Myxococcota_A > Polyangia > Palsa-1104 > SHYY01 > SHYY01. The sequence continues at coordinate 8,554 of SHYY01000017.1, forward strand.
TTGGGATCGGCGACGGCGAGGACGCGGAGCTGCTTGCCGAGTGCCATGAGCTCGAAATCCTCGACGTCGAACTGGAGGGTGGTGCCCGCGGCGAGGGTGAGGGTGACGCCGCTGGAGGTGAAGGTGGCCTCCTTCGTCGCGGTCTCGGGGAGCGCGGGGCCGCTCTTGGGCAGCGACGGGAGGACGAGCGGCGCGAGGTAGGTGGCGACGGCGCCCTTCAGCGGCGGGAGGCCGAGGTAGTAGCTCGCGCCATCGGGGCGACCGTGGACGAGAAGGGCAAAGCGATCGACCAGGACGGGGCCGCCGATCGGCACCGCGAAGGTGCCGTCGTCAAGGGTCTCGCCGAAGAAGCAGATCTCGGCGCAGACCGACATGACGCGCTTCGGGACGGGCTTGCCCGCCTCGTCGAGCAGCTTGCCGCGCACCACGTCGACGCAGGTGCCACCATCGGCGGCCGGGGCAAAGGCGCAGCCCTTCTGCATATCCCCGGGCACCGAGGCGTCCGGTGCGGCCATCGCGGCGGCGTCGAGGGGGGCCTTGCCGAGATCCGGGGTTTCGGTGCCACCGCCCGAGCAGGCGGAGAGCAGGAGAAGAGGGGCGAAGGTGCGGCGCATCATCGGCGCATCGTACACCAATCGCCCCGCGCGCTGGCCGTGTTATAGATCGCCGGATGCGACACGCCCACTTGCTCGCCGCACTGCTCGCGATCGCCGGATGCGACGGCGGAGGCGGGACCGAGGCAGGGGGACAAGACCTGGCGGGATCGACGGAGGACTTCGCGCGCAATGTCGACTTCGTCGGACGGCGGGATTTCGTGCTGTTCCCGGATCTGACGGTTCCCGAGGATCTCGCGGGAAAGCCGGCCGATCAGACGATCCCGCCCGATCAGGCGACGCTGTGCGCCAACGGGCAGAAGGACGGCGACGAGAGCGATGTCGACTGCGGCGGGAGCTGCACGGGATGCGGCAAGGGCGGCGAGTGCGGGAAGGACGGCGATTGCGGGTCGGCGGCGTGCAAGTTCGGGCAGTGCGTGGCGGCGGGGTGCAGCGACGGCATGAAGGGCGGCATGGAGAGCGATATCGACTGCGGCGGGCCGTGCCTTGGATGCCTGATCGGGAAGGGGTGCGGGGCCAACGCCGATTGCACGACCAATCAGTGCAGCGGCGGAAAGTGCACGATCGCGGTGGGCTGCAGCGACAAGACCAAGAACGGCCTCGAGACCGACACCGACTGCGGCGGGCCCAGCTGCCTCCCCTGCCCCGACAACGCGGCGTGCAAGGCCAACGCGGACTGCAACAGCTTCTCGTGCTCGTTCGGCAGCTGCTGCCCGTCGGGGTTCTCCAACTGCGACAAGAACAAGGGCAATGGCTGCGAGGTGAATCTCCTCACCGACAAGAACCACTGCAACGCCTGCGGGAACGCCTGCGTCAACCTCGCGTGCGTGAATGGACAGTGCGGGATGGTGCCCAAGGTGGTGCTGATCGGGGCGTATCTCCTCGGGGAGGGGCCGGCCGCGGCGGCGAATCCGATGACCAGGACGTGCAAGGAGGCGTGCGCCACCAAGTTCGGCGGACTGGCGGCGGCCTACTCGTGCTCGACGACCAACTCGGCGATCGATCACCTGGCGTTCGTGGACTGCTTCGGCGATCCCTCGCACTGCGCGGGCGGGATGGGGGCGCTCGGGGAGGGGTTCAAGATGGGCACGAACTACGGTTGCGGCGTGAAGGGGTGCGCCTGCTCGGCCTACGTCAAGGACGGCTGCGCGGCGATCACGAACTACTGCTGGAAGTAAGGGCCCGCGAGCGAACAGGTCGATGCCCTCGCGGCCGATCCATCCCGGCTGGCTTCGTTGCTCCTCGGTCAAATACAGAGAGTATTCTTCCTCGTCGCGCCTCGCCATCCGGGCGCCTCGGCCGCGATCATCGATCGACTTGTTCATTCGCGGGCCCTCACCGGGACGAGCTCGCCTACGCCGTGGCGATCGGCGTAGTCGCGGCGCACGCCGGGGCAGGCGGGGTCGTGAATGCAGTGGCGGCAGGAGTCGGGTTTGTGCTGGCCGCCGAGGCGGGATTGATCGAGGGTGAACTCGGCGTCGGGGGTGACGCAGAGGACGCCGCCCTCGGTGGGGTCGATGCAGTGCTCCTCGTAGCCCGGGAGGAGGCACTTCGGGAGGTGGAGCGAGACGGCGCGGCGGCCGGCGGCGCGCGCTTCGTCGAACACGGCGCGGTAGGCGGGGAGGAGGTCGGTCATCCGCGGGAGCGACTCGGGGTGCGCGGCGTTCTCGTCGGTGAGGGAGACCAGCCACAGGCGCAGCGAGAGGACGCCGCGGTCGGCGAGCCAGCGCGCGGCGGCGGGGAGGTGCGCGAAGGTGTCGGTCTTGGCGATCAGCTCGGCCTCGACGGGGAGGCCGCTGGCGACGGCATGGGCGAGGCCGCGCTCGAGGTGGGCGAAGGCGCCATCGACGCGCGTCAGGCGGTGGTAGCGGGGTGGCTCGTGGGCGTGGATGGAGATCGCGAGGCGGGTCAGGCCGGCGCGGATCAGCGACGGGAGGTAGTCGGGGTAGGAGAGCATCAGGCCGTTCGACTGGACCTTGATCTCGGTGAAGCCGCGGGCGCGGGCGTGGGCGATGAGCGGGGCGAGGTCGCGGCGGATGGTGGGCTCGCCGCCGCCGAGCTGGAGGGCGCGGGTGCCGATCGCGGCGCCGCGATCGATCGCCGCGCGGGCCTCGAAGGTGGTGAGGTTGCGACGGCGCATGGCGTCGGTGAGGGTGCAGTAGTCGCACTTCAGGTTGCACTCGTAGCCGAGGACGAGATCGAGGAGCACGCGGCAACGCTAGCACCAACGCGCGTCGGGCGCGGTTCCCGGTTGTAGGGAAAGCGGACGAGTGCTGGTCAATCGTTCCCGGTCGGGTTGTCTCCCTCTCCCGCCAGCGTCGCCAGCGGGAGAGGGAGACGATCCCGGGCCCACCGTCTGTCCCTACAACCGGGAACCGCACCCACGCGCGTCCCCTGTCGGGAGGCCGGATCGATTACACTGCGCGGATGGCGAAGAGTCGTCGTGATCTGCTGCGGAGCCTGACCGGCGCGTCGCTGCTGTCGACGCTGGAGGGGTGCGTGCCGGCGTCGAAGCGGATGCGGGTGCACTCGAAGAATCCGCCGTCCGAGCGGGCGGTGATTCCGGCGGGGAAGGAGGCCGAGGTGATGGCCCTGCTCGGTCCGTTCACGCGCGAGGAGCCGGCGCCAGGTTACAAGCTGGCCAAGGCCACCGTCGGTGCGGAGCGGATCGAGTTCGTGTTCGCGGGGGCGGCGGGGAAGGCGGTGGTGTCGCTGGTGGCCGCTTCGGGGGCAGCGACGGACGGCGGGGCGGGCCACGCGACCGCGGGGACGTTCCTGGTGCTGGTCGACGGGGATGCGCCGGCCGAGGGGCGGGCGGCGGTGGCGGATCGCGTGGCGGCGGAGGTGCGGGCGCGCGATCGCGGGCACCTGTGGATGAAGGCGGATGACGCGCCGCGCAGCGACGGTGGCGCGGGCCAGGAGAAGTAGGTGCGACGGGGATTCCGCGCTGTGGGGCTGCTCGCCCTGATCGGTTGTTCGGGGGCGCCGGGATGCCGGCGCGAGGCACCCGCGCCACCGGCCGCGGCCACGCCGGCCACGAGCGCGACGCCCGACCTCGCGCTGGTCGAGGTGTGCCCGCCGAAGACACCGCCCGCGGTGGTGGAGCTGGCGGCGCTGGAGAAGACGCTCGGCGAGGTGTGCGACCGGCTGGCCGAGGCGGCGACGGCGGGGAAGGCGATCGATGCGCTGCTGGCGACCGGGCCGGCGACGCTCCGGACCGCGGCGGCGCGCACCGCTCTCGACGAGACGGTGCGCCACATCTACGTCTGTCGCGCGGTGGCGGGCGATGACGACGGCCCGTGCAAGCGGATCGTGGAGCTGGAGGCGCAGAAGACCTGCCTCGTGCGCCGCGCCTTCTTTCATGCCGCGCGCAAGCCAGCGGACCCGAAGTGGCGCTTCCCGGATCTGATGCACGAGGCCTGCAAGAAAGAGTTCGAGGCGCCTTTGTGCGACGGGTACCGCGATGCGATTCGCGCGGGCGATCCGGCGCGCTGCCCGAGCGGCCAGGGGGCCCTCCCCGACTGTGCCGCGGTGGCGGCAGGCGATCCCGCGCGGTGCTCGGGGCCGGACTGCGTCGAGACCGCGGGGCGGGTGCGGCTGATCGCCGCGGGGGGGCTTTTGCGCCTGGCGGCCGAGGGGAGTCCGCATGACCGACTGCTGGCCGGGGCGGCGCTGGGTCGACCCGAGGCCTGCGCGGAGGCGGTGGCGACGTTTCGCCAGGCCTGCCGCGGGGCGGCGCGGATGGCGACGCGCCCCGCAGCGCCCGCGAAGTAGCGACTGAGAGCCTGTGAGCAAATCCCTCCCGTCGCCTCGCGAGCGATCCGCGGCGCATCGCTTCGTTGCTCCTCGTCACCTACAGAGAGTAGGTCTCCTCGTCGCGCCTCGCGCTGCTTGCGTCTCGCTCGCGGGGCTCGGTCCGGGATTCACTCACAGGCTCTGAGCCCCGGGGGAGAGCGGATGAGGCGTCCCGGAGCCCGCTGGGGTAAAGCACTGGTTCCGCTCGCGCTGGTGCTGGCCGCGGGATCGGCGCGCACAGCGCACAGCGACGAGGCGCCGTGTCGGGAGCCGCTGACGCCGAATGCGACGCAGGTGCTGTACGATCGCTTCGCTGCGCTGGCGGCGGGCGACGGCTGCCGTCTCGAGGGTGTCTGGGCGGAGGGGGCGCGGATGGAGGTGCGCTTCCAGCGCTCGGGGCAGGTGCTGGAGCCGCTGACGTTGACGCCGGCGCGGTGCGCCCCACCCGGGACAGAGGCGGGAGCGGACTACGCCATTGGTGCGCCGGTGAAGCTTGAGGCGGCGTGCCCGGAGACGCTGGCGTTGCTCCGCGCACTGCTCCGCCGACCGATCCCGCCCGCCGAAGTGCGCGCCGGCTACGGGGGACTGTTCGGGATCGCGGTGGCGCTGTTTCTCGTCGCTGTGGCGCTCGCCGGGGCGATGTTGGTGCGGGGGCTGAGACGGCGCGGGGACGGGGAGCGGCGGTGGGACATCCTCCTCGGGGGCGGGTTCGCGCTCGCGCTCGCGGTGCGGCTGGCGGTGGAGCCGGGGATGTCGAACTGGTACGCCTTCGTGCTGCCCGAAGCGGGGCCGCCGGAGGCTCCGGCGCCGTTCGGACCGGGGGCGTTCGTGCTGCAGGCGGGGCTGCGCGCGGTCCTGCCGTGGGGCGATACGACGCTCTTCCGGTTCGGGGCGGTGGTGGGCGCGCTGGCGGTGCCGCTGGCGACGGCGCTGCTCCGGTCGCGGGCGGTGAGGTGGCACTCCGCGGCGGCGGTGGCGGTCTTGCTCGCGCTGTCGCCCTTGCACGCGCGGATCTCGGCCTCGCCGAGCGAGCACGTCGCGGCCTCGTCGCTGACGCTGCTCCTGCTGCTCGCCTGGGTGCGCGGCGCGCGAGGCGGCTGGCCGGAGATCGCGCTCGCGCTGGTGCTGGTCCCGGTGGTCGCGCTTTTGCGCGCCGATGCCTGGCTCGCGCTCGGGGTGGTGCCGGCGTGGACGCTGCTCGCGGATCCGGTCGATCATCCCACGTTGCGTCCGGCCCCCCATCGCTGGCGCGGCGAGGTGGCGCGCGCGGCGCTCTTCCTTGCGGTGTGGGCGGTGACCGGTGCGGTGATCCATCGGATGGTGGTGCTGCCGTCGCACCACCCGCTGCCCGAACGTGCGGGGATCCTCCTCGCCGCCCGGCAGCTCCTCTCGCAGTACCCGCTGGTGGCGTTTCGTGCGCCGCACTGGTTCGCGCCTGCGGCGGTTGTTCTCGGTGCGCCGGGTCTGGTGCTGATGGCGCGGCGCCGCCCTGCCCTCCTCGGGTGCGTGGCGCTCGGCCTGGTGGCGGCCTTCGTTCCGCTTGGGCGCAACCTGGTCCACGACGGGCTGGTCGGGGCGCGCTACTTCCTGGTCACGATTCCGCTCGCGCTGGTTCCGGCCGGGGAGGCGTTCGCGGAGGGCGTGGCGTGGATCGCGCGAAGGCTGCGCCTCGGGGGTTCGGGCCGGCGCGCTGCAACCGGGATCGCGCTTTGGGGTCTCGGCGTCGCGGCGGGGGTGCCGGCGCTGCCCGCATTCGGGCACCGCTACGCATTCCAGGAGGAGTACCGATTTCTACGCGGAGCCCTCGCCGGGCTCCCCGACGGGTGCGCGGTCTACCAGCTCCCGGTGCGCGACCCGGCGTTCGATCGGGATCTCGACTGCTGCCTCGATGTCCCGCGCTCGCCCCTCGGCGCAGCCTTTCCGCGCCTGACATTTCGCTACCTCGATCGCGGGTTTCCCGTCGGTGACGCGTGCGCGGTGTACTACCAGGGCGCCGCCTGTTCGCTCTCCGAGACAGCCGAGGTGCGGAGCCGGGATGCCAGGGCGTACGCGCTCCTGCGCCGTCGCTGCGACGAGGTGCGCGGGCTCGGCCTGACGCCGATCGCGGAGAGGGAGATCACCGCCGAGGCGACCAACGACGTGTTCGGCGGCGTGCGGCCGAGGATCGGCTTGAAGGCTACAGCGGCGGATGGGAGAAGCGGGCGTCGCTGAAGGGCTCGGCGGCGCGGCGGCGCAGCACCTCGTCTTCGCCCCAGGGGGCGGCGCCCTGCTCGTCGAAGAAGGCCACCCCGATCACACCGACGTTGCGGCCCTCGCCGGTGCGCTCGGCGTACGAAGCTGCGACCGAGCCGAAGCGAAACGCGGCCACCTGGTCGTGGTTTTGCCGGAAGCCGTCGATGGTCACCGTGCCAAACGGGTCGAGGACGTAGCCGCGCTTCCCGACGCTGGCGGGCTGACCGTCGACGACGTCGAGGCCGTCCACGGAGGCCACCACCTCGATCCGGCGCGCGGTGCGGTTGGCGACGACCAGGCTGTAGCGCCGCCCCGCCTCGCCCACCACGTACACCCGGCCAGCGACGGAGACCGCCTCGTGCGCGCGCCCGTTCTCGTCGACCACCGACGCGGTGATGCCGCCGCGGACCGGGATCGGCGCGTCGAAGTGGGCGGCGTTTCGCACATGGTGCTGCACCATCGCGTCGACTCCCTGGCGGTCGTTGTAGAAGATCGTCGCCAGCGCCACCGGGCGGTCGGCGCCGCGCTCGAACGGGACATCGCGCACGCGCGAGACGCGGGTCTCGCCCCACTCGGTGCCGAGCCCGGGGCGTTCCTGCGCCTCGGCTTCGCGCGCCGGCTCCTCGGCGGGCGCTGGCATCCGGTAGCCGAAGTCGCCGCCGGGGCCGGTCGCGGGGGAGGGGGCGGAGTCGGCGGTGGCCGGGTTCCGCTCGGACCTGCGCGTCCCCGCCCGGCTCTCGGCGGCGACGACGATCCGGCTGGGCGTCGACTGACCGCCCGAGTAGTGGGTCAGGGTTTCGCTGCAGCCAGCGATGGCGAGGGCGGCAAGGGTGGATGCGAGCGGGCGGGCGAGAGTCATGGTCTCCTCCTGGTCTCGGAGGATCAACGAGCGGAGGGGCGGAGACTTACAGGGGGCAGGGATCCATGACATTTCCTGGCTCTTGCCGCTGATTGCCGCTGCCGTTGCCGTTGCCGTTGATTGCCGTTGCCGTTGCCGTTGCCGTTTCCGTTTCCGTTTCCGTTGATTGCCGTTTCCGTTTCCGTTTCCGTTTCCGTTTCCGTTTCCGTCGCCGTTGCCGCTTCCTTGCTCGCGGCTCGGGCAGAGGTGGCGAGGGCTCGGGCAGAGGTCGCGGAAGTTCGGGCAGAGGTCGCGGAGCCGTGGATCGAGGCGGCCAGGGCGCGGGCAGCCCGACAGGAAGTCGAAAACCGGCAGCGGAATCTCTTGATCGTGGCGGCCAGCGCCGGGCCAGCGCGGGCAAGCACGAGATTCGACGTCCCGGGCGCGGAACACGGGTTCTCCGGCGCCCTGCACGAGGGGAGCAGCGCGCGATAGAACCTCGCGGCCGTTCGATCGAGGGCGGGCCGGGTCGGGCAGAGATGCGCGAGTAGAAGATGCTGGCGCCGCGGCGCAGAGAGAGGCGCCGGACGCGACGGTCAGGGGACGGCGGGCTTCGTGACCGGCTTTGCCGGCCCCTTGCGGCGCCGCCCGCCGGTCGTGACCCTGCGGACTTTCACGCCAAACTCGGCGAGAAGGGGGCTGGTGGCGCCATACAAGCCGGTGACGAAATCGCCGAGGCGGCGGGCGATCTCACGGGTGCCGATGTTCAGGTTGCCGCGCAGGGTGGAGGCCGCGGCGCGTTGTTCGGTTTTGGTCGTGCGCTGAACCCAGCCGACGCGATTTGACGAAGGCGCACACCAAGAGGGATGAGCCCGAAGGCCACGACTTGCCGCGTGGTGCGCTCATTTCTGCGAAGGCCCGGTTGTGCTCGGCGTCGGTCTGGACGCGGTGGTGGTAACGTTGGTGGAGCCTGCGGCGTCGAAGGAGCGGACCGCGGGTTGCGAGGTTCGGGACATGAAGCGCCTCTTCTTGATCGCAGGGCTGCTGACCGCCGCAACAGGGTGCCAGCGGCCCGGCCACACCAGCCAGGCGCCACCGCCAACGGCAGCGAAGGGAGCAACGACAGCAACGACAGCGACGACAGCGACGGGAGCGACGATGATCGACAAGGTGGTGAAGAGCGACGAGGAGTGGAAGAAGGTGCTGACCGCCGTGCAGTTCCATGTCCTGCGCGAGCAGGGCACCGAGCGCGCCTTCACCGGCGCTTACTGGGACGCGCACGATGCGGCGACCTACGTGTGCGCGGCCTGCGGCCTGGAGCTGTTCAGCTCGACCGCGAAGTTCGACTCGGGCACCGGCTGGCCGAGCTTCTGGCAGCCGGTCCGCGAGGGCCAGGTCGCGACCGGCAGCGACGGCACCCTCGGGATGAACCGCACCGAGGTGCGCTGCGCCCGCTGCGGTGGGCACCTCGGTCACGTGTTCGACGACGGACCCCGCCCGACCGGTCTGCGCTACTGCATCAACTCCGCGGCGCTGAAGTCGGTCCCCGCGAAGTAGGACAACCCCCTACCTTTCGGCTACTTCTGGATCGGGCCGCAGCGACTGGCGATGGTGCGCGCGACGTTCAGCCACGCGATCTGGCCGGGGGTGATGAACGGCTTGCCGCTGGTCATCAGGCAGACGCTGAGCGCGCGGTCGGGATCGGCCCACGCCACCACGTTGGTGAAGCCGACGTGGCCGAAGGCGCGCGGCGTGTCGGCGCCGTAGAGGCTGAAGCGGTTCGATCCGAGCATGAAGCCCATCCCGTAGCGCACCGGCGTCCCGAGGAAGGAGTCGATCTCGAGGTAGGTCTGCTCGGCGACCGCGCGGCGGACGGTGCGGCGGTCGAAGATCCGCACGCCGCCGAGCTCCCCCTCGTCGAGCAGGAGCTGGAAAAAGCGCGATCCCTCGTCGGCGGTGCCGATGATGTTGCCCGACGGGATGATCCCGGTGAGGAAGGCGGGGGTGTTGGAGAGCTCGACCGCCTCGCGGATCCCGACGCCGAGCGAGCGCTTGAGGAGCCAGGAGTAGGGCGGCAGCGCCGGTGCCCCGGTGAAGGCGTTCACCGCCACCTCGCCGATGCGCTCCCTCGGCACGCCGAAGTTGAAGGTGTGGAAGCCGAGGGGAGCGAGCACCTCGTCCCGCAGGTAGGCGCGGAGGTCGCGGCCAGTGACGCGCTCCACCACCTCGCCAATGACGAAGCCGCCGGTGAGCGCGTGGTAGGCCAGCCGCCGCCCCGGCACCGACACGGGCTGCACCTCGCACAGGAGCTCGAGCATCCGGCGCGGATCGGCCAGCAACGTGAGGTCGACGTGATTGCCCGGGACGGCGGGGATCCCGGCGCGGTGGGTGAGGATGTGGCGGAGGGTGATCCACTCCTTGCCGTGGCGCCCGAACTCGGGGATGTACTCCGCCACCGCGTCGTCGAGGTGGACCAATCCGCGCTCATCGAGGAGGTGGACCAGCATCGCGGTGATCGCCTTCGACGCCGAGTAGAGGTTGAACAGCGAGTCGTGGTGGACGAGCCGCTTCGGCGCCTCGGCTGGTTCCCCGGGTGCGTTGCCGTGGAGGTGGCCGAGCGCGCCATCGAGCACCACCTGCCCGCGGCGGCGCACGCACAGCGCGAGCGCGGGGTGCAGCCCGGTCCGGTAGAGCTTCACCGCCGCCTGCCAGATCGCGTCGACGTCCTCGCCGCGCAGGCCGACGTCGCGTGGGTCGCACTCCGCCGAGCGATTGCGGCTCTCCACCTCCTCCGTCGGGAACACCCGCACGTGCATCGCGGGGAGGAGTGAGCGGGTCGAGAAGGCCACCGCCGCTATCCCGAGCGGGCCGACAGCCGGTCGGCGATCAGCTCGAAGAGATCGATCAGGTCGAATGGCTTGCGCAGCGTGCCGCACGCGCCGCCGCTCCGGCATTCGTCCTCGATCTCCTCGGTGGCGTAGCCGGTGGCGATCAGCACCGCGATCGATGGATCGATCGCCTTCAAGGCGCGCAGGGTCTCGATCCCGCCCATCACCGGCATCTTCAGATCGGTGATCGCCAGGTCGAACCGCCGCCTTTGCGCGGCCTCCACCGCCGCCTGCCCGTGCTCGGCCACCTCCACGTCGTAGCCCAGGCGGTCGAGCTCGAAGGCGAGCAGCTCGCGGATATCCAGCTCATCGTCGACGATCAGGATCGCCTTGCGCGAAGGAGCGCTCATCATCGGGGTCATGGGCGATCCTCCGCGCGCTCCGCCGGGGGCCCTGCGGGCAGCCAGATCCGGAGGGTGGTGCCCTTGCCCGGAGCGCTGTCGACGCCGATCCTGCCGCCGTGCGCCTCGACCACATTGCGCGCGATCGACAACCCGAGGCCGGTGCCCTGCCCGACCGGCTTCAGGGTGAAGAACGGATCGAAGATCCGCGGTAGCACGTCGGGTGCGATGCCGATGCCGGTGTCGGCGACGGTGAACTCGATGCCGCGCCCGCCCGCGACCTTCGTCGCGGCGCACAGCGAGACCGACCCTCCGGCGGCCGTGGCGTCGATCGCATTGGTGACAACGTTCAGCAGCGCCGACTCGATCTCCGCCACGTTGACCGTCAGCATCGGTAGATCGTCGCCGGCCGGGCGATCGAGATCGACCGACAGGGTCACGTCGCGTCGACGGGCGTGCGCCGCCAGCAGCTCGATGACCCGTGCGACCAGCGCGCTCGCTTCGACGGGCTCGCGCAGCGGCGGCTTCTTGCGCGAGAAGTCGAGCAGCGCGTTGATCAGCCGCCCACTCCGCTGCGCCTGGGTCTCGATCGAGCGGAGCGCGCGCTCGACCGCCTCGCTGTCGCCGCTGCGCTTGAGGACGCTCTGGGTGTGCATCAGGATGATCCCGAGCGGATTGTTCAGTTCGTGCGCGAGCCCGGCGACGAGCGTCCCGACGGCCGCCATCTTTCCGGCGTGGACGAGCTGCTCCTGGGTCTCGCGCAGCCGCGCATGCTCGACCTCGAGGTCCAGGAAGAGGCGGTGGAGGCGCTGGGCCGCGCGCACCCGGGCCCGAAGCTCCGCCGGACCGAACGGCTTGGCGAGGTAGTCATCGGCGCCGCTCTCGAGTCCCGCGATCAGCTCCCCCTGCCCTGCCTGCGCGGTCAGGAGCACCACCGGGATATTGCGCAGGGTCGGGTCGGCCTTCAGCGCCGCGACCAGTTCGAGGCCGTCCATCTCGGGCATCATCACGTCGGAGAGGATCACCTCCGGGCGGAGCGCCCGCGCCGCCGCGAGGGCTGCTCGCCCGTCGCCCACCGCCACCACCCGGTAGTCCGCGCCGAGGAGATCGACCAGGTAGGCACGGAGATCGGCGTTGTCGTCGGCGACCAGCACCAGGGGCCGCGAAGGATCGGCCGCGGGGACAACGAAGGTCTGCGGCGGAGCGGCGAACTGCCGCGAGAGCGGCGCCGGCGTGAGCAGCGGCTGGCGTCGTCGTGGACGGGTGGCGTCCGTCGCTGCGGGGCGCTCCGTGGGCAGCCGCACGAAGAAGCGCGACCCGCGGCCCGGCTCGCTCTCGACCCCCGCCTCGCCGCCCATCGCGACGGCGAATTCCTTGACCAGCGCGAGCCCGATCCCGGTGCCCTCGTGCTTGCGCGTCGTCGACCCGTCGAGCTGCTGGAAGCGCCGGAAGAGCAGCCCCTGCTGGTCGTGCGGGATGCCCGGGCCGGTGTCGGTCACCGACAGCTCGAACCGCTCGCCGAGCGCGTCGAGCCCCACGGTGATCCGGCCGCCCGAGGGTGTGAGCTTGAGCGCGTTGCCGATCAGGTTGAGCGCGATCTTCTCGAACTTGCGCCGATCGACCATCACCTCCCGCCACGGCAGGCGCGCCGCGATCGCGATGGTGAGGCCCCGCTGCGCCGCCACCGGCGCGGCGTCGTCGACCACCTGCCCCAGAAGCTCCGCCACATCCACCGGCTCGCGCGTGACCGGCATCTCTCCGGCCTCCAGCCGGCTGAAGTCGAGCACGTCGCTGACCAGCTGGTAGAGACGCCACGCGTTGCGCTGGATGCGCTCGAGATCGCCGCGCGCCGCCTCGGGCAAAGGCGAGCGCGACCGATCGAGCAGCAGCTCCAGCGGCCCGAGGATGAGCGTCAGCGGCGTGCGCAGCTCGTGGCTCATGGTGGTCAGGAACTCGCTCTTGGCGCGGGCCGCCGCCTCCGCCGCCTCCTTGGCTCGCTTGAGCGCCTCCTCCATCTGCTTGCGCTCGGTGATGTCGACGAAGATGCCGAGGATGCCGGTGACGTTCCCCGCCTCGTCGCGCAGCGCCACCTTGCTGGTCGAGAGGGTGTGCATCCCGTCAGGGCGAAGCTGCGGCTCCTCGAGGTCGAGGATCGGGAGCCCGCTCTCCATCACCTCGCGATCGATGCGCCGGAAGAAGTCGGCCTGCTCGCGCGGGAAGGGCATGTCGTAGTCGGTCTTCCCGATCAGCTCGGCCTCCGATGACATCCCGAGGTCGTGCACCAGGTTCTGGTTGCCGCCGAGGAAGCGCCCCTCGCGGTCCTTCCAGAAGATGCGGTGGGGGAGGTGGGAAATGATGTACTTCAGCACCGCCTCGCGCTGCCGCAGCGCCTCGACGACTCGCTCGCGATCACGCTCCTCGTTCGCGCCCACGACGGGACGCTAGCACGGATCGTCTCCGACCACGACGAGCCGCTGGCGTGCACTGGCATGCACGCCGCTCACTCGAGAGCGCCGACGATCGGCTCCATCCACGCGGGAACCGAACCGTAGCGACGGACGATCCGCCCGTCGGCAGCACGCACCACGAGCCGTGCCGCCTCGCCGTCGCGCGAGTTGCCTCAGAGGCCCAGCATGAACGGCTGCAGAGGGACCTGGCGGCGGAACTTGAACCCGCCGAAGCGCCGGCCGCGCAACATCTGCCAGAGAAGATCCTCCGCGTCGGTGGCATCGCGGCGTAGCTGGCGCGCATTCTCGACGAGGGGGCTGGACCGCGTCGCTTCACCTGGCAAACGATACCACCCTCACCCCGACCCTCTCCCGCCAGCGGGAGACGATCCCGGGCCCACCGCCTGTCCCTGCAACCGGGAACCGCACCCCCGATCCTTCGAGTTCGCGGCGCACAAGACCTTGAGGTGGGTGAGCCGGTGGGCCCCGCGGCGGCGTCAGGGATCGCGCCGCGCGAGCGCCCGGGCGATCACCGTACGCAGGATTTCGTTCGTGCCCTCACCGACGGTGAACAGCGGCGCGTCGCGGTAGTAGCGCTCGACGTCGTAGGCGTCGGTGTAGCCGTAGCCGCCGTGGATCTGGATGCCCTCCAGCGTGGCCCGGGTGCACATCGTGGACGCGAAGAGCTTGGCCATCGCCGCCTCGAGATCGCAGCGCTCGCCGCGATCCCGCTTCGCCGCCGCGGCGAGGTAGAGGTGCCGCGCCGCCGCGATCTCGGTCGCCATGTCGGCGAGCTTGTGACCGATCGCCTGGTGCTCGATGATCGGCTTCCCGAAGGTGACGCGCTCCTTCGCGTAGGCGAGCGAATCCTCCAGCGCGGCGCGGGCCACACCGACGGCGCGCGCGGCGACGTTGATCCGACCGAGCTCGAGGCCGCTCATCACCTGGGCGAAGCCGCGCCCCTCCTCGCCGCCGATCAGGCAGCCCTCGGGAACGCGGCAGCCGTCGAACGTCAAGGACGAGGTCTTCAGGCCCTTGTAGCCGAGCTTCTTCAGCGGCGCGCCCTCGATCAGCGTCGCGGCGCGCTCGGGCGTCTTCACCACCACGAAGGCCGAGAGCCCGCCCGCGCCCGCGCCCCCGGTGCGCGCCACCACCGCGAACACGCTGCCCTCGTGCGTGTTGGTGATGAACTGCTTCGCCCCGTCGAGGACGTACGCATCGCCATCGCGGCGCGCGGTGGTGCGGAGCGCGGCCACGTCGCTGCCGCCCTCGGGCTCGGTGAGGGCGAGCCCGCCGCGAAGCTCTCCGGAGGCGAGGCGCGGCAGCCATTCGCTCCGCTGCGACTCGGTGCCGAAGCGCGCCAGCAGGTGGCAGAGGATGCCGTGCGTGCCGAGCACGCCGGCGAGGCTCATCCAGCCGCGCGAGAGCTCCTCGAACACCAGGGCGTAGGCCTGGGTGTCGAGCCCGAGACCGCCGTATTCCACGGGGACGCCCATCCCGAACAGCCCGAGCTCGCGCATCCGCTCCACCAGCGCGGTCGGGTAGGCGTCGGCGTGCTCGAGCGCGCGCACCGACGGGCGGACCTCGCGCTGCACGAACCGCCGTACGGTCTCCACCATCGCTCGCCGCTCGGGCCCGAGCTGGAGATCGTCGAGGTCCATCTCAGCGCGCGATCCCGTCGAGGAACGCCACGAGGTGCCGGTTCACCTCGGCAGGCTCCTCGATGGTCGAGGTGTGGCCCGCGCGCGGGAGGAGGACGAAGCGCGCGCCCGGGATCGCGTCGGCCATCCGCCGCGAGCGGGCCGGGACGATCGCCCGATCGTCCTCCCCGGAGAGCACCAGCGTCGGCAGGTTCACCCGGCCGAGCTCGCCTTCGACCGCGCGCCTCCCGATCACTCCGCCCAGCGCACGCGACGCGCCCACCCGATCGTTGGCGACCAGCTGCCGCTTCATCTCCGCACGCTCGCTCGCGCGCGCCGGGTCCTCGAGAAAGGCGCTCCCGAACATGATCTTCATCACCGGGCGGGCCAGAGGCGCGACGCCGATCAGCCGCGCCACCGCCGCCATCGCGAGGTATTTCGGGAGGTTACGACGCGGCTCGCGATCCGCCGCGCTTGCGATCAGGGTCAGGGAGCGCAGGAGATCGGGGCGGCCGAGCGCCAGCCGGAGCCCGACGAAGCCACCCATCGACAACCCCACGAAGTGGCAGGGCGCGCACCCGATGGCCTCGATCAGGCGCGCGGCATCATCGGTGAGTGTCTCCAGGTCGTAGCCGCGTGCCGCCACCTGGCTCTGGCCCTGCCCGCGGAAATCGAAGGTCACGCAGCGGTAGCGCGTGCGTAGCGCCTCCACCTGCGGGCGGTACATCGCGCCGCTCCACAGGAACCCGTGGGCGAAGACGATCGCGTCGCCGCTGCCGCCCGTGTCCTCGTAGTGGACCGTGGTCCCAGCGATGGCGATCTCGGGCATCGGTGACCGTCCTCGCCTAGCCGAGCTCGACCAGATCGACGTGGATGATCGTCTCGCGGGCGCGCAGCTCGTCGAGCAGCTCCGCGGGCGGGCGGCGGGCGAGCCGGATCCGCGCGCAGGCCGCGACCGCGTCCTCGAACACCGTGTTCTCCATCTCCTCGACGTTGATGTCGTGGCGGCGGATCGCTCCCAGCACCTCGGCCAGCACGCCCACCTGATCGAGGTGGCGCACGTTGAGCTGGAACGGCGCCGGGCTCTTGGCGCACAGGTTGACCACGTTCGGCACCTCGCCGCGCACCACGAAGGAGCGCACGATCCGCACCGTCTCCTCGGCGATCGCCTCCTGCGCCTGGTGGGTCGAGGCGCCGATGTGATGGCTCCCGTACACCGACGGCAGCTTGACGATCTCGTCCTCGAACGCGCCGCTCGATCCCTTCGGCTCCTTCTCGAACACGTCGAGGCCGACGCGCAGCCCCTTCTCGGCGATCGCCCGCCGGAGCGCCGCCCCGTCGACCACCTCGGCGCGCGCGGTGTTGATCAGGATCGCCCGCCGCCGCATGCGCCCGAGCGCCGCCTCACCGACGAGGCCGCGCGTCTCGGCCGAGAGCGCGACGTGGATCGTCACCGCATCGCAGCGCCCGCACAGCTCCGCCACCGTCGGTGCGCGCTCCACGCCCAGCTCCTTCGCGGTCTCGTCGGTGAGCGAGCGCGACCACGCCACGACCTTCATCCCGAAGGCGCGCACGCGGCGGATCACCTCGCGCCCGATCGAGCCGGTGCCGATCACCCCGAGCGTGCGCCCGTAGAGGCCGTCGGCCTTCGAGTAGTCCTTCTTGTTCCACGTTCCGGCGCGCAGATCGGCGACGTTGTCGGGCAGCCGGCGATCGAGCGCCAGCAGCAGCCCGATCGTCAGCTCGGCGACGGCGATCGAGTTCTTTCCGGGGCAGTTGGCGACGAACACGCCGCGGGCCGAGGCGGCCTTGCGATCGATCGTGTTCACCCCCGCGCCGGCGCGGATGATGAGGGCCAGCGATTCGCCCGCCTGGATCGCCTTGGCGCTCACCTCCGTCGAGCGGACCACCAGGATGTGCGCCCCGGGGACCGCTGCCGGCAGGTCGTCCTTGCCGAGCGACGGCCGGTAGTCCACGTCGAGCCCGAGCTGCTGGAAGGCGCCGATGTGGGCTTCCGAGAAGCCGTCGGCGATCAGGATCCGCACGCGGTTATTCCCCCATCAGATAGGTGCGGAGATGGCGCACCGCGATCGATCCGTGGCCGATCAGCGCCTCGTTGAAGGTGCGCTGCTTGAACGCCACGCCCACCTTCTTGCGATGGTCGGCCTCGAGGCGCTCGATCTCGTCGAGGCCGAGGAAGTACTGCGCGAGCTGCGTCGAGTCGAGCTTGGCGCGGAGGAGCTTTTTCTCCGCCTGCGCCTGCTCCTGGAACCCCTCCTCGACCATGAAGCGCACCGCCTCGGCGTCGGGCATGATCCCGCTCTGCAGCTTGATGTCGATCAGGATGTTGGTGGCGACGATCATCCGCCCGCGCGCGTCGCAAAAACGATAGCGATCGCTCTTCTCGCCGCCGTAGCCGAGCCTGACCATCAGCCCCTCGCCGTAGACCGCCCACCCCTCGACCATCGCCCCGTTCCACAGCACCGCGCGCAGCGGATTCAGGTCCTTCCGCTCGTAGAAGAACTGCGTGTGATGGCCCGGGTAGGCCTCGTGCGAGGCGACCAGCTCCACCTCGTAGTCGTTCTGTCCGCGCAGGTAGGACTCCACCTTCTCCGGCTTCCAGGTGGGATCGATCGGATCGACGTAGTAGGTCGCCTTGAACCCGCCGCGCTTGTCGAGGATTCCCGGGGCGAGGTACTCCGCCGCCGACGAGCCGCGCTTGAAGAGCGGCATCGCGGTGACGCTCAGCGACTCCTTCGGCGGCAGCGCCAGGAGGTCGTTCTTTTCGATGAAGGCGCGCAGCTTGTCGAGGTTCTTGCCGTGGGCCTGCACCAGCTCCGCCGGCTTCGGGTGATCCTTCGCGATCTCGTCCTTGACGCGATTGATCAGCGCCTTTTGCTGCGCTGCATCAAGCTTCGCGAAGGCCGCCTTCGGCTCCTTCGGCCACAGCTGATCGTGCAGCCGAGCCGCCACCGCCGAGAGCTCCGCCCGCGATTCGGCGAACACCTTCTCCGCGCGCGGGATCACCTCGTCGGTGGTGAGCTTGGTCTGCAGCGCGAGCGGGAACTTCTTCCTGTAGAGCGCGGCGCCGAGCTTCCAGTCGCGGGTCGCGCGCGGCGGGAGATCCTTGACCAGGAACGTCTGGTATTGTTGCAGCGCAGCAACTGCCTTGGCGCGCGCCACCTCGCCCTCCTTGTCCCCCTTCACGAAGTCCTTCACCTCGCTGTCGAAGAACTCGATCCGGCCCTGATTGTCCTTCACCGCCTGGTCGAGATAGATCTTCGAGGGCGTCTTCAGCGCGGCCTTCATCTGGTCGAGGAAGCGCGGCAGCGCGCCGAGTTGGGCCACCACCGCCGTCCTCCGCTCGGCCTCGGGCGCGTAGTCGCCGTGGATGATGTCGGAGAGCCTCCCGGCGACGATCTCCCGCGGGTCGTAGTAGGGGAACGAGTCGTGGAGGCGCGGGTCCCAGGTCCAGTCGCGGATCTCGCGCAGGTAGAGCAGCTCGAGCCCGATCCCGTCGTCCATGATCTCGGCGTCGATGCGATCGTCGACGGTGAGCTTCTTGCGATCGAGCTTGTCGAGCGCCTCCTGCTGCGAGGCGAGCTGCTTCTCGCGGGCCGCCAGCGCCGCGTCCGAGAGGTCGGGCAACTGGGCGTCAAAGCGGTGGTCGCCCATGAAGGTGGCGAGGTGCGGCTTGGCCTCGAAGATGCCGTCGATATAGGCCTTCTTGAGATCGGCCACCGTCGGCGGTTTCTTCAGCATCGCCGTCGCCGGCGCGGCGAGGAGCAGCAGGATTGCAACGCCATGATTGCTCCGGGCAACGCGCATCAGTTCACTCCGTGCATCATCTTGACCACCTTGGGAACGATCCCGAACAGCACCGCCGAGGCCGCCCCCAGCGCCACAACCAGCCAGATGAAGTAGGCAGTGGGCGACACCGTTCCCCAGCTCTCGCCGAGCTGCCCGGCGAGGAAGTTGCCGAAGAAGCTGGTGAGCAGCCACATCCCCATCAGCATCGTCGCGAACCGCGC
This sequence comes from Myxococcales bacterium, assembly GCA_009692555.1. GTDB lineage: Bacteria > Myxococcota_A > Polyangia > Palsa-1104 > SHYY01 > SHYY01. Next base: position 27,380 of record SHYY01000017.1, read on the forward strand.
GGGAGCGAGCTTCGACACCATCGACAGGCCGACCGGCGAGAGGCACAGCTCGCCGAGCGTGGAGAGCACGTAGAACCAGAGCAGCCACCACCAGCCGACCTTGTACTTCGCCGACGCGATGTAGAGCTCGTTCATCGCGTCGCGCATCCCGGGATCGGCCGCCGCCTGGAGGATGGACTTGTAGTCCTTGTCGGCGAGCCTGAGGTTCTCGGCGGTCAGCGTGCGCGACGCGGGATCGAAGTGGAGGTTCCTCGGGTGGAAGCCGGCGAAGCGAAGATCGAACCCGGGCGGCGTCTCGGCGAGGGTGACAGCGACGGTGAAGCGCTCTCCCTTGGCCTCCCCGGTCTGCTTCGCCAGCTCCATCGCGGCGTGGACGAACGACACCGGCACCGTCGCGCGGAGAATGCGATCGCGCTCCACGTCGGCCAGCACGCCGCGCATCGAGAGCTTGCCCTCCTTGAAGAAGAGCCGACCCGCCTGCGCCGGCACCGCCTCCCCTTCCGGCTCGCCGCTCGCCACCTTGCCGGTGAACTCGGGCGCGTCGCGGTAGCGGATCGATGCGTCGCCACCGGCGATCATCGTCGGTGGGAGCTTCGCCAGCGGGGTCTCCGAGGCGCCGTCCTCGAGCTTGGCGGCGAGGATCATCACCGCAAAGGCGGAGCTCATCAGGAGCACGCCGGCGGCCATCTTGGTGGCGATCGAGGGGTTCTTCTTGCGGCGGTCGAGCCAGATCCAGAGGAGCGCGAACAGCGGCGCGATGACCACGATCGCCACCGCGTTGATCGACTGGAACCACTCGGTCGAGACTGGATTCCAGAGATCGTGCCACCAGCCGCCGTTGGCATTGACCGACGCCGCCACCTGCGCCAATGCATCCCCGAAGCCGGACGGCGCAGCGACGGGCGGGAGCACCGACGGCACAGGCGCGGTATCGGTGACGAAGCGATCGGTCGTCTGATCGGCCCACAGGTTCATCGCGTTCCCGGCCTGCTCGAAGGCCATCCAGAAGAACACCACGAACACGCCGAGGACGTAGATCGCCATCACGCGGTCGCGCGAGGCGCCGTAGACCTTCGAGAGGATGTAGCCGGCGACGGTGTAGGCCACGACGGCGATGAAGGCGAAGATCATGTCGAAGAAGGCGAGCCGCCCGATGGCGTAGGAGCCGATCGCCGCGACGAAGATCAGACCGCCGAGCCCCCACACGATCCTCGGCGCGAGGCGGCTGAAGTTCGGGAAACTGGTCGGCTCATCGCGCTCGTCAGCGACGGGCGCACCGGGCATCACGCCGGCCACCTGGCCCTTGGCGGGCGCGATCATCCCCGACACCTCCTTCACCCAGCGCAGGCCGACCAGGTAGGTGACGAGGCCGATCAACATCCCGACGCCGGCGGCGGCGAAGCCGTAGTGGAAGCCGTAGTTCATGCGCAGCCAGCCGCACACGATCGGCGAGAGGAACGCGCCGAGGTTGATCCCCATGTAGAAGATTGTGTAGGCGCCGTCGCGGCGGGCGTCGTTCGGGGGATAGAGGCGGCCGACCTGGGTCGACATGTTCGGCTTGAACATGCCGTTGCCGAGGATGAGGAGCACCAGCGCGGCGTAGAAGATCGGGGTCGCCTCGAAGGCCATCAGGAAGTGGCCGACCGCCATCAGCGACGCGCCGATCACCACCGCGCGCTTGTTCCCGGGCTTGCCGTGGCGGGTCCAGTAGTCGGCGATCGCGCCGCCGAGGATCGGCGTGACGAAGACCAGCGCGGTGTACCACTTGTAGATCGTCGACGCCTTGCCCTGCGTCCACTTGAAGTAGTTCACCATGTAGAGGACGAGGAGCGCGCGCATCCCGTAGTAGCTGAAGCGCTCCCACATCTCGGTGAAGAACAGGACGTAGAGACCCGGAGGATGGCCCTTGTGCTCGACGGTGGAGGAGGGGACTTCCGAAGGCGGCAGATTGCCGCCGCCACGGCTCTCGGTAGGGACGCTCATGAGGAGCGCACCTTAGCGCGGGTGCGAGCCGTTTTGCCAGCGAAGAGGAGGGCTCGGCACGGTCGTCCCACGACCCGTTCGTCGCGGGCGAAGGGGCCCCTGGGCGCCGGAGTCGAAGGATCAGGGATTGGTGGTGTTGAAGAGGACGCTCAGGCCGCTCCCGCTCGCCACCGCCAGATCGGTCTTGCCGTCGGCGTCGAAGTCGCCCGCGGCAATCTCCCCTCCGGCGATGCGGAATGCCTTGGGGACCTGGAACGCCCCGGCACCATTGCCAAGGATGATCCGGAGATCCCCGTTGTTGGCCACGGCGAGGTCCTGGAGGGGAGTGGATCTCATCCTGCGGGTAGCGCCTGAATTTCGCCGTCACCGACGAGGAAGTTGAGTTGGGGCAGAGCCTGTGGCATCGAGGTAGTTGCGAAGCCAACTCGATGGAGGATGCCCCGTGCCGATCATGATCGAAGTCGAAGTCGAACTGCAACCCTTTGCAGCGGCCGTCGAGCAGGCGCTGGCGCGGCTGCGGGTGGTGCGAGCGAAGGCGGTCGGGGCGGGTAGCCTCGACTACGGGCAGATCGAGGAGGAGATGGCGGCGTCGACGGCCACCGCCGCTCCCGCCACCGCCCACAGCGCGTAGCCGGCGTAATCGCGCGCCTGGAGCGCGCTGTACTGCTCGGGGCGGCAGGGGCGGCAACTCTCCGGCCCCGAGGCGAGCTTCTCGTACTCCGGCGTCACCGACAGCACCAGCGCGGTGCCGACCCCCGCGGCGACGACGGCCGCGCCACCAACGAGCAGCGGAACGAGAAAGCGCCGCGCCGGGGCCTCGGCGGGCGGCGGCACCGCGGGCGCGATCGGCGCGGTCACGACCGGCACGGCGGGCGTGATCGGCGGCGGTTCCACCTTCGGCGGGACCGGGGGCGCGACCGGCCGCGACGAGAGGCGCGCCCGGAGGAGCACCACGCGCTCTTTCACCTCGGCGGCATCGGGGGCCGCCGGCGCGGCGGCGAGGTAGCGCTCGTAGGCCTCCACCGCCTCGGCGTAGCGCTCCGTCCGATCGAGGCAGCGGCCGATGTTGTAGTCGAAGGCAGGCAGCGGTTTCACCTTCCGCGCCGCCTCGAACTCGCGCAGCGCCCCCTGGTAGTCGCGCGCCGCGTACGATGCGATCCCGAGGTTGAAGTGCCCGCGCGCCACCTCGGTGTCGGGATCCTCCTCCGCCATCGCCCGCGCCGAGAGCACCCCCAGGGCAGCCAGGATCATCCGTCCGCGTACCGCGTGCGATTGGACCGTGGGGGCAGCGGCAAGTCAAGCAGCGCCGAGCCTCAGAGTCCGCTCCTGTTGCCATCGCCGTCGCCGTTGCCGCTCCCGTTCTCGCTTGCGTCTCCCGATCCCGCTCCCGCTACTCCCGTTCCCGTTCCCGTTCCCGTTCCCGTTCCCGTTCTTCCCGTTCCCGTTCCCGTTGCGGCTCCTGTTTTCTCCGGTTTTCGTTCCCGCCTCCGTCCCCGTCGCGGCGAGTCCTTGACCCACCCCGCAAACAGGTCATGATGTCTCATTGGGAGGACATCATGAAGGATGTGTCGATGGCGCAGGCGAAGGCGTCACTCTCGGAGCTGGCGCTGCGGACGCGCGGGGGCGAGCGGTTCCGGCTTCTGCGGCGCGGCAAGGCGGTCGCGGCTCTGGTGCCACTCGAGGATCTCGGGCGGATCGAGCAGCGGGAGGCGGCGGCCACGTTCGCCGAGGCGGCGCGGCAGTTCGCGGCCACGCTGCCGCCGGCCGGGGAGCTGCCGGATCTCGCGGACCTCCTGCCCCGCCGAAAGACGAAGGGCCGGCGGGCGTCCCGCCGATGAAGTACCTGCTCGACACCGACGCGGTCAGCGAACCGGCCCGGCGTCGCCCGTCGGCGCGCTTCCTGAAAAAGGTCGCGGCCCACTCGTCGGAGCTGGCGATCTCGTCGGTCACCGTAGGAGAGATCGTCTTCGGGGCGAGGCGTGTCGCGGGCGGCGAGCGCTACCTGGACTACCTGCGCGATGCGGTCCTGCCCCACATGCCCGTGCTGCCGATCGATCTCGCGGTCGCCTCCCGCTACGGCGAGGTGCGCGCCACGCTGGAGGCGGCCGGCAAGCCGCTGCCCGACCTCGATCTCCTGATCGCCGCCACCGCGCTGGCGCATGGCCTGGAGCTGGTCACCGGCAACCACCGCCATTTCCGGCGGGTCGCCGGCCTGGAGCTACCGGACTGGTTCGGCGACCGCAAGGGCACGTGATCTACCGCCCGAGGATTCGATCGATGTCCTGCGCACCGTGAAGCAGCCGCACGACCTGAACCCTGTCTCCGACGAGCCGGTAGAAGATCACGTAGCTCTCGAAGCCCGGGATCACGAAGGAGCGTAGATCGGCCAGGTGCGTGCTCAGGAACGTGCGCAGACGCCCGAGCCGTGGTTGCTCGGCGAGCCGCTCGAAGACCGCCTCCACGGCATCCTGGAAGCGCAGCGCAGCCTCCAGGTTGTCCTGCACGATGAAGAGCGCGTGCGCCTCGAAGTCGCGCCGCGCGAGCGGGGAGACGACCGGTCGGACCTTCAACGCCGGCTGGCAGGGCGCGGTGTGGCAAGCAGCCGCTTGCGAAGCCGCTTGCGGTCCGCTGCCATCCACGGGGTCGCGGGTCCGCTCGCCAGTCCCTCCTCGAGCTTCCGCTCGAGCGACTCTCGTTCGCGCGCCTCGCGTTCCTTGCGGATGATCGCGCGCAGGTACTCGCTCGTGCTGGCGTACCCGCCGCGCGACGTCTCCTCCTCGACGAAGGAGCGCATGTCTGCGGGGATGGAGATGTTCATCGTGGCCATGGGAAGGAGGGTAGATGCGATGGCAAGGTTTGCCAAGGTCACCCTCCGTGCTGGAGGTACGTCTTCCCCTTGTAGAAGTAGGCCAGCACCGCGAACACCGCCGCCGCCACGCCCATCAGCAACGCGAAGATCCAGAAGAAGATCACCAGCGGGAGCTTCTCGAAGCCGGCGACGAAGGTGACCAGCAGGTTGCCGACGGTGACGGTGAGCAGCCAGAAGCCCATGATGGTCGATTTCATCGAGCGCGGCGCCTGGGTGTACGCGAACTCGAGGCCGGTGGCGGAGACCAGCACCTCGGCGGTGGTGAGGATCAGGTAGGGGATGACCTGCCACAGCGCGCCGACCTTCTCACCGACGGCAGCGGCGGTGTCGATGCGGGCCTGGAGAAGCGCCACCGCGGCGAACGCGAACGCGGCGAGGAACATTCCGGTGGCCATCTTGCGGAGGGGCGTCAGCTTGAGCCCGAAGCTCTCCAGCACCGGGTAGACCGCGAAGTTCAGGAGCGGAATAATCAGCATCACCATCAGCGGGTTGAGCGCCGCCAGCTGCGCGGCCTTGAGCTGGAGGTGGCCGATGAGCGGCAGGTCGACGCCGAGGTTCATCTTCGTCGCCTGGTTGACCCAGCTCGAGGAGTGCTGGTCGAACAGCGCCCAGAAGACGCTCACCATCGAGAACACCACCGCGATCCGCATCACCGCCGGCGGTCCCTCGGCCGCCTCGTCGCCCAGCCGCTCGCGCACCACGTCGAAGAAGCCCATCCCCGGCTTGCGGAGGTGCTGATTGCGGATCGCGAAGACCACCGTCGAGATGAAGCCGCGGTCGATCTCCATCGACTGGCGCACGGTGAAGAGGGCGAACCACACGGCGAGCGAGCCGATCGCGATGCCGAGCTTGACCCAGAAGGACAGGGTGCCGCCGAAGACGAAGATCGCGAAGGGCATGAACAGCGCGACGGAGGCGATTGCATCGAGGGCGCCGAGGCTGCCGCCGGGCCGCGGCGGGACCTTGACGAACTTCTTGCTGCCGAGCCAGAAGATCCCGGTGGCGAGGAGCATCAGGACCCCGGGGACGCCGAAGGCCCACTCGGGGCCGTAGGTGTAGTAGAGCCACGGGGTGAGCAGGGTGGAAAAGAAGGATCCGAAGTTGATGCTGAAATAGAAGATTTGATAGATCTTGGAGACCAGGTGGGAGTTGGCGGCGGTGAACTGATCGCCGACGTTGGCGGAGACGCACGGCTTGATCCCGCCCGAGCCGATCGCGATCAGCGCGAGGCCGAGGTAGAGGCCGCTCTCGCTGCCGGCGGCGAAGGCGAGGACGGCGTGGCCGGCACAGTAGACGAGGGAGAGCCAGATGATCACCCGGTACTTGCCGAGGAGGCGGTCGGCGATCAGCGCGCCGATCATCGGGAAGGCGTAGACCCCGGCAAAGAAGAGATGGACGCGTGCGGTGGCCTTGGACTCGGCGGCCAGCTTGGAGGCGGCGTCGATGGCGCCGGGCGGGAGGAACCTGGTGAACAGCGCGACCATGTAGATCCACAGGACGGCGCGCATCCCGTAGTAGCTGAAGCGCTCGGCGGCCTCGTTGCCGACGATGTACGGCACGCCGGGCGGGAAGCCAGCGGTGGCGGGCGTGCCGGAGACCGACTCCGACGGGCGCTGGGCGGGAGTCGCGGGGGGATTGTTGACCGATTGGATGCTCATCGGATCGCTTGTAGCACAGCGACGGAGCGGGCGATCAGGGCTTGGTGGTGTTGAACCCGTTCCCGTTCCCGTTCCCGCGCGCGTCGCCGATCCTGTTTTCGCGCTTGACCCGCCGGCAGAGGAAGCACAAGATGTACACGAAAATGTACATGGAGGTCGTCATGTCGACACGCTATTCCATTGCCGAGGCGCGCAGCCGGCTCCCGGGGCTGCTGCGGGACGCAGAGGGGGGCGCCGCGATCGAGATCACACGGCGGGGCGAGCCGGTGGCGGTCGTGATCTCGGCCGCCGAGTACCGCAGGATCTACTCCGGGCGCCCCTCCTTCCGCGAGGCCTTCGCCGCCTGGAGCGGCACCGTCGATCTGGATCGGATCGGCCTCGATCGGAAGGACCTCGCCGGCCTGCGCGATCGATCGCGGGGACGCAAGGTCAAGCTGTGAGGGACGAGCGCTTCCTCCTCGACACGAACGTGCTCTCGGAGCCAATCCTCCGCCGGCCCAACCCGCGCGTCCTCAGGAGGCTGGAGGCCCACCAGGAGGGCTGCGCGACAGCGGCTCCGGTGATCCATGAGCTGTGGTTCGGGGCGCTGCGCCTCGCGCCGTCGACCAGGCGCACGCAGATCGAGGGCTACCTGCGAGCCGTGGTCGAGGCCGTCTACCCGGTGCTCCCCTACGACCGGGAGGCCGCCGCGTGGCACGCCGCGGAGCGCGCTCGCCTGGAGGCGCTCGGGAAGCGGCCGCCATTCGCCGACGGGGTGATCGCGGCGATCGCGGGCGCGCGCGGGCTGACGCTGGTCACGGCGAACGTGCGCGACTTCGCAGCGTTCGAGGGGCTGCGGGTGGTGAGCTGGGCCGCAGACTGATGGACCGGGCCATCAGGAACGGCAGCGGCAGCGGCAACGGGAACGGAAACGGGAACGGGAACGGAAACTGACCACTAGCCACATCGGAAGGATCGTCTCCCTCTCCCGCTGGCGACGCTGGCGGGAGAGGGGAACAGAATTCGAAGGGCGCGGCTCATGCTCAGCGAAGGGAACTCGGAGATGTGGCCAATGGTCAGCAACGGCACCGGCAACGGCAACGGCACCGGCAACGGCAATTTTCAGAGGACCGGCATTGTCCTCCTGCTCGCCCTCTCCGCGTGCGCCGATGTCACCCACAACGACGACGCCGATCCCGCCGCGCTGGCGCGCACGCTGGCCGAACCCGGGCCCCGTCCCGGCAAGCTCGACGTGGCGATCGCCCTCGGCTGCCCGGCCGACGACGACACCGGCGAGGCCTCGCCCTGCCAGCGCTGTCGGGTCCGGGCGGCGCTCGATGCCTGGCGGGCCGGCGAGATCGGCGCGGTGATCTTCAGCGGCGGCGCGGCCCACAACCGCTTCGTCGAGGCCGACACGATGGCCGATCTGGCGATCGCCCAGGGGTTGCCACCGTCGGTGGTGGAGCGGGAAGGCCGGGCGCTCACGACCTGGATGAACCTGCGCTACGCCCAGCGACTGATGCGCGACCGCGGCTTCTCGAGCGCGCTGATCATCTCGACCGCCGACCACCTGCCTCGGGCCCGGCGGTTCGCCGAGTGGTACGGTATCCCGGCGCGCTACCGGGCCTGCGACCTGTGACCTGCGAGCCGAAAATGGTGCGGTGCAGCAAGTCTGTACTGCGATGCATCAGAAGCCCTCTTTCGGTTTGCGTCCGCGCCGCGAACCTGCGATCTTGGCCCCCGTGGACGACGATCGCACCGGCCAGCTCATCGGCGGCCTGTACCTGGTCGAACGCCAGCTCGGGCGGGGCGCCTTCGGCATCGTCTGGCTGTGCCGCTCGCAGAGCGACAACCAGTACGTCGTCCTGAAGATCCTGCACGCCCAGTGGGCGCGCGTGCCGACGGTGGTGGAGCGGTTCCGGCGCGAGGGGCAGGTCGGGGATCGGGTGAACCACCCGCACGTCGCGCAGATCTTCGGCTTCAGCACCACCGAGGACGGCATCCCCTACATCGCGATGGAGTACCTCACCGGCGGGACGCTGAAGGACGAGCTGAAGCAGCACGGCGCGCTCTCCCCCGCGCGCGCCGCCGAGATCTGGGCGCCGGTATGCGACGCCGTCGCTGCCGCGCACCAGGCCGGGATCGTCCACCGCGACCTGAAGCCCGAGAACGTGATGCTCACGACCCGCGGCGGGAACTCGTCCTTCCCGGTGGTGCTCGATTTCGGGATCGCCAAGTTCCGCGACGCGGCGGAGAAGCTCACCAGCACCGGGACGATGCTCGGAACGCCGACCTACATGGCGCCCGAGCAGTGCCGCGGGCAGCAGGATCTCGGCCCCCCGGCCGACGTCTACGCCCTCGGGGCGATCACCTTCGAGATCCTCTCCGGTGGCCCGCCGTTCAAGGGAAAGACCGTCGCCGAGCTGGCGATGAAGCACCTCCTCGACCCCGCTCCACCGCTGACCGGCGCCCCGCCCGCGCTGGCCGAGATCGTGGCGCGCTGCCTCGCCAAGGAGGCCGACAAACGGCCCGGAGCGTCGGCGCTCGCGGAGGCGCTCCGGAAGGCGGCCAGGGCTCAGTCGGCGCGCGTGCCGGTGATCGCCGCGGCGGCGGGCGCGGGCGCGCCGGCGGCGGCCCAATCGTCGGCCGCAGCGACGGTGGTTCCCGGTCGCCTCGCGCCGGCGGTGGTTCCCAAGGCCGCCGCAGCGACGGTGGTCTCGGGCAAGGCGCCGTCGGGGAGCTACAACAAGGTGCCTGCACGCCCCGGCGTCGCGCCCCCCTCCTCGATCGCCTCCACGGTGATGATGGGCAATGCGCAGGTGGCGATCAACGCCGAGATCGCCAGGCGCCACGCTGCGATGAAACCCAGCGGGCCGCCGATGGCGGTGCTGATCGCGGTCGGCGTGGCGGTGCTCGCCGTCGGTGGGCTGATCACCGCCCTGCTCCTCCGCTAGCCGAACCGGTGGTTCGCTAGTCGTTCTTGAGGGCCGCGGCGCCGATCTTGCGGACCGCGCCGCTGGTCTCCATGTACGAGACCCAGGCCTTGCCAAACGGCGAGAGATCGTCTTGCTTGCCCGCCTTGCGGCTCTTCTTGAAGCAGTCGTGGAACGCCTGCAGCTCGCGGTCGTCGGCGCCAAACTTCTTGAACAGATCCTTGAACGCCTTGTCCTCCTTCCCTTCGGTGGCGATCACCAGCTTGGCGCACTGGGTGCGGATCTTGGCCACGAACTCGGGCTTCTTGCACTCCTCGAACAGGAGCTGCAGGAGCGGCTGCGCGTCGGCCATCTTGTCGATCTCCGGCGCCACGCAGCGCAGGAAGCCCGCGTAGGCGATCGCCTCGGAGACCGCCTTGCCGGCCGTGGCGTGAAAGGCCGTCCCCGCCTGCTCGATCTTCTTCTCGGCGTTCCTCTCCTCGCCGCGCCCTTTGGCGCGCTCGGCCCACGACGTGATCCCGCTGCCCAGATCGTCGAGCGACTTGCCGTATCTCGCCAGCGCCTCGCGGTAGTCTTCGGGGGCCTCCATCGTGGCGGCCTTCTCATTCAGGCCCTTCAGCCTCGGGACGCACTCGTCGAGCACCTTCTCGGGGAAGTGCAGCGGGTCGCCGGCGAAGGTCCCGTCGATGCGCTGCCCGAGCGCGACGTTGTCCGCGAACAGCCCCGGGTCGACGTTCGGCCCGAGCAGGCAGATCCAGAACTGCGAGACGTCGCCGCTCTCGACCTCCTTGAAGCGCTCCATGAACGCCGCGTGGAGCTTGCGCTCGTTGCGGCCCTTCATCAGCTTCATGGTGAGCGCACCGACGGCGGCGAGCAGGCCGAGGATCACCAGGATCGTCGGCAGCTTCGATTTCTTGCCCTTGAGATCGTAGGCCGAAGGATCGACCGGCGGCGGCAGCAGCGAGGGGACGGGCGCGTCGGGCTGTTCGTCGCTCATGTCAGATCCCTGGGTCGTCGGTGAGGGGTTGCGCGGGCTTCGCGGCTTCCGGAGGAACCTTGGTCTTACCCGCTTTGCCCGCCTTGCCCGCCTTGGCCTTGACCGGGGCGGCGATGGGCGGAGGGGCGGGCGGGGGCGGGAGCGGCGCGGGCCGGGCCTCGATGGGCGGCGGCACGAAGTCGGGCGAGGGAACGAGCGCAATCTCGACGCGCCGGTTGCGCGCGCGCCCCTCGTCGGTGGTGTTCTCGGCGATCGGTTCGAACTCGGCCATTCCGGCGACGGAGATGCGCCCCGCCTCGACCCCGGAGCGCATCAGGAACTCCGTCACCATCCGCGCCCGCCCGACGGTGAGCGCGAAGTTGCCGTGGATCTTGTCGTCGCTGTGGCCGCTCACCAGCAGCCTTCTTTGCGGCAGCCGCCCGAGCGCGCGGGCGACGCCGTCGAGGGTCTTCTTGGCCATCGGATCGAGGAGCATCGTGCCGCTCGCGAACAGCCCCTGGGCCGGCAGCACGAGGCGCAGCATCCCGCCGCGATTCTCGATCCGGACCCCGCCGAGCTCGAGCTCGTCACGCAGCCCGCGCGTCAGCTGGTCGATCTCCAGCGCCTGCTGCGCGGCGACGGCGCGCGCCCGCTGGACCTCGGCCACCGCCCGCTTTGCGCCGTCGCGATCCGCCACGCTCTTCAGGCCCAGCTCGCCCATGACCTTCTCGATCTCCTTGAGCTGCGTGTTCGCCGCCTCGAGCTGCTTCGCCTCCTCGGCGATCGCCGCCTGGGCCTGCTTCTCGGCGAGCATCGACCGCGCCAGGCGCCCCTCGGCGCGCTTCAGCTCGGTGGTGCGCTCGTCGTAGTCCTGCAGCGAGACACCGCACCCGGTGGCCGCGATGAGACAGACAATCGGAAAGGTTCGGAGGGACATGGCGCGCATTCTAGATCACGACTCGCCCCGGGTGAACAATGTTCCGAGACTTCGTGGACGCCCTCCTGTGAGAGGGTCCCGGGATGGACGAACGGCTGGCCGCGAAGGCGAGGGATCCGGCGAAGGCACGAAGGGCGGCAGCGCACCCGGAGAGGCCTGGCGAGCACTGCCACGCGGAGCCGAGAAAGTTCGCGCCGGTGATCGATCGCCATCGCTGCGAGGGCAAGAGCGACTGCGTGGCGGTGTGCCCCTTCGACGTCTTCGAGGTGCGACGGATCGACGACGGCGAGTTCGCGAAGCTCGGACTGCTCGGGAAGCTGAAGAGCATCGCGCACGGTCGCAAGACGGCCTACACGCCGCGGGCGGATACCTGCCTGGCGTGCGGACTGTGCGTGGTCGCCTGTCCGGAGAAGGCGATCCGGCTGGTGGAGATCGGCGCCTAGTCAGGAGCCTAGCGCTCGCGGCGGACGGTCACGCGGCGGCCCTTCACCGTCGTGGCGCGCAGCGCGGCGATGATCTTGTCGGCCTCCTCCTCGAGCACCTCGACCAGCGAGAAGCTGTCGCCGATCTGGATCGCGCCGATCGCCCGCGCGTCGACGCCCGCCTCGTTGGCGATCGCGCCGACGAGATCGCCGGGACGGATCTTCGCCTGCCGGCCGGCGCCGATGAACACCCGGCAGAAGCGCGCGCCGGTCTTCGACACCGATGGGGCTGCGCCACGCGCAGGCGGGGCGCCCCCCGGCGCGGGCGCGCCACGAACCGGTTTTCCGACGGGAACGCCCCGCGCGACGGGAGCGGCGGGGGGGCGCTCGCGCGGGATGTAGGCGGGGATCTCCTGCTCGTCGCGCTCCCCCGGATCGCTCGCCGCCTGCGCCATCTTCACCGCCGCGGCGGCCACGTCCATGAGATCGAACTCGCCCGCCAGCGACTCCACCACCACCCGCACCGTGTCGAGGCCGCCTTCGAGGATCGTCTCGCGGAGCGATCCGCGGAGCAGGTCGAGACGCCGCGCGCGCAGGTCGGCCACCGTCGGCACGGTCGCGAGATCGATCTTCTGCTTGGTCAGCGACTCGATGTTGCGCAGCATCCGGTGCTCACGCGGCTCGGCCAGGGTGATCGCCACGCCCTCGCGCCCGGCCCGCCCGGTGCGCCCGATGCGGTGGATGTAGGCCTCCGGCTCCGACGGCACATCGTAGTTCACGACATGGGAGAGGTGCTCGATGTCGAGGCCGCGCGCCGCCACGTCGGTGGCGATCAGCAGCTCCGCCTTGCCGCCGCGGAACTTCTTCATCACCCGATCGCGCTGCTCCTGCGACAGGCCGCCGTGCAGCGCCTCGGCCCGGTAGCCGCGCGCGTTCAGCGTCTCGGCCAGCTCGTCCACCTCGGTGCGGGTGCGGCAGAAGACCAGCGCCGAGGTCGGGCTCTCCATGTCGAGCACGCGCCCGAGGGTGGCGAGCTTGTGTGCGCGCGGCACGATGAAGGCGGTCTGGCGCACCCTCGGTACCTTGCCCGCGGTCACCTTTTCGCGGGCGATGTGGATCGTCACCGGATCGCGGAGGTGACGGCCGGCGATCGCCGAGATGCGCGGCGGGAGGGTCGCGGAGAAGAGCGCGGTCTGCCGCTCGGCCGGGGCGGCGGCGAGCAGCGCCTCAAGGTCCTCGGCGAAGCCCATGTCGAGCATCTCGTCCGCTTCGTCGAGGATCACCAGGTGCAGCCCGCCGAGGCGCAGGGTGCCGCGCCGCAGGTGATCGAGCGCCCTCCCGGGGGTGGCGACCACCACGTCGACGCCGCGCTTGAGCGCCATCAGCTGTTGCTGCATTGCAGCACCGCCGTAGACCGGCAGCACGGAGAGCCCGAGCCCCTTGCCGTAGCGATGCACCGCCTCGGCCACCTGCATCGCCAGTTCGCGGGTCGGCACCAGCACCAGCGCGGAGGGGTCGCGCACCCGCTTCTTCTCGCCCGCGGCGATCGCCCGGTGGCAACGCTGGAGGAGCGGCAGCGCGAACGCGGCGGTCTTGCCGGTGCCGGTGGCGGCCTGCCCGAGCAGATCGCGCCCGACCAGGAGCGGCGGGATCGCCTCCTTCTGGATCGGCGTCGGCTCCTCGTAGCCGAGCGCAGCCAGCGACGAGAGGATCGGCGCCTCGATGCCGAGGGCGGCGAACGCGGAGGCGGCGGCATCGGGAGGAGGAGGAGCGGTGGTCATCGGCGACAGTGTCGACGAGCGCGGAGGAATTGCAACTGGACGTAGGGGCTCCATTTCGGCGGTAGAGTGGGCCGGGGTGTGGCCACGGTGCGCCCCGGCTCGCGCTCCTCCTCGGGGGAGCGCTCTCCTGCGCTTCGGGGGCGGCGCGGGCGGAGGGCGACTTTGCGGTGCTGGTGGGGCGGGTGCTCGTGCGCGGCGGGGTGGCGCCGCTCTGCAACGCGCGGGTCCAGGTCGGAGAGCTGGCCGCGCTCAGCGACGAGCAGGGCGCCTTCCAGCTCACGCTGGCGCCGGGCTCGATCGAGGTGGTGGTGACCGCCGCGGGGTACGAGACGCTCCATGCCCGCGAGTGGCTGATCGCGCGGGGCGCGCGAGTGGTTGAATACCGCCTCGCGCCGTCGCCCGCGCCGCGCTACCAGACCACCGTGGCCGGGGAGGCCCGCCACGAGGGGGAGCGGGTCACTATCGAGCGCGAGGAGCTCCGGCGGGTACCGGGCGGGCTCGGCGATCCGGTCCACACCGTGGCGATGCTGCCCGGGGTGGCGCTCCCGCTGCCGCTCCTGCCGGTGCTGGTGGTGCGCGGGGCGAACCCGGGCACCAGCGCCTTCCTGGTCGACGGGATGCGCGTCCCGCAGCTCTTCCACCTCCTGATCGGCGACGGCTCGCTCGCCCCGGGGCTGGTCGAGCGGGTCGATTTCTACCCGGGCGGGTTCGATGCTTCGTTCGCGCGCGCCACCGGCGGCCTGAGCGATATCGAGACCCGCGCCGCCCGCAGCGATGGCCTGCACGGGGAGGTCGACGTGCGGCTTCACGAGGTCTCCGCGCTGGTCGAGTCGGCGCTGCCGCGGGGCGCGCTCCTCGCCGCCGCCTTCCGCTACGGCTTCCCGAATCCGATCCTCCACCTCTTCAACGCGCGCATCGACGTCGACTTCTGGGATTACCAGGTGCGCGCCGATCGCGGCGGGCTCACCCTTGAAGCACTCGGGTCCTACGACGCGCTCAGCGTCGATAACGACACCGTCCCGCGCCAGCTCCACCTCACCTACCACCGCCTCCAGCTCCGCGAACGCCACCGCGCCGGCCCGCTCGAGATCGAGGCCGCGATCGTGGGCGGGATCGACGAGATGAACGCCCTCACCGGAGCCGGCGTGCGCAAGCTGTCGCTCGGCGCGCGGGGGGGGAGCTGCGCCGTCGCTGGCGGCGCTTCCTGCTGTTCGTGGGAGTGAACGGCGAGCTGTCGCGCTTCACCCCCGAGGACTTCGGGGTCAAGGACGGCGAGCACGGCCTGCAGGACGAATTCGGAGAGCTCGGCGAGCGACGGGACGGGGTGGTCGCGGGGGCGTTCGCGCAGGGGACGGTGGAGGCGGCCTCGTGGCTCACCGCGACGCTCGGAGCGCGCGCCGACGTGTACCACACGAAGGGGATCACCGTCGTCGGGGTCGATCCCCGCCTCTCGCTGCGCGCCCGACCGCTCCCCTGGCTCGGCCTGAGCGCGGCGTTCGGCCTCTACCAGCAGCCGCCGACCTTCCCGGTCGGGCTCCCCGGGCTCGACGCCTTCGCCCTCGGGCTCGGCCTCCAGCAAGCGTGGCAGGGCTCGCTCACCGTCGAGATACCGTCGCCCCCACCACGGCCAACACCTTCGTGCCGGGCGACTACCCGGCGTGGATCGGCGACTGGCAGTTCATGGAGCGCGGGCGCCGGGTGGAGCTCAACGGGGCGTCCGATCGGATCCGCTGGCTCGAGCACACCGCGCGGAAGAACAACGGCGGCGATCTCTACTCGGCGCGCCTCGACACCCATGCGGCGCTGACGCTCGCCCGCAACGTCTTCGATTACCAGGAGAGCGCCGACGGCCGGGTGATCGCCGCGGCCAACCAGGCCTTCTCCGGCGCCCAGAACCGGATCGTGATCGTCGACGAGCAGCGGGCCACCGCACGCTGGGTGGCCGATGGGGCCTACCGCTTCCAGACCATCCCCGGGACCACCGACCTGCTGGTCCACCTCGTCGGTGGAGACGACGAAGTGGACGTGGTCCGCGTGCCGCTCCCGCTCCCCTGACCACCTTCCTTCTAGCGGTCGCCGAGCGAGAGGTGGATGTGGTGGTGGTGGAACGCCCAGCCGCCGTCGTTGCCGTAGCCGAGGCCGTAGTCGAAGCGCGTCTGGACCCAGGCCGGCAGCTCCTTCGCCGCCACGTACTTCTCCGCCTGCGCGAAGAGCGCGTCGACCAGCTTCTCGTCGACGCCCACCACCCGGAACAGCGGGTGGCTCATCAGCAGCGCGAGGAACCACACCTGCTGCGCCATGTTCACCACGTTCTTGGTGGTGGTGCAGAAGTAGCCGTCGTTGAACTTGCCCTTCTGGCCGTTGCCGTTGTGGTCGGTGCCGTCGCCGCAGATGATCCGGTAGTCGTTGTCGGGGAGGGTCTGGTAGTAGGCGATGTCGCAGTCGCGCCCGTTGACGTGGGTGGTGGTCGGGTGGCGCGGCCGCCCCACGTCGACGCCCGGGGTCTTGCCGTTCTCCTGCGAGATGTCGGAGAGGTAGACCGGCTGCACCTCCGGCCACTTCTTCACCATCTCGCCGAACGCCCAGCGCAGCCACATCCCGAGGTCGCGGCGCACGTAGGCGTAGTCGGGATCGGTGCCGACGTAGTAGCCGTCGATCATCGCCATCGGATCGAGCGGCTCGTCGATGCCGGCCATCGGGATGGACTTGCCGCAGTCGGTGAGGCAGTCGCGCTTGGGATCGAGCGGATCGACGGTGAGGTCGAGCCAGTAGTCGTTGGTCGCCCCCTTCTCGCCGACCACCATGAGATAGACCGTCGCGCCGCCCGCGACCGGGAGGTAGGTGAGGTAGTCCTCGTCGACCGGGAGGGAGGCCGAGCCGAGGACCTTGAACTTGCCGCCGGTGACCGTCCCGTCGGTGGCAAAGAGATCGAGGTCGCCGCTGCCCTCGAGGTGCAGCCCGACGGTGATCACGCCTCCTCCGGGAGGCCCGGTGATGGCGTAGAAGTCGCGATCTTTGGAATCACAGATTTTGAGGTTTTTGTAGATTCCCGGGAGGAGCGCGTGGGCGTGGGCGACGTCGTCGTTGCCCTCGAAGCCGAGGTCGTCGCAGCCGTCCTTCACGCAGCCGCCGCTCTGCGCGTGGCTGCCCGCCGGGCACTGCATCGCCGCCGCCGCCACGTCGAGCGCGAGATCGTAGGGCAGGTCGGCCATGCCGGCGCTGACGTGAACGAAGTAGTCGCCCGCCGCGCCCGGCTGGAGCGAGGTCTCGAGGCCGCCTCCACCGGGCACCGCGGCGGCGATCGCCGCGCCCTGGGTCGATTCGTGGATGGTCACGCGGAGGCTCTCCGGAGGGCCCTTGAAGTCGACGTTGACCTTCAACGTGTCGCCCGCGGCGAGCGCCACCACGTACCAGTCCTCCTCGGCCGCGCAGGCGGTCAACCCGGCGGTGGCGCCGCGCTCCAGCCTTCGGGCTCCCTTGCGATCATCGTTGGGCTCGAGCGAGTCGGTCTTGCAGCCGACCGGCCCGGCCGCCATCTCGCCACTGCACCCCGCCACCACCATCGCCGCGAACATCCCCAAGAGCGCCTTGTTCATGCTGGGTTCCTTCTGGTCTCTACAGTTGTGCGGCCTCCTAGCCTGATTGCGGTGGGCCCGTCAAGCGCGCGTTTGCACCGCCGCGGCTAACCTGGGGTCGGCTGTCCCCGTCGCTCCGGTGGCCTGGCTACCGGAGTAGCCACCTTCCTGGCGCCCCTGTGGCCGGCGAAAAGTGCCAGATGGCGCTTGAAATCGTCGTGGGCCTTACGCTAGATTCCGGTGGCGTTACCCTTGCTATGCGGGCGGTCCAACTTGGAGGTCATGTGATGAAGCGGTTCTATTCTCCGATTGCAACAGTGGCGGCGACGGCAGCTTTGGCTCTTCAGTTCTCGGCGTGCTCCGGCGAGCAGGTGGAGCCGGAGGACGAGAACATCCTCGACGACGGGAAGTACGAGGCGTGGAACAGCGCCAACAACCCGGCCTACGTCGACAACACCTTCGTCTACGAGGTTGACAAGCTGCCGACGGCCGGCAAGGGCAAGCCGCCCATCCCGGCGGACTACTGGGCCACCTACAAGGACAACATCAACGTCCGCTGGGACGGCGAGATGAGCCTCTCCGCGGCGGAGAAGTTCGAGAAGGCCTTCAAGAAGACCGGCCTCGTGAAGACGATCACCAACGTCCACGGGATCAAGGCCCACGGCCGCAAGGAGTGCACCAAGAACGAGGAGTGCGCCAGCATGATGGACGGCTCCGACTGCGCCATCCCGCGCGGTGACACCAAGGGCGCGTGCATCCCGACGTGGTGGGGCATCTGCCACGGCTGGGCGCCCTACGCGATCAGCGAGCCCGCGCCGACCAAGCCGGTGATCGTGAACGGCGTCACCTTCTACCCGGGTGACCTCGAAGGCCTGATGTCGCTGGTCTACTCGAGCAACCTGCCGACCAAGTTCATCTCGCAGCGCTGCAACAAGAAGGAGCCCGGCCGCGACAACACCGGCCGCGTGGTCGACAGCGAGTGCCGCGACATGAACCCCGGCACCTGGCACATCATCGTCACCAACTTCCTCGGCCTGCGGAAGCAGGGCTTCGTCTACGACCGCACCGCGTTCGACCAGGTGTGGAACCAGCCGGTCGAGGGCTACGACATCACCAACGCCAAGGACGGCAAGCTGGTGGAGATCAAGAAGGAGGAGGCGGTGCGGATGCTCGGCCTCGACATGAACTTCGCGTCGATCCTCGCCGAGATGCCCTTCAAGAAGGGCGACACCAAGATGGGCGAGTACGTCGCGCTGGCCGATGGGGAGATCCTGATCAAGAGCGCCGGCACCGGCGACGTCGACATGTGGGTGAAGAAGGGGATGGCGGCCACCGAGGCGGCGAACGACTGCGCCTCGACCGGCGGCACCTCGGCGGAGGAGTGCCGGGTGATGCTCAAGAAGGGCGAGAAGGTGTTCTACCTCCTCAAGGGCTACACCGACGGTTCGAAGGCCTCGCTCTCGGTGGGCACCAAGCAGGGCACTCCGAACTACGTCTACAACGCCGCGGCGAAGCGCTTCTTCTTCGTCCAGATGGAGTTCCGCTACATCACCGAGGCGGGGACGGCGCGCGAGTCGCGCATCAGCAAGGTGGCCCAGTTCACCACCCCCGATCAGCACGAGTACATCCTCGAGACCGACGACGCCGGCCGGGTCCTGGGCGGCGAGTGGGTGGGCGACTCACGCACCGCGCACCCCGACTTCGCGTGGTGGCCGACCGGCAAGCCCGGCCTGTCGGTGGCCAACGGCCTGATCACCTTTGACGAGGTCAAGAAGCTGCACGACGAGTCGGCCGGCGTGACCCAGGGCATGTCGCCCGTCGCCGAGGTCAAGGAGCTCTTCAAGAACGTCGTGATCAAGGGCGTGTCGCAGTACGCCACCGTCGGTGTGCCGGCCAACGCGACCCTCAAGGTGGACATGATCGGCAGCGGCAACGCCGACCTTTACGTCCGCCTCGGCTCGCGCCCGAGCATCACCTCGTTCACCTGCAAGTCGATCACCGGCACCTCGACCGAGAGCTGCACTGTCAAGGCGGGATCGGCCGGCGGCACCTACTACGTGCGCGCGCGTCCGATCGCCACCACCAGCACCGTCAGCGTCGTCGCCACGATCACCAAGTAGCACCCCGCGCGGCGGCTCCAACGTCGCTCCTCTCCCCCGTCGCTGCCCTCCCCCGTCGCTGCTGTCCCCATCGCTGCCCTCTCCCGTCGCTGCTCCCCGCAGCCGTCGCTTTTTCCCCTCATGCCGGGCGTAGATCGGCCACCACCGCCCGCGCCACGCGCCGCCCCACCGTGTAGATCGCGATCTGCGGCGGGCCGCCGATCGAGGTCGGAAACAGCTCCCGTCGGCGACGTACAGCCCCGGGAGCCCGAGCCAGCGCCCCTCTCCTTCGGTGATGCCGCGCCGCGGATCGGCGGCCATCGGGCGCGGCCAGATCCGCCGCGCTGCGCACCGCGCACCGACGAGACCGGGGGCAAGACCTCCTTCGCGCCCGTGACGAGGAGCAGACGCGCGCAGGCGGCCGGCCCGGCGGTGAGGGCACGCGCGTCATCGGTCCCCTGGCCGCCGACGATTGATCCGCCCCCCCGCCCCTCTCGACCCCCACCGGCCCACGGTGGCCCGCCACCCGTCTGCCTGCCCTCTCCAACCCAAGCCAGCGATCGGCAGGCCTCCCTCGCGCTCCCCGCGACAACTGTCGAGCCCTCGCCTCTTCCCCTCGCGACCGACGCCGATGGCGGGGCTATAATGACGGGATGGGCCGCGGCGACGAAGCGAGGGTGGTCGATCCGGTGATCGAGGCGTACAAGGCGGGGATCGACCGGACGCTGATCCGGGAGAACCTGCGACGGACGCCCGAGGAGCGGATCCTGAACGCGATGAAGCTGCAGCAGCTCGCGGAGGAGCTCCGGCGGGCGGGACGGGCAGCGAGGCGCGGACGATGATCGACGTGGCCGCGATGATCCGCCGCCTGGCCGAACACCAGGTGCGGTTCATCGTCGTCGGAGGCATGGCGGCCGTCGCCCACGGGTCCGCACGGCTCACGCAGGACCTGGACATCGTCTACGCGCGCGGGAAGGACGACCTCACCCGCCTGGCGGCTGCCCTGGGGGCGCTCGCTCCCTATCCCCGCGGCGCTCCCCCCGGCCTTCCGTTCGTCTGGGATCAACGCACGCTCGCGAACGGACTCAATTTCACGCTGACGACGGCGCTGGGCGATCTCGATGTGCTCGGGGAGATCCCCGGCGGCGGCGGGTACGAGGCGCTCCTCCCCCACTGCGTGACGCTCGAGCTCTTCGGCGTCGCGTGCCAGTCCCTCGACCTCGAGACGCTCATTCGGACCAAGCGAGCGGCCGGCCGGCCCAAGGACTTCGAGGCGATCGCGGAGCTCGAGCTGATCCTCGAGGAGCGGCGCCAGGGAGAGTGATCGCGGCGGCTCCGGCGGACGTCGCCGCGAGGATCGGCTGCCGATCTGGTGGGAGATGGCGGCGCCAGACTGGGCGCAGGGTGGGCGAGCGTGACGGCCGTCTGAAGGACGCGCCGATCGGACGGAGGGGAGCGCCTACTGCGGCGCGGGACCGGGCCTGGCGGGGCGCTTCGCGGCGCGCTCGAGCTTCGGAAAGAAGCTCTGCGAGTAGCTGCGCGGCTTCCTGGTCTGCGTGGCGTGCGCGGCGAGCTGGTTCTCGACGTGGCGGCGCGCCACGTTGGCCCCCTCCTTCCACCCGGCGATACGCAGACCGACTCGCACCAGTCCGTTCGCCGCCTCCTCGCGCGCGGGGAGGACCGCCCACCCGCGGTCCTCGAGCGCCGTGATCGCCTTCAGGATGCCCAAGACCTCCTTCGAAGCCCCCACCTCGGCGGCGACCGCGGGCAGGCGCGCGGTGACCGACAGCTCGCTCTCGAGGGCGAGGCGGGTCACCTTGCTCGGCGACTTCGGGAAGTAGCGCCGGAAGGTCGGGTGGCGCTCGGGCCGCGTGCCGCCGACCTCGTAGCGCAGGCGCGTGGCGAGCTGATCGACCGCGCCGTCGAGGAGGACATCGATGTGCGCGACCGCGGCGTGGGCGTCGACCAGCGCGTCCTCCCCGGCCTGTCGCTCCTTTTCGAGCGCGCTCCAGGAGACGAGCTGCTGGTGCAGCGGGCGGGCGAGCTTGCCATGATCATCGTGCGTCGCGAGGCGGGAGGCGGTGAAGCGTGTCTCGCGGCGCGCCTGCTCCCACCCCGATCCGTCCGTAGGTGACTGAGGCGCGCTGGGTTGTCGTCCACGGCCGACGACAACGCAGCGTCAACAGAAAAATGCGATGTGCACCTTGTGGGTGATCGGATCGGCCTTATGCTGCGACGCACAAATGACCAAGAAGAAGAGAGAGCTACCGTCGCTGTCACCGACCCTGCCGATCGATCTCTCGTTTGTGCCTGAGGCCTCGCTGCTGACCGCCCTGGGCGGGCTGCCGCTGGTCGCGCAGACCTTTCGCACGCTCAAGCTGCACGACAGCGTCGAGCGGCACGTCGTGGTCAAGCAGCGAGCGCGGGGCTTCAGCGAGGCGGAGGTG
Source organism: Myxococcales bacterium (assembly GCA_009692555.1). GTDB lineage: Bacteria > Myxococcota_A > Polyangia > Palsa-1104 > SHYY01 > SHYY01. The sequence continues at coordinate 49,039 of SHYY01000017.1, forward strand.
GTGGAGTCGCTGGTGCTGCTTCACGCCGCGGGCGGCGATTGCGTCGACGATCTCCGGCGGCTCAAGGCCGACCGGGGCCTGGAGCCGATGCTCGGCCACGAGGTCCCGTCGCCGGAGACGGTGCGCTCGTTCCTGGAGCGGTTCCACAGCGACGCGCTGATCGAGGCTGCGAAGGTGACGAGAAAGCCGGCGCAGATCGCGTTCATCCCCGAGGAGACTGCGCCGCTCGAAGGTCTCGCGCGGGTCAATGACGACCTGCTGCGGGAGATGGGCCCGCGGATTCAAAGCGAGCGGATCGGGACGGTGGATCAGGACGCCACGATTCAGGAGAGTCGCAAGAAGGAGGCGCTGCCGCACTACGAGGGAGGGCGCGGCTACCAGTCCATGGTGGCGGTGTGGGCCGAGACCCTGCTGGTCCTGGCGGATGAGTTTCGCGACGGCAACGTGCCGGCTGGGATGGGACGCTGACGGTCTGCCAGCGCGCCTTTCGCGCGCTTCCGCCAACAGTGACGAAGTACTTCTACCGCGCCGACTCGGCGAGCTACGAATGGAGCACGATCGCTTGGCTGCGCAACGAGGAGCGGCCCGACGGGCCCAAGGGATTCATCGGCTTCGGGATCAGCGCCGACATGAGCAAGGAATTGAAGGCGGCTGTGGTCGCGGTACCCCAGACCGCATGGACGCCCTACAAGGCGCCTGGCGAGGCATTGGATGAGAAGCGCGACTGGGCCGAAGTGCCCTTCGTGCCGTCGGAGCCGAGCGAGCTCAGCTACATCAAGACGCGAAAGCACAAGATGCGGTACGCGTCGCATTACGCCGCGAACCTGCCAATTGGCAGCGGCGCCACCGAGAGCACGTGCTGGCAGATGCAACAGCGCGTGAAGCTCCCCGGCCAGTCGTGGGAGACCCACGGTCTCCGCGGCATCCTCGCAATGCGCG
>SHYY01000198.1 GCA_009692555.1 Myxococcales bacterium
ACAGCGGAGGGGGCCCTCTTGCTGGCTCTTGCTCGTCACGTAGTCGTAGTCGTAGTCGTAGTCGTCCCGTCCGCAGCGACGGCAATCGAACTTCCTCCCGCAACAAATTCCTCCTGCCAACCGACCCCCCTGGCCTCAAAGGAGGATGCCCCTGCTGGCCGACCAGAAGCTCGACGTCTCTCGCCGCGCCATCGAGCTCCTCGCCCTTGCGTCGCAGATCGCGACCAGCGCCCCCAGGGGGAACTGGTTTCTCACCGAAGAGCTCAAACGTGCGGCGCTCTCCATCCCCTGGAACATCGCCGAGGGAGCGGGCCGGTTCGGAGCGCCGGATGGCGCCCGCTTCTAAAGCATCGCCCGGGGCTCCGCGATGGAGTGCAAGGCGATCGTGGATGCCTTTGCGGTCCTGCAACTCGCCTTGGAAGACACTCGGCGACAGGCCATGGAGTTGCTCACCCGCATCGTGGAGATGCTCACGCGCTTGTGCCGGAGAGGTGATCCCCCGCGCGCGAGTGCCCCTGAATCGACTACGACTACGACTACGACTCCGACTCCGTGAGCGGAGGGACCCCCTTCTCCGTTAAGCACCCCCGCGGCTTGTGCCCCGCGGCTTGCACGCCGCTTGCCGCAGCTTGCCCCCCGGCCGCGCCGCCGTCGCTGTACACTCCGCGCGTGGATCGCCCGCCGCTCCTCGCGCTCGTCGCCCTCCTGCTCGCGGCCAACTCCGCAGGGGCCGAAAGGCCGGTCCTCCCCTCGCCGCCGCCGCTTCCGCCCGCCGCCGCTGCCTGGTCGCTGGTGAAGACCGTCGAGGGGATCAGCGTACGCACCGCACCGTCGGAGGAGCGCGCCCCGTGGGGCAGCGCGGAGGGGCGTATGGAGGTCGCTCCCGAGGCGGTGCTCGATCACCTGCTCGGGTTCGAGGCGCTCACGAAGGCCATCCCCTACCTCGCCGAGGTGCGCGTGCTCAGGCGCAGCGAGGGCGAGGCGCTGGTCTACTTCTACTTTGACCTCCCCTGGCCCCTCTCGAATCGCGACTACACGGTACGCTACCGCTGGGCCCACGAGGGCGCGCAGACCGTCGTCACGACCGAGGACGCCAACGACCTCGGTCCCCCCGCGACGAGCGCGGTCCGGGTCCGCCGGGTCCGCACCCGCTGGGAGCTCGCCCCGAAGGAGGGTGGCACCCAGGCGCGCTTCGTCTGCCTGGTCGACTACGGCGGGATGCTCACCCAGGGAATGATCGAGCAGACCGCGTGGAAGCAGCCGATGCAGACCTTTCTGGCGGTGCGGAAGGTGCTCCTCCCGCACTAGAAAGAAACTCGCTGCGCTCGTCCCTTTCTAGCCATCTACAGAGGGCGTGCCGCCCTCCCCCATCGGCGGAGCCGCTGGGGTCCCCCTCCCGGCTCACGGCCGGACTGCCGGCCGGGGCGCCCGTGGCGCCCTGAAAGACACCAGGTTCCATGCGCCGCGAGTCGGCCATGGGCCGGTGGGAAACTGACACGGAAGAAGAGGCCGCTATTTCGGGCAGCCGATCATGCTCACCGGGCCGCAGCACACCGTGCCGCAGAAATCGGCCCCGATCGGCCCCGGCTTCCCGCACTGATCGCCGACCAGGCAGGCGGCGCCCATCCCGCACCGGCACTTCTTCGTCGCCGGGTCGCACCGCTCTCCCGCATTGCAGCAAACCATCCCGCACAGCGGCCCGAGCTTGTTGCACCCCTGGCCGGGGCGGCAAAAGGGCGGCTGCGCCGTGAGATCCTCCGACGGGAAGACAAACGTGAGGTCCCTCGGCGTCGCGCTGTCGACGGGCGCAGCGCTGTCGAACGGGCCCATCGCGAGGTCGGGCTCGGAGGCGGCCCCGTCGAGCGCCACCGAGAGATCCGGCCGCGCGAGATCGGGAAAATAGGCCACATCGTCGTACGAGGCGTGGCCGCTGCACCCGGCGAGGAGCGAGACGACCAGGAGCGCGAGGAGGCGAGTGGGCATTTCCTCAAAGCGCATGGGCAGGCGAGGAAGTCAACCCGCCTGGCGGCCGCAGGTGCTTAACGGAGAAGGGGGTCCCTCCGCTCACGTAGTCGTAGTCGTAGTCGTAGTCGATTCAGGAGCACTCGCGCGCGGGGGATCACCTCTCCGGCCCATGCGCGTGAGCATCTCCACGATGCGGGTCAGCAACTCCATGGCCTATCGCGGAGTGTCTTCCTCGGCGAGTTGCAGGACCGCAAAGGCATCCACGATCGCCGTGCACTCCATCGCGGAGCCCCGGGCGATGCTTTAGAAGCGGGCGCCATCCGGCGCTCCGAACCGGCCCGCTCCCTCGGCGATGTAGGGGGCATCCTCCTGTGTGGCCAGGGTTGTCGGTTGGCAGGAGGAATTTGTTGCGGGAGGAAGTTCGATTGCCATCGCCGTGGACGGGACGACTACGACTACGACTACGACTACGACTACGACTACGAGACGAGCAAGAGCCAGCAAGAGGGCCCCCTCCGCTGTTAAGCACCCAGCGGCCGCTAGCGGTCGCCTGCGGTCGCGCGGGTCGGTACGTACACGCTACGTACACGCAGCGGCCATTCCGGGGAAATCGGGGCTGTGATATCGTGTCGCGATGAGGAGATTGGCGTTCGTCGTGCTCTTCTTCGCGGGTTGTGGTGACGAGCCCTCCACCGACGGCGACGCCGCCGCGGGGGCCAGGGACCTGACCTTGCAAGTGGGCGCCGATCTGAGCGGCGTCAAGCAGGACCTCTCCGGCCCCGCGGGCGATCTCGCGGCGCCGCTCGACGCCGACCTGGCCGTGCCCTTGGGCGACTTTGCCGCTCCGCCAGGCGCCGATCTGGCGGCGCCCCCGGCCGGCGACCTCGCCCTCGTCGGTGGCGACCTCGCTCTCCCGTGCGGCGGCCCGGGCCAGGCCTGCTGCGCGAACAACGCTTGCGGCGGAGGCGGCTGCTGCGTCGGCAATCAGTGCGTGGGCGCGGGGCAGACCTGCGGGATGGCGGGGACCTGCGTCGCCGGCACCTGCATGATGTGCGGGGCGGGCGGCCAGCCGTGCTGCCCGAACGCGCTGTGCGGCGTGGCGGCGCTGTGCGTGAACAACGTGTGTATCGCGTGCGGCGCGCCCGGGCAGAGCTGCTGCGCAAATCGGGCGTGCAACGCGCCGAACAGCATGTGCACGGGCGCCGCGGCCGGGCTGTGCGTCCTGTGCGGCGCCGCAGCCCAGCCCTGCTGCGCCGCCAATGCATGCGCCGCCCTGGCGTGCTGCGTCGCCGGCGCGTGCCTCGAGGCCGGGAAGTCCTGCGGCGGCAACTTTGGCGCCTGCATGAACGGAATGTGCCCTGGGTGCGGCGGCGCGGGTCAGCCCTGCTGCAACGGCTCGTGCCGCGCCGGCACCAACTGCGCGAACAACGTCTGCCTCGTGTGCGGCGGGCTCGGCCAGCCGTGCTGCGCGAACGCCACCTGCGCGGGAATGGGCGCGGTGTGCTCGAATAGCTTCTGCGTCGCCTGCGGCGGGGTCGGCGCCCCGTGCTGCGCCAACGCCACCTGCGCAGGCGGCTGTTGCAGCCCGGGCGGCAACACCTGCGTCGCCCCGGGCGCGCTGTGCTCGACGGGCGAGCAGTGCACGCAGGCCGGCAAGTGCGGCGGCTGCGGGGCCCCCGGCCAGGCGTGCTGCCCGAACAACGCCTGCCTCGGCGGCGGCTGCTGCGCGGCCGGCTCGTGCGTCCCGAGCGGCGGCGTCCCCGGCAACGTCATGGGCATGGTGTGCTCGAACGGCGCCCTCGTGGCGTGCGGGGGCGGCGGCCAGCCCTGCTGCGCCAACAGCACCTGCGCCAACAACGGCTGCTGCGGCAGCAACAAGTGTGCGGCGGTGATGGCGATGTGCGCGGCCGGGGGCGCCTGCGCCAACGGCGGGTGCGGCGGGTGCGGGGCCGCCGGCCAGCCCTGCTGTGACGGGGATCCGGCCGGGAGCGGCGTGGCGCACTACTGCACCCAGCCGAACCTCCGCTGCAGCCCGGCCAACTCCACGTGCGTCGTGTGCGGGATGCCGGGGCAGGCCTGCTGCCACTCCGGGACCTGCGCCGCGGGCGGCTGCTGCGATCACGCGCAGGGTGGTGGCATCGGCCTGTGCATCGCCCCGATGATGGCCTGCCCGAACACCGGCTTCTGCTCGGGGGGAGGTTGTCAGGGAGGGGTGTGCGGGAAGATCGGGCAGGCGCCCTGTCCGAACGGGCTAGGCTGCACCGGTCCGCAGGCCACGCCGGTCAACAACCTCTGCGTCGCCTGCGGCGGACTCGGCCAGCGCTGCTGTCTCGACGGAGTCTCGGGCGGGGTGTGCAACGCGCCCTACGCCTGCAACGACAAGGTCGGCCCCAACCTGTGCCAGGCCTGCGGCGGTCCCGGACAGGTCTGCTGCCCGGGGTCGCTGTGCGGCCAGGGGCAGTGCAACAACAGCCTCTGTCCCTGATTCAGGTCCAGTCCGTTTCCGCTTCCGCTTCCGCTTCCGCTTCCGCTTTCGTTTCCGCTTTCGTTTCCGCTTTCGTTTCCGTTCCCGTTCCCGTTCCCGCTTTCGTTCCCGTTTCCGCTTCCGTTTCCGTCGCGGTGGGCGCGAGCTCGATGCGCGCGCCGCCGCGGTCGACGGAGATCGTGAGGGTGATCGGCGCGTGGATCGGGCCGCCCGCGAGCGCGGCGACCAGAACCGCGAGCCCTGCGGCACCGCCGACCGGGCCGGGCCTATCGTCGCTGTGGAGGGTCACCTCGCCGAGCTCGGCCAGCGCGCCGGTGAGGCCGAGATGCACGATCTGGGGTGGAGAGATTACGAATTCTACTACTTCTACGAATTCTCCTGGTTCGCTCCGACCCTCCCATCGCGGAGCCAGCGTCGCCCGTTCGGCCGCGGCGTGATCGCCGGACAGGTCGTCGAAGCCCACCACCACTGCGTGGTCGACCTCGCCGCGGAGGATCGCGCTCCTTGCGTCGGCCAGCGCGGCGAGGCCACCGCGGGCGTCATCGCACAGGTGGGAGGAGGGGCCGCGCGCCGGCAGGGCCATCCCGAGGACGGCGAGCACGTTGCAGCTCATGAGCCTGAGCAGCGCGAACGGGTCGAGATGCTGGAGACCGCCCTCCCAGCGCGGCGGGCCACCGTCGAGATCGGCCAGCCGCTCGCCGAGGGTGGCGAGGTCGTAGCGCGAGGGGCCGGTGGCGGTGTAGACCGCGACGCGGCGCGGATCGAGGTGGGCGGGGAAGCCGGCGAGGGCCGCGCGCACCGCCGCCACACCGACGGGGGCGAGGTAGCGCGCGAGCTTGCGCGGGACGGGCCGGAGCGCCTCACCGGTCGCGCCGCCGTGCACGGCTTGCACATGGCAGCGCCTTCCCCGATCGCTCATGGCGGGCCGCCGAGGACGATCGTCGCGTTCTGGCCGCCGAAGCCGAACGAGTTGCTGAGCGCGGCGTCGCCGCTGAAGGCGCGCGCGGCGGTGACGTGATCGGCGGCGCATTCGGGGTCGACGTCGTCGAGGTGCACCGTCGGGGCAGAGCGCCCGTGGGTGAAGCAGAGCAGCGTCGCGCAAAGCTCGAGCGCGCCCGCCGCGGCCATGGCGTGGCCGAGCTGGCTCTTGGTGCTTCCGATCGGTACCTCCCCGACGACGGCGTGGATCGCCGCGATCTCGACGCGGTCGTTCAAAGGCGTGCCGGTGCCGTGGGCGTTGACGTAGCCGATTCGCGGGTGGCCGGCGCTGGCCAGGGCACGCGTCATGGCGCGGCGCGCTCCCTCCCCGGTCGGGTGGGGAGCGGTGACACGGAAGGCATCGAGAGAGGCGCCGCCGCCGAGCACCTCGGCGAGCACGGTGGCCCCCCGCGCGCGGGCGTGGCCGAGCTCCTCGAGCATCACGAAGGCCGCGCCCTCGCCGATCACCGTCCCGTCGCGGTCGCGGTGGAACGGGCGGCAGGCGTCGGCGCGGGCCCGCGGGGAGAGTGCGCCGAGGAGGCTGAAGCAGCCGACACCCATCGGGTTGACCATCGAGTCGGCGGCGCCGGCGAGGACGGTGCGGGCCGCGCCGCGCCGGATCCAGGCCGCCCCCTCGAGGACTGCCTGGGTGCCCGAGGCGCAGGCGGAGAGCAGGGTGCGCAGGCGGCCGGGCGCGCCGGCAGCGACGGCGATGGCATGGGCGATCGCGTCGAGGCGGAGGCGGAGCGGGTTCCTTCGGCCCGGTAGCGGGAGGCGCCGGGCGGCGAGATCGCGCGTCGCCGGATCGTAGAGCGCAGCGACGTCGGGGAGCAGCAGGACCTCGAGACCGAGGCCGAGCGAGAGCGCGAGATCGGCGGGCGCGGGGCCGGCGAAGGCGCTCTCCACTGCCTGGCGCGCGGCGCGGACGCCGAGAACGAGCTTGCGATCGATCCGAACCGCGAGCGGATCGAGCCCGGTATCGGCGGCGGCTCGCGCGACCTCCCGTTCATCGAACGGCGCCTCGGCAGCGACGGTGGCGCCGAAGGTACGCGCGTCGAAGGCGGTGATCGGCGCGACCGCGCAGCGCAAGGAGAGCACCGCCTCTGCAAAGGCCTCGTAGCCGTCCCCGAGCGGCGATGCGATGCCCACGCCGGTGATCGCCACGCGGGCGGTCACCCTGCCCTCCGCAGCGCAGCGACCGATGTACCGAGTGCATCCTGGGCACAGATCCCGACGGTGGCGGCAGCCGGATCCGAGCGCAGGAGGTGGACAGCCAGCGCGACGGCGAGCGCGCCGGATGCCGCGAGGGTCTCGCCCACGCGCTGGTGCAGCGGGATTGCGCCCCGCCCGGCCAGCGCGGGACCGATCGCGATCCAGCGCGAGGGCTCACCCTCCAGCACCTCGGCGCGCGCGGCGTCGATCGACTGCGGGCGGTGCTCGGAGAGGCCGAGCCACTCGATAGCGCCGCGGTCGGAGAGCAGCGCCACGGCGGCGCCCTCGGCGAGGGGGCGATCGAGATCCTCGTCGGTGAGCGCCAGTGTGAGCGTGTTCAGCGGTGCATCGGCGCCGCCCGAGAGCGCCCACGGAGCCTCGCCGGAGGCCACCGCCTCCGCGCCCCGCGCGAAGGCCTGGAGCGCCTCGCCGCCGGGGGCGTGGATCGCCGCGTGCGGACCCCCAATGCCGAGCTCGATCGAGACGTGGCAGAGCGGCATGTTGTTGAGGACATGGAAGGAGAGGAGCGGGTGGAGGTGCGCCAGGCCCTCGCGCCCCATCGCCGCGAGATCGAGGGTTCCATCGGGGTGCCGGCTCGTGTCGAGCAGGCCGGCGAGGAGCGCGATCTCGCCGCCGCTCATTCCCACCCCGAGAAACAGGCCGGCCTCCGACCCACCGTCGGGGAGCGCCAGCTGGCGGGCCGCGGCGACGGCGAGCAGGCTGGCGCGGTTCATCCGCTTGAGCGATTTTCGCTGGGTGACGAAGCGTTCCGGATCGAACGGCGGCACGCGGCCCACGCGGCGCAAGGCGAACTGCGGCAGCGACGGGAAATCGAAATCCGCCGGCTGCGCCAGCACGCGCTCATCGCCCACCCCGCTGGCGCAGGCGACCCCCACCGCCGCGATGAACACCGGCCTGCTCACGGTGCACCGAGGAGGAGGGCGCAGTTGATCCCGCCGAAGCCGAAGGTGTTGCAGAGCGCCACGCCGCCCCGGATCGTCCGCGGCTCCGCCGACGCCGGGGCGAGAAAGAGCGGCGGCAGCGACGGATCGGGATGAGTGAGGCCGGCGATCCCGGGGGCGAAGCCGCGGCGCAGCGCCTCGAGGGCGGCGATCGCCTCGACCACGCCCGAGGCGGCGATGCTGTGGCCGATCGCCCCCTTCACCGCCATCACCGGCGGGCGGTGGGGCAGGAGCGCGTCGATCACCCGCGCCTCGACCTGATCGTTTTTCTGGGTGCCGGTGGCGTGCGCCTTCACCAGGGCGATATCGCGGGGGTCGAGACTCGCGTCGGTGAGGGCGGCGCGGATCGCCTCGGCGGCGCCGCGGCCCTCGGGCTCGGGATCGGTCATCCGGTAGGCGTCGAGGGACTGGCCGGCCCCGAGGAGTCGCCCGCGGATTTGGCCCGAATGCACGGCGCTCTCCGCCTCGAGCACCAGGGCGCCGGCCGCGTCGCCGAGGACGAAGCCATCGCGCGCACCGTCGAAGGGGCGGCATTCCCCGGAGGGTGACATCGCGCCGAGGAGGCAGAAGCCGGCGAACAGGAGCGGCTCGACGTTCTGGGCCGCGCCGCCGGCGATCGCCGCGGTGATCTCTCCGCGCGCGATCGCAAGGTACGCCTGGGCGATCGCCGCCGCCGAGGAGACGCAGGCCATCGCCAGGGTGCGCCGCGGCCCCCTTGCGCCGCAAAGGTCGGCCACCGCGTCGGTCAGCCGCGACGGCGAGCGGCGGCGATAGGCCCCTTCCGGCAGCAGCCCGGCGAAGCGCGGCGCCCGATCTTGCTGCGTTGCAGCACGGCGCTCGCCCTGGACCCGCGCCCAGTCGCCGGCCGCCACGCGCTCCGGCTCGACGCCAAAGAAGACGCCGATGCGCGCGGGATCGTGCGCGGCGCGCAGGCGGTCGACTTCGCCGAGGGCCTCCCGCACCACAAGGAGCCCCATCGCGACGGTGCCTGGGGCCTCGATCTCCGCGGCGAAGCGCACCGGAAAGCGCGAGGCATCAAAGCGGCGGATCGGCGCGATCCCGTCGGGAGTCCACGTGGCCTCCCCGGTGATCGCGACCCTCACCCTTCCCCTCTCCCGAAAGCGGGAGCGGGAGACGATCCGCGCAGCCAGTAGTCGAGGAGCTGGGCGTGGGCGGCGCGCACCGTGTCGTCGTCCAGCTGGAAGAAGGCGAACTGGAGGTCGGCGGTGACGGCGGTGCGATCGCCGACGCGGGCGAGCGCGGTCACGCGGCCGCCCTCCTCGCGCAGCTGGACCACCCGCGATTCGAGGAGCAGCACGTCGCCAGGACGCACCAGCTGGCGGAATTTCGCCCGCTCGACGGTGGTGAGGACGGCCCGGATCTCGGCGCCATTCACCATCGCTGCGCTCTTTTCGAGGAGCACGCCGGAGAGCTGGGCCAGCGATTCCAGCATCAGCGCGCCGGGCATGGTCGGATAGCGCGGAAAGTGATCGGCGAGGTAGTCCTCCGAGAGCGCCACCGCCTTGATCCCGCGCGCCCTTTCGGGCGGCGACAGCTCCGTGATCCGATCGAGGAGGTAGTAGCGCATTCAGCCGAGCGCACCGTCGGCGAGCAGCACCGCACCGCTCATGTAGCTGTTGCGCTCGGAGCACACGAAGGCCGCCAGCTCGGCGATCTCGGCGCAGGTGCCGGGGCGGCGGAGGCCGCAATGTTTCACGTAGTCCGCCAGCTTCGTCTCGGGGAGCTTCAGCCCGACCCCTTCGTCGAGCAGCCCGGGGGCAATGCAGTTGACCAGGATCTCGTAGCGCGCCAGCTCCTTGGCCAGCGCCAGGGTGAATCCCTGGATCGCCGCCTTGCTGGTGCAATAGTGGACCGGCGCGTCGATCATCTTGAATCCGGCGAGGCTGCCGATATTCACGATCCGTCCGTATCTGCGGCGGATCATCGAGCGCGCCACGGCCCGGGTGACGAGGTAGGTGCCCTTGACATTGATATCCATCACCTCGTCCCAGTCCTCCTCCTCGAGCATCGCGAAGGGCATCACCTCGGTGACCCCGGCGTTGTTGACCAGGATCGCGATCGGCCCGAGATCGGCCTCGATCGCGCTGACCATCTGCTCGATTCCGGGGCGGTCGAGGACCGAGCACTTGAAGGCGCGCTTGTTCGGCGTGTCGAGGCCGGCGAGCGTCTCCTCGGCGGCCTTTCCGTCGCTGGCGTAGTTGAAGGCGATGCTCGCGCCCTCCCGCGCGAACACCTCGCAGAGCGCCCGGCCGAGCCCGCGCGAGCCGCCGGTGATGAGCGCCACCCGGCCCGAAAGGAGCTTGCCGGAGCTCATGGAACTACGCGCAGGCCGGCCGCGCGGGTGCGCGCCTTCAAGGCATCGTAGCTCGCCGGATCCATCTCCTTCGGACCGAGCCGCCCCACGTCCTTGCCGGTCGGGTGCGCCGCCCCGCGGTAGAACAGGTTGTAGGCGCACGCCGGCATGATTCGCCCGTCCTCGAGCGGGTAGTGATGGCAGCACTTGCGCAGCCGCTCGAGGTCGAAGTTGTGGCGGTCCATGTAGTGGTGGATGAAGATCGATTTGGCCTGCCGCTCGGCGATCCGGTGGCGCTCTGCCGTCGAGATGGTGCGCCCGCTCGGATAGAGCGCCTTCAATGCGCGCTTCATCGCCGCGCTGATCTTCTCGCTGTCGGGGATCTCGCCCGCCGCGCTCCACAATTGATTGATCACGTCGGTGAGCGTGCGATCGAAGTCCTCGGTGGCGCCGATGGTGGCGGTGGAGCGGAAGAGATCGAGGTGCTGCTGCATCTCGGCGAAGCGCGGGAAGGGCATGTAGCGCCCGTCGTCGAGCTTGAGGAGATAGGTCAAGGAGACGCAGTGGGGGTGCGAGCAGGGGAGCGGGAAGAAATCGGACTTGAGGAGCACATCGGTCTGCTTCGCCGCGGCGTCGATCACGCTGGTGATGGTGATCCGATCCATCGGGTCCTGCTCGAACGCCGCCCCGCCCTGCCCGGTGAGCGCCACCGGCTGGAAGATGATCGAGAGGATGAAGTCCTCCTGCAGCATCAGCTCCACCGCCTGCCCGATCTCGTGCTCGTTCACGCCGCGCGCCGGGACGAACGAGAGCTGGGTGGCGATGTCGAGCTCGCGCAGCGCATCGAGCGCGGCCTTTTTCTCGTTGCTGAGGTCGCGCCCGCGCACCTTGATGTGCGACGCGGCGGAGAAGCCGTCGAGCTGGAGGATGACGTAGACGTCGCGCTTTTTCAGCTCGGCGGCGAAGGCGCGATCGCTGCCGATCCGGAGCCCGTTGGTCACCAGGGTCACGCGGCTCACCTCGGGCCGCGAGGCGATATCGATGAACTCGAGGATGTGCGGGTGGATCGTCGGCTCACCGCCGCTGATGGTGATCGCGTCGAGCGTGCCCTCGTGCGCGACCAGGCGATCGATGATCGCGCGAAAGGCCGCGGTGGTCATGTGCTTCGAGTACTGGTTGTCGACGATGCAGACCGGGCATTCGAGGTTGCAGTAGTCGGTGATCTCGATGATCGGGACGCAGGTGTGCTGCTCGTGATCCGCGCACAGCCCGCAGTCGGTGGGGCAGCCCTTGTCCACCTCGGTCGAGAACTTGTGGGGCAGCGTGCCGGGGCGCGCGAAGCGGTAGGCGTTGGTGTAGTACTGCGCATCCTCGTCGACCAGCGCGATCGATTCGCCGTGCTCGGGGCAGAGCTTCTTGAAGTAGACCTTGTTGTC